>CAWWAF010000004.1:0-75935 GCA_963934795.1 uncultured bacterium
CCAGACGCTAGATAGCGGCCATTCGGCCCTTCAGCAGTCTGCGGACGAAGGCGGCGAGCCGTGCGTCCGCCGGCTCCACGTCGTCACCGAACTGCTGGCGCATCCGCACGACGATGTCAGCCAGTGAGGTGTGCCCATCGCACGTCTTCCAGATGAGCGAACCGACGTCGTCGAGCCGTATGCGGTAGTGCTGGTCATCGAACAGCCGTGCCGCCCAGCGCCCGAGCCGGCTCGGCCCCAGCCGCGGTCGCAGCAGCACACAGCGGCCGTCCTCCTCGCTCCACTCGAGCAGACGCCGAGGCCGAACCGTGCCGAAATCGAGGCCCGACGCCATTACCCGGTCGGCGGCTGACGTGTGCCACCTGTGCCACTTGCCCTCAACGACACGTGAACCAGCAGGTAGTACAGCCCCACGAACACCACGCCGCCAAGCAACGCACTCTCGGCGATCGACGGCAGCACCTTGGCCACCCCGAACGCGCTGCCCCCGAGCACGACGAAGGCCAACAACACCGCCATCAAGGCCTCTCCCGCGATGAACCCGGAGGACAACAGCACGCCGGTGTTGGTCGCCTGCGTGACCTGCGCCGCATCGGCTCCGCGAGCGGTGAGCGACCTGGACAGCATCCAGGCCATCAGGCCGCCGACAAAAATGGCCGACGTGGACCCGAAGGGCAAATACATACCGACCGCAATCAGCATGGGCGATGGCGAGTTAATGAGGATGAGACCCAGCGCGAGGAACATACCGGTGACCACCAGAGGCCACGCCATGTCACCGCCAACAATGCCCTGGGCCATCAGCGCCATCAGGCCGGCCTGAGGCGCCGGCAGTTCCGCGCTCCCTATTTCGTAGACGCGGTCCATCGCGATCATCGGCCAAATCAACACAAGGGCCGCGATGATCACGCCAATGATTTCGGCCAACTCCATCTTCCACGGAGTACCGCCGAGAATGTGTCCGACCTTCAAGTCCTGCAGCATGTCCCCCGCGATGCCGGCCGCGCAACAGACGACGCCCGCCACACCGAGGACACCCAGCACCCCGCCCGGGCCGGTAATTCGCATGCTCACCATCAAGACCGCCGCGATGAGCAGCGTGCTAAGCGTCAACCCGCTGATCGGGTTGTTGGAGCTGCCAAGCAGGCCAACGAGGTAGCCGGCGACGGCCGAAAACAGAAAACCGAGCGTCATCATGACAACCGTCAACACGATCGCGCCGGGAAGGCTGCGGCTGAAGAACCAGTAGAGCCCGGCCACGGGCACGGACAACGCCACCGTCGCAATGCCAACCTTGGTAAAGTCGAGATCCAGGTTCAAGCGCGTCACGGCGCCCCCGCCGGTCCGGGCCTTCTTGATGTCGACGAAGGCCCGGCCGATGCCTTCGACCAGCTGCGTGCGAAGCTTGAAGAGCGTGTAGAAGGCGGCCACAATCATGGTGCCAACCGCCAGCGGCCGTACCTGCTTGAGCCAGACCTCCGTGCTGAGATCGATGAAGCCGGCCGTGTCGGTAACCCCGGCCGTCAGCGACGGATTCAAGAACAGTCCCAGCGGCACGAGCAACATCCATCCCATCACCGCACCGGCGAACAACGTCGACGCGATAGCCGGACCGACGATGAAGCCGACGCCGACCAGCGCCGGCGACGCAGCCGGCGACTGCAGAATGAACCCGCCCACGTAGCTCACCTGCTGCCCGGCCATCTCGATGGTCGAGCGGCCGAGGTTGACGAATGTCGTCGCCGAGCTCGAGACGATCTGCACCCCGTTCGAGTTCTTGATGAACTCCCACAACGCGGCCAATCCCATTGCCTGGAAAACATATTTGGCGCCCGTCTGGCCGCCTTGCCCCGCCTTGACGAGTTCGGCCGCAGCCACGCTCTCGGGAAATGGCAAGTCCGCTTCGACCACCATCGTGCGCCGGAGCACGATGATGAACAGCACCCCGAGCAGACCACCGGTCAGCATGATGGCCGTGCTCTCCCAATACCGCAGTTCGTCCCAGACGCCGCTGATCACGAACGCGGGGATGGTAAAAATGGCCCCCGCCACGAGAGCCTCGCCGACCGAGGCGGTGGTGCGAGAGATGTTCTCCTCGAGCACCGAGCCACCCAAAGCTCGCAGCGCCGCCATCGCGACGACCGCGGCGGGGAATGTGGCCGCGACGGTCAACCCGGCCCGCATACCGAGATACGCGTTCGCGGCGCCCAGCACGATTGCCATCAGCACACCCAGAGCGACTGCCCTGAACGTGAGTTCCGGCAAATCGGTCTCTTCGGGCACGAACGGTGTGAATGCTACGTGCGGTTTGTCGGGTGTGCTCATATCTGGGTTGTCTCCTGGCCCGCTCACGTCATCGCGCGTTCCACCCGAAGGAACTGCCCGCCTTTATAAGCGCTTCCTGTGGCGGACGCAACCACGACCAGCTTGTCACGCCGCGAACTCGGGTGGTACGCTCGACGTGGCGCGGCACGAACCGTCCCGTGCGTGCCACTCCTCAGGCAGGCGACACCAGGACAGACCGCAGGGCCCAGACAACCTATCGCATGACCTCTATACCCAACCCGCGGCTGGACCGGGCGCCAACGCCGACCGTCACGCCGACACCCGGGATCCGCTTAATTCGAGACATCTACGCGGAGCATGGCTCGCAGGAACGGCCGGTACTGTCGTTCGAGTTCTTCCCCCCGAAGACGCCGAAGGGGGACCTGGCGCTCTTCGAGCGGACGCTACCGGCCCTCGACGCACTGCGACCGGATTTCTACTCGGTCACCTACGGGGCCGGCGGCAGCACCCGGGACAAGACGCTGGCGATTGTGGACCGTATCCAACGCGAGCACGGCACCACGACCATGGCACACCTGACCTGCATCAGCACCTCGCGGTCAGATATCGAGCGCTACTTGTCCGAGGCCCGCGATCGAGGTATCCGGAACATTCTGGCGCTGCGTGGCGACCCGCCGCTCGAGAGCTCGGACGAGCAATTTGAACGTGGGTTTGAGTATTCGTATCAGCTCGTGGAGTTCATCAGCAAGATGGAAGGGTTCTCCATTGGCACCGCCGGATTCCCGGAGAGCCACATTGCCTGCACCGACGGCAGGCACGTCGACTGGCAGCGCCTCAAGGCGAAGATTGATCGGGGCGCGGACTTTGTGCTGACCCAGCTGTTCTTCGACAACGACGACTACTTCGCGTTCCGCGACTATCTGGTCGACACGCTTGGCGTCACCGTGCCGATCACGCCCGGCATCCTCCCGATCCTGAACACCCGGCAGATCAAGCGATTCACCGCGCTCTGTGGGGCGACGCTGCCGGCGGCCCTGGCGTCGAAACTAGACAGCTACGGAGACGACGCGGACGCGGTCGCTGACTTCGGGATCGAACTCGCCTCACGCCAATGCGAAGCGCTGCTCGCCGGCGGTGCCCCGGGGCTGCATTTCTACTCCCTCAACAAGGCGCACGCCGCCACTCAGATCGTCGGAAACCTGGGATTGCGCGACTAGCTCGGCATGGGTTCGGGGCGCAGCCGCCGCCCCGGCTGGGGACTAACTACGCTCGATCCACTCGACGAACTTGGACCCATTCGCAACATCAACAATCATGACCCGCGTCACCCGCGCGTTCTCGTGGGTTAGCGCCTTCGTCGCGTCACGCGCCTCCTCCACCGTGGCGTATTTCTTCGACGTGATCAGGGAGTTCACCGCGCCTCCCCGTACGGTCGGAATCAACTTGAACATGGTCACTGCTTTCCCGGTTCGCAATCGATAAAGCGCGCACAGGCCGCGCGAGCAAGCGGCCTTGATCATACCGTGTCTCGATCGGTACGACCGACCCTACTCGCCGGCCGGCCTGACCAACCATTGGGCTCGACCCAGATCTGTCCCGACAGCCAGCTGCAATACCTCACCGTAGCTGGCAACACCACTGGCCACCCGATTCGCGCGCAGATATTGGTCATTGACTCGGCGGGCGCTCTGGCGGACCACCGGAATCGTACGACTCAAACGCGCGCGAACGGCCGCGAAGTCGGCGAGCGGGCCAGACCCAACGCCCACCCACAGTGCCGATTGCCTGTCGGCCGGGAGCGCTGCCACCAAACGCGGCACCAGGAACGACCATCCGGCGTAGCGCATCCGCTCGTCCCCTTGCAGGCAGGTCAACCACGCGACAAAATTCGCTTCTGCCTCGTGCGCGAAACCAGCCACATGCGCCCACTCGTGCGCGGTCACGAACGGCCGCTCGAACGGCAGCACGCCATCGTTGAGCAATACCTGCAGGAAGAACGGATCGACCATCCCGTCGATACCGGCACGCCGAAAATAGGGGGTCAGCAGAGACCGCTGCGGCACGAGACCCGACATCACGGGAGAGACCCCCAGCTTCCCTTGCGCGCGCGCGAACGCCTGCCCCAGGCTGGTGGGCAGTTCCGACAACTGGGGCCACGTGGCGTGCTCGGACTCATCGTAGGCGCGATTGAGATGCTGAATAGCTACCCGGGCCAGGCTCTCGATCTCCACCGTCGTGACCCGCGCTGCGGAGTAACCCAACCGTGTCGCGAGCGCCTCGCGGCGATAGTTCAAACCCCACGTCGCCAGGAACGTGAGGTACAAGGCCGCCGCGAGCACCGCCGTCAGCCCCACCACGCGTACCAGCTCGCGCACGCGCCGACCGCGGCGCGCACGGAGCAGCGACAGGACCCACCACGTCGACAACGTCAGGCTCCCCCCGACGAGGAGTACGTCGAAGAGCGGCATATCGGCATGCCTGGTGACCGCCGTCACCGCTTCACGGATGAGGGGATAGAGACGCTGGGAGTACACCGACTCCACGAGCGGGCGCGGCAGCGGGAGGAACGCGAAGGCCGCCGCGCACCCAAGTATGCCGAGGCGAACCACAGGCATCACGGCGCGAATAGTGGATCTGGTGCGTCTTCTTGTAGGAGGGCCCATCGGTGTGCCGGGGTCGCTGGCCTCGCGTGAACGTCGCACCATGATACGCCGCCCCCAGCTCAGCTTCCGGGCCCACCAGCCCGGTCGGTGCGGTAGACACGCCACCGCCGCGGTCGCGGAGCGCTCTCGCTCGGGTGGTAAAATGACGACATGGCTGAGGAGAAAGACTTGAAGTGGGGGCGGTCGACGGTCGACACGGTCTGTCCGCTCGACTGCCCCGATGCGTGCAGCCTCGAAGTGACCGTTGAGAACGGGAAGGTCCTCAGACTCGACGGCTCACAGACGCACGACGCAACCAACGGCTACATTTGCGGCAAGGTTCGACGCTTCGGCGAACGGGTCTATGGAGACGCCCGCATCCCACATCCGCTCATACGCGAAGGCGGGCGAAACGGAGAGTTGCGCAAGGCGAGCTGGGACGACGCCCTGGGTCTCATCGCATCGCGGATGGAGTCAATCCGCGACGAATGGAGCGCCGAGGCGATCCTGCCGTTCTCGTACGGCGGCTCGAACGGGCTACTGACGCAAGACACCACGGACGCCAGACTATTTCGGCAGTTCGGCACGTCGCGACTGGCCCGCACCGTCTGCGCGATCCCGACCACCGCCGCCAGTCAGGCACTCTACGGCAAGATGCCGGGCGTGACCTACTCGGACTATCGATACGCCCGGCTCATCATCGTGTGGGGCGCCAATCCTTCGAGCTCAGGGATCCACCTGGTTCCTCACATAAAGGCGGCGCAAGAGGCTGGAGCCGCGTTGGTGGTGATTGACCCGAGGCGGACCAATTTGGCCAAACAGGCCGACATCCACCTGGCCCTGAAACCGGGCACCGACGTGGTGGTCGCATTGGCGCTCCATCGGTTTCTGTTCGAGCAGGACCTGGCCGACCAGGAATTCTTGGCCGCACATGCGTCCGGAGCAGAGCGACTCCGAGAGCGAGCCGCAGAGTGGACCATAGACCGCGCGGCCGACGTCGCTGGCCTTGACCCCGAACTCCTCGAGCATGTCGCCGAGATGTATGCGGACATTTCCCCGGCGGTGATCCGATGCGGATGGGGTCTGGAACGCAACCGGAACGGTGGAAACGCCGTGCTCTCGGTTCTGGCGCTGCCGACCGTCGCCGGCAAGTTTGGCGTGCGCGGCGGCGGCTACTCCATGAGCAATTCCGGCGCCTGGACGCACACGCCAGAGGACTGGATCGGTGTCGCAGAGCCGGACACTCGACTAGTCAACATGAACCATCTCGGCCGGGCACTGCTGGACTATCGCGACCCGCCCGTGCAGATGCTGTTTGTGTACAACTGCAACCCTGCCGTGACCATGCCCAATCAAAACAGAGTGTTAGAGGGACTCGCTCGCGAGGATCTCTTCACCGTCGTGTTCGACCAGGTGCTGACTGACACGGCGGCGCTGGCCGATGTGGTGCTCCCGGCGACCACCTTTCTCGAGTCGTATGACATCGTGCCGAGCTATGGACTCAGCACCATGCAACTCGCCAAGCCCGCAATTGATGCGGTGGGTGAGGCTCGGTCGAATGTCGAGGTATTCGCCGAACTGGGAGCCCGCCTGGGTCTGGACGCAAACCACGACCACGCCACTGACGTGGAGGCGCTGCTGGAGGTGACCGGCGCGATGCCCGGCGAGGTCGCCGCCACGCTAATGGACGCGGGCATCGTGACCGCCTCGACCGGCGGCGCGCCGATCCAGTTCGTTGATGTCACGCCACGTACATCAGACGGGAAGGTGCAACTGTTCCCCGAGGCGCTGGACCACCAGACTCCCGCGGGTCTGTATCGGTATCAGGAGGACCCGGCCACCGAGGACTACCCGCTGAGCCTGATCTCAGCCGCAACGGACAAGACCATCAACTCGACCCTCGGTGAGCTCCGTCGCGGCCCCGCCACCCTGCACATGCACCCGGATGACGCGGAACGACGCGGTCTCTCGACCGGCGACACGGTCCGGATGTTCAACGCCCTGGGCGAGGTGCACTGTCCGTTGACGCTGAACCCGGACATGCGTCGCAGCACCGTGGGTTTACCGAAGGGGCTCTGGCGGATGAGCACACTCAACGGCTCGACCGCCAACGCGTTGGTGTCAGACGAGCTGACTGATATTGGCGGGGGGGCGGTATTCAATGATGCCCGGGTCGAGGTGGCTCGGGTCGTGACGGCCGCCCTCGACTCGGAGAACGTCGCGGAGTGGACCGCGGACTCCGACGAGCCCGTCCACTAGGCACGAGTCGCCGCGACGCGCTCTCCCGGCTGGGTCAGGCCTCGTCGATCGCTTCGCGGCCGGTGGCTGGAGCCATCGTCTGGTCCGGGTGCACCAGATCAGCGGGCAGCCCGCCAGGAATCCAGAGGGCCGGCACGACCGCCACGCCGGCCACGAGGGCCGCCAGCCAGAACGCCCGGTGAATACCACGGACCATATCCGCCGCCACGGGTGCGGCCGGGTCTTGCAGAGCGGCCGCGATCACGGCGCCGAGCAGCGCCACCCCAACGGCGCCGCCGATGCTCCGCGTGAACTGGCCGAACGAGGTCGCCACCCCCAGGTCGCGTCTGGCCACGACGTTCTGCATCGCCAGGACCAGCGACAACATCGTCATCCCCAAGCCCATCCCCATAAGAACGAGGTGGCCCCGCAACAGCCACACCGAGCTGTCTGCGGTGACCTGGGTCAATCCGGCAAATGACAACGTCACACACACGAGTCCGCCGAGCACCATCGGTCGGTAGCCTGTCCGAAGCACCGCCCGTCCCGTGATCATCGACGTCACGACCCACCCCAGAATCAGGGGAGTCAATGCGCGCCCCGCTTCGACAGGACTGCCGCCCAACCCTTCCTGCACGAACAGCGGCACATAGGTAATGGCGCCGAACATCCCGACCCCAACCAACAACCCGGTCCCCGCGATGGCCGCCACCATTCTGTCCGCCAACAAATCGACCGGCACCATCGGCTCGGGTGCACGCCGTTCGACCCGGACTAGCGCGACTCCGCACACCACCGCGCCGAAGTAGGCGGGCCATACCCACATCGCCTGTGCACCGCCGGTGTCGAGACCACTACGACTCAGTGCCAGGATCAATAGAGTGACCGAGGCCATCAGCAGGCCCGCGCCCGCGTAGTCCACCGCCTGTCGTGGACCGGCCGGCCGGTCCCGCAAGGACGCCGCAACGGTCACGGCGGTGGCGATCCCGAACGGGATATTGAGATAAAACACCCACCGCCATGAAAACAGCGCCGTGATATAGCCACCGGTCACGGGCCCGACGACCGAAGCCACCCCCCACACCCCGCTCAGCAGCCCCTGCATCTTCCCACGCTCTTCGAGCGTGTAGAGGTCGGCCAGCACGCTCATCCCGAGCGGCATCAACCCCCCGGCGCCGAACCCCTGTAGAGCCCGAAACAGGATGAGCTGCGGCATGGTCTGCGCCGCCCCGGACAGGGCTGACCCCACGAGAAACAGGCCGACACTCCAGAGATAGAACCGACGTCGCCCATACAGATCGGAGAGCTTCCCCCACAGGGGAATCGACACGGTGGACGCCAGCAGATACGCAGAAAACACCCAGCTATAGAGTGAGAGTCCGCCAAGCTGGTCAGCGACGGTCGGCATGGCCGCCGCCACCACCGTCGTTTCGATCGCGGCCAGGAAAGTCCCCCCGAGCACGCCGGCCGTTGCGACCACGCGCCGGGTGCCCACTATCGGTTCCTCTCTCACCGCACGTCCCATCGCATGTTACGATTCGACAAATTCAGCACACACCAACCAATCATCATGAGCGAACCGACAACACCCCGCACAGTGCAGTGCGTGAAATTCCAAAAAGAGCTCCCGGGCCTGGACGCGCCAACCTGGCCGGGCGAACTGGGCCAGCGCATTTTCGAGAACGTCTCCGTTGAGGCCTGGAAGCTCTGGGAAGAGCGCATGAAGATGATTCTCAATGAGTATCGCCTGATGCCTTGGCAGAAGGAGGCCCAGGACCTCGTGGCGAAACACATGGAAGATTTTTTCTTCGGCGAAGGGTCAGCCCTCCCGCCGGACTTCGTCCCCGAACAAGGCAAAGCCTAGGTTTTCCAGGGCTGCGTGGCTTCGTCGGTCACACCAGCGGGATGAAGGGGTCGATGACGACATGCAGTTGATCGTGCGCGTGTCGCAACGCGCGCACCGCGTCAGCTGGTTCGTCGGCGCGCGTGAAGATGAAGCCGAGATAGCTCGCCCCCTCCGGCAATGATTCCAATCGCTGATCCGGCTTCGCGGTTATGACCACATCCACGACCCCAGCCACGCCGCGTGCGGTCGACACGCCGTCCACCCGTCGATAGGTCCCGGCGCGAGGGATAGGGATCATCATCACCGCGGATGCCCCGGAGACGAGACGATACTCTAGAATCGACTCGCCCACCACATGACGCAGGAGGAGTGTTTCGAGTGACGCGCTCGGGTCGCCGGGCCTGCGGAACGTCAACGCTCGCGCGCACAGCCCACCGATGGGGCGAGCGGCGATTTCGAGCACAAAGACCCCGCACTCGTTGACCCGACACTCAGCGTGCACTGGCCCATGGTGTAGTCCGAGCACGACTGCCGCCTCCGTCACCGCTTCAATGATTCGGTGTTGTCGGGTGTCTGTCTCAGCCGACGGCGTCACGTAGATCGTCTCCTCGAAGAACGGCCCATCCAGGGGATCCGGCTTGTCGAAGAGAGCGAGCACCCGGAGCGCACCGTCTTCCATCACGCCCTCGAGTGCGTACTCGCGGCCTGGGATGAACGACTCCACCAACAGCAGTGTGTCCGACGGCTCGCGACGCTCGCGAATGTCGCCACGTGCCAGCAACCGTCTCACTCGAGACACCGCCGCCTGTAGCTGCATCGGATCATCGGCGCGAATCACACCGCGGCTGCCAGACAGCGCGAGCGGCTTCACCACGCACGGGAATCGAATCTCGTCGAGCAACCCGTCCAATTCCGTGTGACCCGGCAACTCGCAAAACGAGGGAGAGGGCAAACCGGCCGCCTTCAGCCGGTGACGCGTCTGGAGCTTCGACCCACAGACCCGAACAGCCGCTGGAGGGTGCCCCGCGACGCCAAGTCTGACGGCGGCCAACGCCGCCAACAGCGCGGGACGTTCCCCCACGCCCAATACCCCATCAATCGGCTGCCGCTGCGCCCGCGTCTCGACCGCGACCAAGGACCGGGCCTCATCGTGGAAACGAACCGGCACCGCGTCGTCTCGCCACGGGTCGTCGAGTTGGTCACAGCGGTCGGTGGCCAATACCAACTCGATGCCCAGGCCCTTAGCCGCCTCGCCGAACGCACGGGTTTGATACCCGGTCGTCGCCGCGATCAACAGCGCGCGAGGCACAGCTCACCCTCATCCGAGGCCCACGCCGTGGGCCAGTGCCTGAATTCCTGCGTGTTCACACCAGAGCCACCTGCTCGGGGGATGGCTCCGCTCAGCAGTACCACGGCTCGTTCAAGTACGGCACCGCCGCCCGGTCCAGTCGGCTGGAGATTCGGCGTGGAGGGGGTACCCCGAGGCGGCCCGCCGTCAACGCCAGCAGCTCGTCGAACAGCTCGGACCGCGATGCCGTGAGGCCGCGCCCCACCACCGCCGCCGCCTCTTGCTGCAATCGGTCGACGTCCGGGTCCGCATGCGTCCACGGGTACACCAGGAGCCGCTCGTCGAAAGACCCCAGTCTCGCATTCAGCGCGGGACCCTCGAGGTCGAGCAGACGCGAACCCTCTTGAATCAGCAGGCGGAGGGTCAACTGGATCGGCGCCACCTGCTCGACAAGCTGGAGCGCGTCGATCGTGCGCAACAACTCAAGATACCCGCTCGTCGTTGCCCACGGCGTGAAGGGAATAAACGTCGGTGCGAGCGGCAACCCAAGGTCTCTGCATTCCTCGACGACCGTCTCAAACTCGGCCCGGGTGTGTCCCTTGACCAATTTCGCGAGTACCGCATCATCGACCGACTCGACAGCCGTCACGACGAATTGACAGCCGGTGTCTCGCAAGAGCGTCAGATGGCGCCGGTGTGCCCGGAGATGCTCGACCTTGATGGTGACGTCATAGGTCAGACCAGGAAATCGCTCAGCCACGCTCTCCACGATGGAAACCGCATGGCCGATACCGTTGAAGAAGTCAGGGTCACCGAACGTGATATGGCGGGCCCCAGACTCGACCTGCGACCGAATGTCGGCGATTACGACGTCGCGGGGAATCGCTCGAAATCGACCGCCGTAGACCGGCACTATCGGGCAGTGCCGGCAAAGATGCTTGCACCCACGACTGGCTTCCGTGTAACCCACCAGTCGCCTGCCGGTCGGGGTCTGCAACGTCGCATAGCGCGCGAGTGGCGGCAAGCCGGCGCGCAGTGGCACGCGAAAATCCAAACGCGGCAACGGCCCCGAGCCGGCCTCGGACTCACGGCCACTCGCCACATCCAGCAAGGCCTGCTCGAACTCGCCACCGAGCACGTCTTCGACACCCAGGTCACGCAGCATCCGCTCGTTGGGCAGTGCGTAGAGACCGTAGCAACACAAACGGGCCGCTGGCACGAGGGCGCGCACCCGCCGGATGACCGGGACCGCCAGACGCGTCGCCGTGTGCATAGGCAGATGAAACGCGACCAGATCGGCGTTGAACGCCTCCGGCTCAAATGGCTCGCGGGACAGATCGACCATCGTGACCCGGAAGCCGGCCTCCTGCAGCCACGCGGCGGGCGAGGCCAAGCCGAAGGGCTGGCGCCCCAGTTCGTAGGTCGCGACGAGCGTGACACGCTTGATTGCCTGCGACCGGGAAGCCGCGTGGGTCGCGCTCACGATGTCTCCGCAGCAGGGGTCGCCACCGCCCCGGCCGCCAGGGTTGGCGTGGCGACTCTCACGATGACCAGACCGTGACTGTTGACCTGATAGGGGGGCGACCGTCGTCCGACATCGGTCTCAACGGACGTCACCGGCCAAGCGACGTACTGAGCCGCTCGCCAGCATCATGACGACCCCGCCGCCGATCACGATCAACCCGACGGCCCCGAACAGCTGCGGAACGGCCAGGCTCTCGATCAGGCCCGCCACCAACCCCGCCAACAAGTTACCGAGTGCGGCGGCCATGAACCAGATGCCCATCATCTGACCGACCAGCCGTTTCGGCGACAGCTTGGTGATACTGCTGAGGCCTACCGGGCTCAGGCACAGCTCTCCAACGGTATGAAAGAAGTACGTCACGACCAACCACATGGGGCTCACGCGAGTTCCGTCCGTCGCGAACGTAGCGCCCCAGGCCAGCACCAGGAATCCGAGTCCTAGCAGCAGCAAACCGTACGTGAATTTCGCCGAAATCGACGGGTTCTTCGAACCAAGTCGTACCCACAGCGATCCGACGACCGGCGCCAGCAGGATGATGAAAAGCGGATTGACCGACTGCAGCCAGGTCGTCGGGACCTCAAATCCCAACACGCTCCGGTCTGTCAGTCGATCCGCGAACAGATTCATCGACGATCCCGCCTGCTCGAACCCAGACCAGAACACGGCGGCCGCAACGAAGAGCACGGGGATCACCGCGACCCGCCCACGCTCCTCTAGGGTCAATCGACCGAACATGAAAATGTAGACGAAGTACACCACGACGAGGCCCGCAATGATGGCGCCCGTAGCCTGCGCCACGTCGAGAATCGAGAAGGCCCACATGCCAGCGGTTTGCAGCCAGGTCGTGGCCAGAACCAGTGCGACGACCAGGCCGAGCCCCCACCAGAAACTGCGCAGAGCCCGCCCGCGGTCACCGCTGTCCCGGTTCCGCAGCAGGCCGGCGTCTCCCATGTGCCGCCATCCCCACACATACTGCACAACCCCCAAGATCATCCCGAAACCGGCGGCGCTAAACCCGAGATGCCAATTGACGCGCTCCCCGAGCGTTCCGCAGACCAGCGGACCGGCCAGTCCACCGACGTTGATGCCCATATAGAAGATGGAAAAGCCGGCGTCTCGTCGCGCACCACCCTCGGGATAGAGGTCGGCCACGATCGCGCTCACGTTCGGCTTGAGCAGACCGGTGCCAAGCACGATCAGCACCAGGCCCAGATAGAACGCGGACAGCGTAGGAATCGCGAGGGTCAAGTGACCCACGGCAATGATGACCCCGCCGATGAGCACGGCCTGACGCTGGCCGGTCAACCGATCGGCGATCCACCCTCCCGGCAGTGCGACCGCATACACGGCAAAGGTATACAGCCCGTAGATCGCCGTCGCGGTGACGTCGGTCATACCCAAACCGCCGTTCGCCACCAGATCGGTCATGAACAGCACGAGCAGGGCCCGCATGCCGTAGTAGCTGAACCGTTCCCACATCTCCGTGAAGAACAGCGTCGACAGACCGCGCGGATGCCCAGACAACGAAACCGCGTCAGACCCGGCATCATCGGGTGCGTGTGACATGGCAGACAGCTTACACTCAAAGAACGCATGCCTCTTGACGACTATCGTCGCAAGCGCGACTTCGCGAAGACTCCAGAGCCCTCCGGCGATCGCACGCGACGCGCGCGGAAAACCGGCACGCCGAAGCCCCTCTACTTCTGCGTCCAAAAACACCTCGCGAGCCGGCTGCACTACGACCTGCGTCTCGAACACGACGGGGTGCTGCTGTCCTGGGCGGTCCCGAAAGGGCCGTCGCTCGACCCACGCGACAAGCACATGGCGGTACGGACCGAGGACCACCCGTACGATTACGGCGAGTTTGAGGGGGGCATTTCGGAGGGCTACGGAGCAGGTGTGGTCATGCTGTGGGACTACGGCACCTGGCAGCCCGAGGTGCAGGACATCGACGCCGCGCTCGACACGGGCGACCTCGAGTTCACGCTCGACGGCTACAAGCTCAAGGGCTCGTGGGTCCTGGTCCGCACGCGGGACCGGCCCGGCACCGCCGCGTCCCAGAAAGGGCGCAGCTGGCTGCTGATCAAGCATAGAGACCACTGGTCCGGTCCGCTTGACATCACCACGTTCGCGCCCCTCTCGGTCAAGAGTGAGGCCGACTTCGACGATATCCTTGCCGCCGAACTGCTGGACACATGGGTCACGGGGAGGCCGGGCACCGGCGGCGTTCCCAACAAGAAGTTGCGTGACGTCGTGGCCAAAGCCGCCGCGAAAATAGCGGACCGCGAGAACGCATCCGAATCACTGGCGCCACGCGCGGCACGTGCAAAAAAACGGAAATCGATCCGCGGCTAGGGCGCGCCGCCGCCACGCACCGCGGCAACGTGTCGGTTACGCCAACAACCGTTGGGCCAGCACGCTCCACACCGCATACGCCAGTCGACGTCGGGCGTGTCGGGCGAAGCCGCGTGGCCAGAACTCACCGCTGATGACCTCACATCCGTCGGGCACATTGCCGAGGGGTAGTGGCTCCTTGTGCTCCTTCGCGTAACTCGCCAGTGCATCCTGCCCCGGCTGACCGGTGTTGACGATGACCACGTCCACCCGGCGGCCGATGGCCTCGCTGATCCGCAAGACGGCGGTGGCGGCGGTAAATCCCTGCATCCCTCGTCCCTCGGTCAGCAGGTTGGTCACCAGGATAATGGGACCGTTCACGGCGGCCACGGCCTCGCGTACCCCGGTGGGAAGAAAGATAGGCACGAGACTGGTGTAGAAGCTCCCCGGCCCGATGACGAGCGCGTCGAACGTCGGGATCGCCTCGGCTGCGGCAGGGTGAATACTCACCTCCGGTTCCAGCCAGATGCGACTGACCCGGCGCCCCTGGCTCTGCTCCTGGTCCACCTCCACCTCTCCGCGAGTGGTCGAGCCATCTTCGTAAGCGGCGCAGACAGTGGCCTGTTCGACACTGATCGGCCACACTCGCCCGACACAATCCAGCAGCGTACGGAGTCCGTCGACAGCGGCGAGAAAATCGCCGCTGTACTGCTCCATCATCGACAACAGCAGGTTGCCGCCAGTGTGGCCACCGAGCTTGTCGTGCTCGAAGCCTGAGAGGCGAGTCAGCAGGATGCGGCGGGCCTCCGCTTCGTTGCGCGCGAGAGCCAGGGCGCACCTGAGCACGTCGCCTGGGGGCAACACACCGAGTTGGTCGCGTAGCGCGCCAGAACTTCCGCCGCTGTCGAACATGGTGACGACGGCGTGCACCCGAAGCCACGGATTGTCCTTGAGCCCGCCAATGAGACTGGGCAACCCGGTGCCGCCGCCAAAACATCCGACGTTCAACTCCCGCAAGCGCATCCGGGCATTGTCTCGGATTTCGCCGACACTAATCCAGCCTGACGGCGATGATGACCGCCCGGAGGTCCACGGATCATCACGTTCCAGATAAGATGCGCAGACGCGCACGCCCCAGCCTCATGCCCCTCATCGATATCCTGTTACCCGAGTACGACCGCGAGATCGGAGTCACCCGCGCGATGATGGCCACGGTCCCGGAGGCGGAGCTGACCTGGCGTCCTGAAACACAGGCGCGCACGCTTGGGGAACTCCTCGCACATCTGGCCGACATTCCTGCCTGGACGGCCGTGGTCATGACCTCCGATCGCCACGACCTGGCGGGGACCGACGCAGAACCGGCGTCTACGGGCGGGATGACCGACCTCCTCTCTCGATTCGATACGCACGCGGCCGCCGGGCGCGCCGCACTGGCGGGTCGGCTCGACCCGGATCTCACGGCTGATTGGCTGCTGGAGCGGGACGGCGGGCTGGTCTTCGCACTCCCCCGTATTTCCGTGTTCCGAGTGCTCGTCTTGAATCACTTGATTCATCATCGGGGTCAGCTGAGCGTCTACCTGCGCATGCGGGGCGTCTCGCTGCCCGCCATCTACGGACCCGTGCGGTAAACTCTTTCGACGACGCGGGCGGTCACGCTCCGCTTGTGGATCGCCCCCACTACCTTCTTTCGGACATCTCGTGAGCATTTCCGACTACACGCCTCACCCACGCCTACGACATGGCCATTGGATGACCCTCTTTACGTGGGGACGCCAACGCCACTTTACGCAGTTGCCGCCGCCCGTCCCACGCTACTTCGATGTGGCGTCGGATGCCCGTGTGCTCGCCCATTGCTACTGGCAGGCACAGCCGCGAGCACACGGAACCCTGATCGGTCTCCACGGGCTCGAGGGGTCGAGTCAGGCACACTACATGAAGGGCATGGCCGACAAGGCGTATCGCGCCGGATTCAACGCGGTCATGCTCAACCAGCGCAATTGTGGTGGAACGGAAGCCCTGTCGGCTGGGCTGTATCACTCTGGACTGTCAGACGACCCGCGTGCGGTCATTGCGGAGTTGATCCAGCTTGACCGGCTCCCCGCGATCAGCGTCGCCGGGTATTCCCTGGGCGGGAATGTCGCGCTCCGGCTGGCAGGCGACTACGGCGCGGACACGCCGCCTGAGGTACGGGCCATCGTGGCGATCTCACCCACGATGGATCTGGGCCTGTGCGTCGAGGCGCTCGAACGCCGATCCAATCTCATCTACGAATGGAATTTCGTGCGCAACCTCAAGGCGCGGATGCGACGAAAAGATCAGGCGTGGCCCGGTCGTTTCGACCTGGGCCCGCTCGACACCGTGCGGACCGTGCGGGAATTCGACGAGCGGTTCACGGCGCCACACCACGGCTTCCAGGACGCCGACGACTACTACTATCGCGCGAGCAGCCTCCGAGTCATCGACCGGGTGCAGATTCCGACTCTGATCGTCAGCGCCGAGGACGACCCCTTCGTGCCGCCGGAGCAATTCGACGACCCAAGTGTGGCAGTCAACCCGCACGTGACCGTCCAGGTCACACGTTATGGGGGACACTGCGGCTACTACGAGGGGGCCGCCGCCGGTTTCGACGGCTATTGGGCCGAACGGCGGATCGTCGCGTTCGCGCGGGAACACGGGACCCCGCTGGCCAACGCCCCAGTCATGCCCTCAGCGGACCGACAGCGGGAGTGTATCCAGCAGTAGTCGCGCAAAGTCTGGCCCCTTCCCTCGTCTTCATGCTTGAAGTACACGAAGACCTCGTCGCAACTCGCGCACGCGGTCGCAATGGTGTCCGCCCACCGGGCGATATCGTCACGCTCGTAGCCTTGGTCGCGCAGCCGGAAGTAGCCGTACGGGGCAGTCGCCTCGACGGGCGTGGTCAAGCGCTCGCTGTCCGCAACGCAGAGCGCCAGCCGGCGGGCTCGAAGCCTGTCGAACACGTCCGGGTCATGCCAGGAATCGTGACGGAACTCGAACGCGGCGCGGACGCCCGGTGGCAGCATGTCCAAAAATCCGTCGAGCACCGCCAGGTCTTTCTTGAAAGACGGTGGCAGCTGAAACAACAACACGCCCAGTTTTGGCCCCAACGTCTGGGCTGCGTCACAAAACGCCGTGACCGTCTCCTCGCACCTTCGCAACCGGGCCAGATGCGTGATGCGTCTCGGTGCTTTGAGCGTGAAACGGAAGTGGTCAGGCGTGACCTCCGACCAGCCGGCCAGCAGACGGTCCGTCGGCATGCGATAAAAGGTGTAGTTGATCTCGACGGTGGACAGCCGTTCCGCGTAGAACGGGAGCATCTTCTTGGCGGGCAGCTTCTCCGGATAGAAACTCCCCTTCCATTCGGCGTAGTTGTAGCCGGAGGTCCCGACCAAGATGCGAGAGGCAGCGGCTCCGCTGTCCGCTCCCGCCGGAAGGGGTGATGACGACATGACGGTGAGTGTATCGCAGCCACCCGCAGGCAACGAGCGGATGCACCACCGCCAGGCAGCGCCCCCGCCCACTCCGGCGTTCACGCCACACGAGCGCCGATTGGTCAGCCGGTTGCGCACCCCTCGCGCAGTCCAGCGCTACCTCAACGCGCTCTCCTACAATGCGGCCGACGGCCCCCTCACGCTCCGGAGTTTTCGGGGCGTCGTACGTCACCAGACAGCCCACTGTCTCGAAGCGGTGCTCCTGGCGGCGACCGTCATGGAGCAGCACGGATTTCCCCCCCTGGTGCTCAGCTTCGAGTCTGTCGACCAGCTCGACCACGTCCTGTTCGTGTATAAGCAGCGAGGCCGATGGGGTGCCGTGGCTCGGTCGCGTGACCCCGGACTTCACGGACGCAAGGCGGTCTACAAAACGATACGCGCCCTGGCGCTGAGCTACGTCGAACCGTACGTCGACGCCACCGGTCGCCTGACCGGGTACGCAGTCGTCGATCTACGGACACTCACGCGATACGACTGGCGCCTGTCGGAACGCAACGTCTGGAAAGTGGAGCGCATGCTGCTCGACTATCCGCACCGACCTATCCGGACGCCACACCACCGGGTGACCCAATGGCGACGCCGGTATCGCGCATTCGTCGACAGATTCCCTGGCGACAAGCCGAGGTTCTTCGCGGGGGAAAACGGGTGGAGCGAGCTGCCGGCCCCATTCCGCCGGATCATCGGACGCGGCGAAAACCGCCGCAACAGAGGCTAAAGCGCAAGCAGGGTTTCCGGACGAGGCGTTCGTCTGGCAAGGCGCAACGAGGGAGCAGCCGGGCAGGCTGTGACCGAGGCCGCAACGCCGCCAGACGGACGCCTCGTCCGGAAACCGTTAGTCTAGGTCGAATTCTCGTTCGGGCCTGGTAATTGGCTCGTGCCGCGCTTGCTCGAGTGCCTCATCGAACCGTTTGGACAACTCATCGCCACGCGTCTGGTTGTCGCTCACCGACTGCTGAAACAAGGCTTCACGCCGCGCCGCCTCGTCAGCCAGGATCTGCTGGGCGTGGTCAAGTTGCGGCTTGTCTTCGCGCTGCGGCTCAAGATGCGCGACGACGCGTTTCAGATGCGGGTCGACCGTCTGTGTCGTGCCGCAACACGGACAGACCACGTCGAACTCAGACGACAGCTTGGACATGGCAATGTTCCTCGGCTCTCCGCTCACACGCCGTGACACGACACACGGCCCGATTGCTATCATAGACCGCATGAGACGTTCCGGGCACGACCCTGTGGTACGGGCAACCCTCCTCGGTTGCCTCCTTGGCCTCTGCACGCTGTTCGCCGTCTCCTCGGCGCACGCGCGACCGGGCCAAACAGCAACCGGATCGGTCGCAGGACAGCTGATTGACGCATCAAACGGCGAACCGATCGCCGACGGCGTCCTTGTCCTCCGCGATCTCGCAAGTCGAGAACAACAGATCGTCACCACGAATGCCGCGGGTGAGTTCCGACTGGACGAGCTCTCGGCGGCTGCTTACTCCCTGCATGCGACCGCGATTGGCTACGTGGGCCGGCAGTACGGTCAGCGACACCCGCTGGAAGTCCCAGCCTCTATCGACCTTGCGGCCGGCGAGACACGGTCGAACGCCGATATCGCACTGACGCCGGCCGGCGCCATCATGGGTCGCATCACCACCGAGACCGGACAACCGCTGGCGTTCGCGGAGGTCGAAGCGCTTCGGCCGCAGCTCGACGGTGACCGCCGGATCCTGTTGCCGATGGGACGCACTGAGGGCAACGCACGTTGCGAGTACCGCATCGAGGGGCTGGCTCCCGGTCGCTACTACATAGCCGCGCTCGATCCCGACGACCTGGGCACAGAAGATGCGACCGGCCGCATACAGATGGTACCAACCTTGTTCCCTGGCGTGTCGACGCCAGGTCCGGCCGAGCGCGTCGAACTGTCGACCGGCGGAACCCGAACCAATGTCGACTTCCCACTGGTTGGCGCCTCCCGGGTGAGCGTACGGGGTCAACTGGTGCACCCCGACGAGGCCAGGCTGGCCACTGGCTCCGTGATCATGAGCCCCGCGTCAGACGGCGGGTTGGGGCTGGGCATCGCGAGGCCGGCCGTGGTCCGGCCAGACGGCGTCTTCGAGTTTTCGAACGTCCCCCCCGGGCGGTACAACCTGCGGGCCAGCGCCCATACCAGCGTCGGACGAAGTTATCGACGGCGGTCTGGCCTACGGACCCGCGGCACTGGCGCGGCTGTCTTTGGCTCGCGTCTGCTCGAGGTTCAGAGCACCGACGTAGAGGGTGTCGCGCTTCTCCTCAGCCCAGGCGCGCGTCTCTCAGGGGTGGTCGAGACCGTAGTCGGAGCCACCACGCCCGCCCCAGACCTACGCGGCCTCTGGGTGAGCGCGCCGGTCGCCGACGGCACGATCGGCTCAGAACTGGCGCAGAGTCAGGTAGACGAGAACGACCGCTTCATGCTCGAGACGCCGGACGGGCAGCGGGTCATCCGGCTGAACGAGCTACCGTCCCCCTGGTCGTTGGAGTCGGCGGTCTACGAAGAGCGCAACGGCATCGACATCGCGTTCGATCTGCGGTCGGGCGAGACGCGGGAAGGGATTCGCCTGGTCGTCACAGACCGGGTCACCCGTCTGACCGGCACCGTCCATGACCAACGGGGCCGCGTGGCTACCTACCCGGCCGTTGTCGCGCTGCCCGTCAATCCCGCGCTGTGACAGCCCCGCAGCCGACACGTCCACCTGACGTATCCAGACGCCTCGGGTCGCTATACGATGACCGGCCTACCGGCGGGCGCCTACCTCGTGTCCGTGGTGCCAGGAATCTACGAAGGGGATCTCTTCGGAGCAGCGGTGTTTCAGGAGATTGCGGCGGCCGGAGTTGAGGTGGCCATCGAGGCGGGAGAGAGTACGACGTTCGACCTGACGCTCACGAGCTAGCGCGGTGCACTAACCCTCTTCTTCGTAACCTTCTTCTTCGATCGGACTGACACGCGTGGAGGGCCTGAGCGCCTCGCGATAGTCGTAAATAGGTAACCCCTCGACATGCAGAGATAGCCGACACCCCGGCGACTTGCGGTCGACGAGCACCGTCACCGGACTGCCCGCCACCCCTTCGCGAAACGCGAGACGGCACCCGCATGGCAAGTCAGCGTGGACGAACCCTTTAAGCATGTGTAACACCCCTCGCGCGGCCAATCATACTACAGCCGTACACTGGCGAGGTGCTCCCCCAGGGGCATCCGCACGCCCGTACACGACAACGCCGACCCTTCCGGGTCGGCGTGTTTCCAGAGGAACGCATCACGAGCGCCAAGTCACCGCTACAGCAGATCCGTGATGTCCTTCTCGAACTCTTCCCGCGCGGCGATCCCGGCATGCGTCCGACACAGCGCGCCGTCTCGGTCGATGAAGAACGTCATCGGCACCCCCCAAATTGGACCGTAGGACTCCATGAAATCCTCTCGCTCCAAGCCGACCAGCATCGGGTAATCGACATCGTACTGCGCCGCAAATTCCTGGATTTTGTCCGGCGTATCGTCGATCGACACTCCAAGAACCACCAAGCCCTGATCCTCGTACTCGTCGGCAAACTCGACGAACCACGGCATTTCAATTTTGCATGGGCCGCACCAGGTCGCCCAGAAGTTCAAGAGCACAACCTTGCCCTTCAGTTCGCTGAACGACACATCTTCGCCGTTCATATCTTGCAACGTGAAGTCGAAGTCGGCCGGTCGTGCGTCGACATCGCACGCTGGCGCCATCGAGCCCGCGACCGCTCCCGCGGTCTCAGCCGTGTGGGCATGGGTGTGCGTCAGCTCGGCCGGCAACGTGAGTAGGGCCAGTCCGAAGGCCGCCACGCCTGCAACCATCCAGCGAAGCGTCATGGTGTGATCATTCCTCTCATTGTTGGGCACCAACAGGTTATCTCCCATAGGCTCGCATATACGCGGCGACCTTGTCCATGACGGCGGCGTCCCCCGCATCCCCGACCAGGACGTACCCCACGTCGGCGGCGGACCAGAGACGCGCCTGGTGCCCTACAACCTCAAGCGAGCGCTCGGCACGCGACCCGTCTGGCACTACGAACAGCGACACCTGTCGTTCCTCAACCTCGTACAGCAGATGCGCCATCCGGCCGCCGTCGTACTCGCAACTTCTCGCGTCCACCAGTTCCACTTGCGCCTGGTCGTCGCCGACCGGCACCACCACATCAACACCGTGCACCGTCGCCAGGTAGTCTTCCGCCGCCGCGGCATCAAGCGGGGGATGACCGGTCCAAAATTCGGTAAAACACTACTCATGGTCGATCGCCAACTGGGCGGCAAATGCCGCCTCCAGACGCTCCTGCTGGCCGACCATGAACACACCACCCACCGCCAGCAACAACGTCGCCGCCATCGACAGCGGAAGCCATCGCCGCGTTCGCGACCCCTGTGACGCCGGTCGCGGCGCGGCATCGCGCGTGGGCACGGCTCCGACGCATCGCGCACGCAAGGACGCCGGCGCGCTGGCAGACAACGTCGACGCACGGGCCTGCACCAGGCGACGCGCGGCCTCCTCCGTCTGCGCCCGCGCCCGACACGGCTCACAATCGCCGAGATGGTCCTCGACCGCCTGCTTGACCGCGAGGTCCACCTCGCCGTCCACGTAGGGGGTCATTAACGAGTCGATCTCTTGACAGATGGTCATTGCTCAGTCCAGACGCGAGGCCTCACGACCCACGATTCGGAGTCCGGGTCCACCAGGCGGCTGTTCAGTAAGATGCCGATACAGCATCCGACGCCCCCGGGAAATACGCGACATCACGGTACCGGCCGCGACGTGCAAAATTCCGGCGATCTCCTTGTAGGAGAACTCCTCGACGTCGCGCTGCCAGACCGCCTGCCGGAACGCGTCTGGCAGCGCGTCGATGGCCGCCTGCAGATCCGCTCCCAGTGCGCCCCGCATCAACAGCTCCTCGGGCGACGGCCCGTCCGTCACCCGCGCCGGTGCGTTGTCCACTTGCTCGCTGTCGACGTCGACGGGATCACGGGTGGCCCGGCGTCGCTGATTGAGAAACGTATTGTGCAGAATCGTGTGTAGCCACGCCTTCAGATACGTCCCCTGTTTGAACTGGTCTTCGAACCGGACCGCTTTGACATAGGTGTCCTGCACCAGATCTTCGGCGTCGGCGGGGTTGCGCGTCAGGCGCATGGCGGCCCCATACAGGCTGTCGATGTGGTCGAGAGCCTGGTCTCCTACATGGCGCGGAGATCCGCCATGGCCCCATCCGCTGAGTCGCTGGCTAGGCGCATGTGTTGCAACATTGTCAGTAGGCCCCGGCCGCTATGACCATGAACACGAACCGGGCCTGAATTATTCCAGCGGTCCAAGTATATCGGGCCGGTGGGCCTCGTTCGCGTCTATTCTCCCGGCAACCGGGGGCTACCAATGGTGTCTCCTAACGGGGGCATACTTCGCCGGATGTGGACACCGCGCCGGCCGTGTGGCCCGTGATTGAGAGACCGCTGTGCACGTGGGGCGAGCCCCCCGCTCGTCCGCGGGCGGTTTCCTCGCTGGTGGCAGGCCGGGAACTCCGCCGAGCCTCCAGTGCGCATCGAGGCCCAGGAAATCCGCCAGCCGATCTGACACCAGACGGGCACGCCTCTTGCTCCTACCCTCAGGGCCTAGCCGGCGGGATCCACATCATTGCTAGGCCCGTCATAGCTACAGTAAGATGGCTCCAGTCTCCGCCAGCCCACTCAGACACGCCGCTGGCTCCCTCACGAGGTGCATCATGAGTCCTACTCACCGCGGGCGCACTGCCCACGGCCGCTGGGCTGTCATCTGTCTGACAAGTCTGCTGGCGCTAGGTTGGACGGCCGAGTCCTGGGCCCAGGGCGGGTTTAATACGTACTACGGGAAGAACCGAGTCAAGTACGACGACTTCGACTGGCACATCTACGAGACGGAGCATTTCGAGATTTTCTACTACCCCGAACTTGAGCAGCACCTGGAACGAATCGCGTCGTACGCCGAAAGCGCCTACGCGCAGGTGAGCGCCGACCTGACGCATGACCTGGCCACCCTGGTGCCATTGGTCGTCTTCAAGACGCACAGCGAATTCGAGCAGCAGAACGTCATTCCAGGGGCGGTCTCCTCCGGCGTCGGCGCGTTCGCCGAGCCGTTCCGTCGGCGTATCCTGCTGCCTATCGACGAACCGCCGGATCAGCTCTACCGCCTGATTACGCACGAACTGACGCACCAGTTCGCGTTCGATATCGTCCCGCGCTCGGCCATCCGGCAGGGCATCCCGCTCTGGGTCGACGAGGGGCTGGCCGATTACATGGCCGGCATCTGGCGCCCGATGGATTTGATGCAGGTCCGCGATGCCGCCCTGGCCGACATTCTCCCCAGAATGAGCGAGTTCAACGGGTATGGCAACTTCAGCAGCCTCCGGGTGGTCTACAACCTCGGCCACGCCGCCTTCGAGTTCATAGAAGAACGGTGGGGCAAAGAGGGCGTGCGCCAGTATCTCTTCTCGTTGCGAAAAACCGCGATTGGCGGCGGCGGTGACGTCTACGACGACGCATTCGACATCCCGGCCGAGGAGTTTGACGACGAATTCGAGGACTACATCCGAGAACGTTTCCAGGAGTTTCGCGACAAAGAACGCCCCGACGATTACGGCCGCGACCTCGCACCAGATCCGCTGCAAACCCAGTACGCCGCAACCGTCTCGATCGAATCATCACCGTCGGGTGATCTGATTGCAGCCTTCGCACAAAATCGGAAGGACGGCGAAATCGACCTCGTGCTGCTGTCGGCTACCGACGGTGAGGTGGTCAGAAACCTGACCGACGGATTCAACCAGGACCTCGGATTCGAGTCGTTCGGCCTGCCCCTCGCCCGGTTCAACCAAGTGCCGTGGTTGTCATGGTCGCCCGTCGACGATCGCCTCGCCTACTTCGTACGCAAGGGTAAATTTCGGTCGCTCGTGCTCCAGAACGTCGTGACCCACAAGATCGAGCAACTCCTCCCGATGAACGACGTGGACGCGCCCGAGTCACCAGACTTCTCGCCTGACGGCCGCATGGTCGCCTTCTCCGCGTTGCAGGGCGCGGTGGGCGATATCTATCTCCTCGATCTGGAGACCGAGGAGCTCACGAACCTTACGGAAGACGGGTTCGCCGATTACGCGCCCACTTTCTCGCCGGACGGCTCGTATCTTGTGTATGTCGCACGTATCAGCGGCAACAACAAACTGTTCAAACTGGACCTTGAGACGAAAGCGAAGACGCAGCTGACCTTTGGCACGGCCACCGAGGCGGCGGCGCAGTTTCTCGACGACCATACGCTGACGTTTGCGTCTACCGCGACCGACCCCCTGGCGCCGATCGACCCCACCCAGGCAGCCAACGCGGAGATCTACAACATCTGGACCCTCGACCTCGACAACGGCGAACTGCGACAGTACACCGACACGGCGACCGGCAACCTGTCCACCATCGTCCTCCCGGGCGGCGAGGACGAGGAGGACCGCATCGCGTTCGTGACGTACTTCAAGGGGTTCTACGGCATTCACACGCTCGTGCGGGAAGAGCCGCTCTACGCGGCCGCGACCACCGACTTCGGTGGCCCCGGCGCCAATATCGACTTCCAGGCTCCGCTGACGCACAACGTCATCGCAGCCAACAATCGGCGGAAAGGCCGATTCGAGAAAATGTTCCTGGACGGCGCGCCGCCCATCAATCTCGGCGTCACCAGCAACGGCGACGTCTTGGGCGGCACCGCTATCTCATTCACGGATGTGCTGGGCGACCAGAGCTTTCAGTTCCAGGCCTACTCGATTCAGCAGTTCCGGACCATTACCGGGTCGTATTTCAACCTGAGTGGTCGCCTTCAATACGGGTTCCAGGGGTTCTCCCAAGAATCGTTCTTCTTCGGCAACAACGGATTCTACGACCCCTCGCTCGCCTTTCTCAGCCGCGACGACGCCCAGGCCGTTTCCAGCACGCGAGGCGGCACGGCGTTCGGCATCTATCCCTTCGACCGCTTCAGACGCCTGGAATTCTCCGCCGGCCTATTCCATTCGACCGAAGAATTCCGAAATCAGGCTCTCGAGCAGCAAGCCCGGCAGTTCCAAGAGCAACAGTTCGGCACGTCATTTTTTCGCGATGGTGCCCAGGTCCCCTTCGGGATCAGCTTCGTCCAGGAAACAACGGTGTTCCGTGAATTCGGTCCCGTTGACGGCAACACCATGCGGTTCGCGTATCAGTATGCGCCGTCGCTCGGCACGACGTTCCTCGGCAAACAGACAGTGGACGCGGACGCCCGGTACTACAAGCGTATTGGGCAAACCGGCGTCCTGGCCCTCCGCGGACGGTGGTTCAACAGCTTCGGCGATTTCCCGGACTTTCACTTCTTTGGTGGCAACGGCGACATGCGGGGATTCGAGTATCTCGAATTCATCGGCCACGAAGCCGGCCATGTCAACGCGGAGCTTCGGTTCCCGCTGATCGAAGCGATGCTGACCCCAATCGGCGTACTCGGGGGTATTCGCGGCACCTTCTTCTTCAATATGGGTGGAGCGAGCTTGAACGGCACCCCGTTCAAGCTGTCTTCGGGAAGCACAGAAGTCTTCACCCCGGTGACTGGATTCGTTCGGGAAGGCGTGGTCCTGCCGGACGGTTCGGTCGGGCTCCAGACCGTCCCGACATTCGGCCCAGAGCAGTCAGTCTCCGGATTTCGACTCGTCGACACCAGGGCCGCGTACGGCATCGGTCTGACCACGTTCGTCATTGGCTTTCCCGCCCACTTCGACTGGTCATGGCGCACGCTGTTCAACCGGGACTGGGAAGATGTCCTCTTCGCGAGTCAGGGCGGAAGCGCCGACTACCGCAAGCCGAGGTTCGACTTCTGGATCGGCTATGACTTCTGAGTTTGGCCAGACTCCCACGCCCTCGACTCGAGCCCCGTGCTCGCGGGTGGTGGCGCTGTTGGCCGACTACCTGGAGGAGCGGCTCCAGCCTCAGCAGCACGCCGAGTTGACCAGTCATCTCGACGACTGCCAGACCTGTGTCGCCCAGCTCCACACCTACCGCTCAACGGTGTCCCTCCTGCGGTCGCTCAAAAGGATGACCTTCCGCCGGACCTCCGGCGCACCCTGCGTCTGTTCTTGGTGACTAGTAATTAGACGGGGCTACGTCCAGCCCCCGCGCATGTACGCGCCTGGGATATCTAGCCGGAGCGACGGGGGTGGTCCGAGACGGGTCCAGGTCCGGGGGCGCTAGATCTTCTTGAGCTTCATCACGCTGCGGTTCAAATCCAGCGTGACTCTGTAGTCACTGAGAAAACTGTGGCCGACGATGCCACCGATCTGAAAACCAAGCAGGGCGCTTGGTCGATGGAGATTCAGGACGACGACAGAGTAATTGCGATACAGCAGCTGATCGAAGGCCAGGTTCGTACCAGGACGGAGATACGCATCGTCGTCCCACCCGGATGTGCCGTAGACCTTGATCGGCACCTGCCGCACGGTCAGCGGCGGCAGCAGGTTCGCCGTGCCGCGACTAATAGAAATGACCTCGCCGCCCGTATCGACGACAAAGCTCCGCGGGTGTTGGTCGTTGACCACACCCCGCACGACCGGCAGCCGGTGCTGCCGTAGCGACAGCGTGATGTCCGACGGTTCGTCCGGCAGGTCTTCGCCGATGAACAACTGCTGCGACCCGTAGTCGATGGTCACTGAGAGTCCCAGCGCCAACGGCGAGAAGCCCTCTGCCTCTGGCGTGGGAAGACCGCCCAGAGGCGGACTCTTGATGATGGCCGGCAGGCTGGTCACCTCGAACGAACCGATGGCCAATGAATCGATCCGGCCGGCCTGCAGCCCACGCAACCCAACGGCGCCAACCCCGGCACTCAGGGTGGTGGTGATCGGATCCACGCCGAAGGCGCGAGCGACCGGTTGCGACAACACCGTCTGCTCCGCCCCGGTGTCAATGACGAAGTCCACTGGGTCGTGGCCGTTGACCCGGCCGCGCACGATGACCTTGTCGCGCTCCAGACGGAACGGGATGGCATGCACTCGCCCTGGCTCGGAGAGCTGGACCGCCGGCCGATCACCGAACGACCGTAGGAACTGCACCTCGTTGCGCGCCCAGTCCGCCTTCTCCGAGCTCGTGGCCACGGACAGCAGCGCCACATACTTCTCGTAGGCGTCCGCCGCCTCACGAAACCGGTGCATCTGCTGGTAAATCGAACCCACCGTGTGGTGGAATGACGGCTCGTCCGGCGCGATTTCTAGCGCAGCCTGGGCCCACTCAAGCGCCTCCTCATGCCCTTGGCGAGTGGCCAGGCTCCTGGCGAGACCATTTCGCCCCCCCCCTGACGTCGCGTCCAGCGCGAGCACATCGCGATAGGTCGCTTCTGCCTCGTCGAACAATCCCGCTGCCCACAGCGCGTCACCTACCAGCGACATCGCCACCGGGTCACTCGGCGCCAGTTGGCGCAATGTCAACGCTTCAACAAAGGACTGCGTGAACTCCGCGACGTGCAATGCGCTCCGTAGGCTGCCACTGGTCGCACGTACCAACTGCTCGGTAGTGGCCCCCGCCTTCGCCATGTCGTAGGCTCGAATCGCCTCCCAGTAGCGCTGGTCTCCCAGCAGCAGGTCGCCGAGTTGGATCCGCGCTTCACTCCGGGCACTCGCCGGCGTCGACTGGGCGTCGATAACGATCGGCGCGGCCACCGCTGCGGCCGCGACAAAGACCAAAGAACGAGTCGTGAACCTCATGCCACCTCCAGCTCAACCAATCCGCAGCGCGTCGCCAGGACCACCCCGGTCCAGCCAGGTCGGTCCGCACGCATCGCGACTATGCCCCAAACGCTGAAACGGGGCAAGGCGTATTCACCGTAGAACGCCACGGTACGCGACCGATTGGCCACAGCACTGGCGTGCTTGAAATGGACAGGAAAAACGATAAGACAATTCACCCGTCCGAGACGGATGGCCGTAGGAAGGACAGCGGGGCCTCAGCGGGTATATTGCTCGATCTCGACGCCGTCGTACATTTCGTCGACCCGCAGAATCTGCTTCTGACGCTCGTAGGAGCCCAGCTCGTAATCCTCGCTCATGATGAGCGCCTTTACGGGTTTGGTTGGACAGACCTCAGAGCACAACCCACAAAAACTGCACCGGGACAGATTGAAATCGAAATAGTCCAGCACCTTGATCTTGTGGCCAGGCTCGCGGTGTCCCCCCAAAATGATCAACTCGTCAGGGCAGGCCTTCGCGCACTGGTCGCAGACGATGCAGGTCTGCGCTCCGGTTTCGGGCTCGACCTGCAGCCTGAGCACACCACGAAATCTGGGTGCAACCGGACGGCGCTCGGCCGGGTACTGGAACGTGAACGCCGGTTGTGGGGTGTATTTGAGCGTGACTAGCAGGCCCTTGATCAGGTCGACTAGGAAGACCATCCGAAAAAACTTCGCCAGCTGCTGCGCCATGTTATCCAGGTCTCTCCTGATGCTACCCGCGATCTTCGACGAGAATGGACTCGGTCGCCCCGGACATCACGACACGCTCCTTACGAAGCACCGTGTTTTCTTTACGAATCTTGTCCTGCAGCCGCAACAACCCGTAAAGCAACGCTTCGGGGCGAGGCGGACATCCGGAAACATAGACGTCGACCGGCACCACCTTGTCGACGCCCTGCAGCACCGAATAGGTGGGGAATGGACCACCGGCGTTCGAGCAGCTCCCCATCGAGATCACCCACTTGGGCTCGGGCATCTGGTCGTAGAGACGCCTGAGGACCGGCGCCATCTTCTTGGTGACGGTGCCGGCCACGATCATCAAGTCCGCCTGACGCGGGGACGCGCGAAACACCTCGGCGCCGAACCGCGCGATGTCGAACCGAGACGCCGATGTCGCCATCATCTCGATCGCGCAACAGGCCAAACCAAAGCCCATCGGCCAGAGTGACGACTGGCGTGCCCAGTTGAGCACCTTGTCGAGGTTGGTGGTGATGAAGTTATCTTCGAACCGATGGTCGATCAATCCCATGGGTGTGTCGCTCGCCTACTTGCCTTCGAACCAGTCGGCGTTGGTTGCCTTGAAGCTCTCCCACTGGTCCGGAACCTCGTCGTTCTCGAAAATGGCTTCGACGGGACATGCGGGCACGCAGGCACCGCAGTCGATGCACTCTTCCGGGTGGATATAGAGCATCGTTTCCGCTTCGAACTCTTCTTCGTCCTTCCGCGGGTGGATGCAGTCCACCGGACACACATCTACGCACGCGGTGTCCTTCGTCCCAACGCATGGTTCACAAATGCTGTACGCCATCAAACTCCTCCGTGTTCGTCGCCTTCGCGATGCGCCGACGGCTCCGGCCGTCGGACCCGAATCAGTGCAACCTGTCCCGCTGGTCGAGACCGTCTACTCTGATCGCCGCGGAAAGAATAACCCGCGTGGGTGCTTCGTTTCAAGAGGGTGGTCGTGTCTAGACGATCTTCATCCGACCGGCGAAGCCCTCATCGTATCCGTGGAAATGCAGAACCGCAGATTCAGGATACTTCCAGCAGTAATAGCCCTCACCGTTGTCGAAGTCCACCAGCCACAGTCCCTTCACCACCAGCCCCATCCCCTGCAGCTGTTCGGTCCACCCGGCCACCACCGCCTCCAGTGCCTCCACGGTCTCGGAGCGAGCGGGATCGGCCGACGACAGGCGCTGCAATCTGCTCGACAGCTGCTCGGCCTCGGTGACCGCCTCTTCTGTCAGCGCCCGAATGCCGGGCAGCAATTCCTGCGCCTTGGTCAACGTAAATCGTGTCTTCTCAGATCCGTCAGCGCTCAATTTCGACTCCTGCCTCCGAAGGGCCCACCCTTGGTCGTCTCGTCACGAACTCGTTTCGCCTGGCTGCAGCTCGAGCACGGAAATCCCCTTCGGCTCCACCAGGGCACGAAGCGCGGCCGGAGTCCCGGTCAACTGAGGGAACGTCCCGTAGTGCATCGGTATCACTTGCCTGACCCCCAGCCACTCGCAGGCTCGAGCGGCCGCAGATGGCCCCATGGTGAAGCGATCGCCAATGGGCAGGATGGCGATATCCGGCGAGTACAGTTCGCCGATCAACCGCATGTCACCGAACAGGGCCGTATCCCCAGCCACATACACCGTCAAGCCATCCTCGAAGCCCAGCACGTAGCCGACTGGATCCCCGAGATACCAGGTCGGATCGTCCTCGGCCCACCCGCCGCTGTGGTCGGCGCGCACCATGGTGACCGTCACTCCGTGCACACGAATCGTCCCACCCTTGTTCATCGGGTGTAGGTGTCGAATGCCCTTGGTTTCCAGCCAGTGGCACAACTCGACAATCGCCACCACGCCGGCGCCGGTCGACCGGGCAACCGGAATGAGATCGCCAATATGGTCAGCGTGCCCGTGGGTGACCAGCACCAGATCCGCCCGGTCAATCTGCTTCGACGCCTCTGGACAGGCGGGATTCGTGGTTAACCACGGGTCGATCACGACGACCACACCAGCCGGTGTCTGCAGCACAAACGTGGCATGCCCCAACCAGGTAATGCGCAACGGTGCGACGGCGGAACCAATCATCTGCGGCGGCATTCTATCCCAGCCAGATTGCACCCGCTACGGGCGAGACGCTAACATCCGGTCATGACCATTCCGGGCTCCACGCAAATGCCAGACGGCGTACCGGCGACGTTCTTCCGCGGACGACGGGTGCGGCCTGATGCCGGGCCCGCCGGTGGAAAGCCGCGTTGGCTGAAGGTGCGGGCGCCGGGAAGCGAGGGATATCGGCGACTCAAGCGCCTGATGACCGAGCAGTCCCTTCATACGGTGTGTGAAGAGGCCAACTGCCCGAACATCGGCGAATGCTGGCATCACGGCACCGCGACCTTCATGATTTTGGGCGGGGTGTGCACGAGAGCCTGCTCCTACTGCAACGTCGAACACGGACGTCCGGGACCGGTGGATGAGACCGAGCCGACGCGTATCGCCGAGGCGGTCCGGACCCTCGAACTCGAGTATGTCGTGATCACCTCGGTGGACCGCGATGATCTTGAAGACGGCGGGGCCTCTGCCTTCGCCGCCACGATCACGGCGACCCGGGCGCTGTCCCCGGCCTGCCACATAGAAACCCTGATTCCCGACTTCGGGGGACGAGCCGCCTCGCTGGACACCGTGCTCAGCGCAGCGCCGGACGTGCTCAACCACAACATCGAAACAGTGGCGCGGCTCTATCGGTCGGCACGACCAGGCGGTAACTATCGCCGCGCACTCCAGTTGCTCGAACGCGCGCACCGGGCGCGTCCCGAGGCACCCACCAAGTCGGGACTGATGGTTGGTCTGGGCGAGACGTGGGACGAACTGCTCGCGACACTGGCCGACCTGCGTCGGGTCGACTGCGGCATCCTCACCATTGGCCAGTATCTGCGGCCGTCGCCGGCTCACCTGCCGGTGGCCCGGTACTACCACCCAGATGAATTCGCCGCCCTGAAGGAGGCCGCGCAGGCGCTCGGCTTTGGGCACGTCGAGTCCGGGCCGCTCGTGCGGAGCTCGTATCACGCCCACGAACAGGCCGAGTCATTCGCCGCCACGAGCGGCTAGGCGCGGGGCGCCCGCTTGGGGCGGTAGACGTGCGTGCTCTGGCCGAAGAAGACCTCTGCCGACTCCATCACAGTCTCGGACAGCGTGGGGTGCGGGTGGATACAGAGCCGGAGGTCGGCCGCTGTCGCCCCCATTTCGATGGCCACGACACCTTCGGCAATCAGCTCCCCAGCGCCGCTGCCGGCGATCCCCACCCCAAGAATCTGCTCCGACTCTGGGTCGATGATTAACTTCGTGACGCCGGCGGGACGATCAAGCGTCATCGCGCGGCCCGAGGCGGCCCACGGGAAACGGGTCACCTGTACCGTCCGGCCTTGTGCTTTGGCCTCACTTTCCGTCAGCCCGCACCACGCCAATTCAGGGTCCGTAAAGACGACGGCGGGTATCGCGGCCGGCTCGAACCCGGCTTTGTGCCCCGCAATTGCCTCAACGGCGGTGCGGGCTTCGTGGCTCGCCTTGTGGGCCAGCATCGGCTCTCCTACCAGGTCACCGACCGCGAACAGGGTCGGCTCATCCGTGCGGCGCTGCCCGTCCACCAGCACAAAACCGCGAGCGTCTCGCTTGACCGCTGTGTGCTCCAACCCCGGGATCTCGGAGTTGGGCACCCGTCCCACCGCCACCAGCACCCGATCAAAATGGCGTTCCGGCTGCTCGACTGCGTCGCCTTTCAACGTGACCCGTACCCCGTCGCCATCTTCCGCCAGCCCGACGACGGTTGTCCCGAGCATGACCGCTTCGCAGAGCCCGCCCAGTCGCCGCGCCACGACGGACACGAGGTCCCGGTCGGCCCCGGGCAACAACCCGGACGTCATCTCCACGACGGTCACGGCGGAACCCAACGCTGCGTACACCGACCCCAACTCGAGCCCGATGTATCCCCCGCCCACCACCAGCAGCGACTCCGGAATGGTCGGCAGGTCCAGCGCTCGGGTCGAATCCCAGACGCGGTCGCTGTCGAGCGACAGCGACTTGGGCACCGCCGGGCGCGACCCCGTCGCCAAAATCGCGTGCGCAAACGTCAGGTCCACTGGCCCGTCGTTCCCGTCAGGCGCGGCCGAGTCAGCGGTACGCGTCACGCGGAGCGACGTGGGCCCGAGCAACTCCGCGCGACCCCGCAGGAAGGTGACGCCGCGCTGAGTCGACAGCTCTCCTAACCCGCCAGTGAGCCGGCCGACCACGCCCTCTTTCCATCCACGCAACCGGTCGAGGTCAAGCGCCGGTTCCGCAAAATCTACGCCCCACGCCCGCGCCTCCCGGGCTTCAGTGAGGACCTTCGCCACATGCAGGAGGGCCTTCGACGGCATGCACCCGCGGTAGAGACACACTCCGCCAGGGTCCGGGGCCTCGTCGATGAGGGTGACCTTCATCCCCAGGTCCGCGGCGAGAAAAGCGGCTGCGTAGCCACCGGGGCCCCCGCCAATCACCGCAAGATCTGTCGCACTCGTCATTGTCTGTATCCAGTTCCGATGGAGAAGTCATCCGCCAACACACGGGCACCCGCCGGCGACCGAGTTGCGCTCTGGGCGTCCACCTGGGCCGCGGCCCGGCTCCCGAATCGGCTGAGCCGGCCTCTTACGTCGGCCCTTCAGTGTAGCAAGGCCGCTCCTTGCCTTGCACCGGCGCGTCGTTCCATCATGTGGGGACCTCGCCTGACCGCGGGGTGCACCGTCGACGGCACAGGCACGAGGAGTGTGGACATGAGCAGGCGCGAAGCATCCTTCAGCGGTGAGACCCGCGGTCTCTCCTATGTCGCTGTCGCCTTCCTCGTCGGCATCCTCGTCCTCAGCGCGAGCGCGAGAACGGCGGCTCAACAGGAAACCACCATGACTCGATTGTTTGCCCCGGTCGAAATCGGTGCCGATCTGTCAGACCTCCCCACCTCCGAACGGCTGGCGCTAGCCCATATCGTGGATGCGGCTCGGGTGATGGACGGCCTCTTCCTGCAGCAGCTGTGGGCCGGCAACCCGTCGTTGCTGCTGTCACTCCTGGGCGACCAGAACGCAACGGGCAAGGCCAGGCTCGATTTCTTCCTCCTCAACAAGGGACCGTGGTCGCGTATCGAAGACAACAGGTCATTTATACCAGGAGTCCCTGACAAACCCGCGGGCGCCAATTTCTACCCACCCGACGCGACCCGGGACGAGGTCGCCGCGTGGTTCGACCGGCTCGACGGGGCCGCGCGCGCGGAGGCGACAGGGTTCTTTACGACCATCCGACGCGGGCGCGACGGCGAGTTCACGGCCGTGCCGTACAGCGTGGAGTATCAGGGCCCTCTCGCCCTTGCCGCCGAACACTTGCGCGCCGCCGCTCGCGCCACCACCCAGCCGACGCTGCGTCGCTACCTCGAATACCGGGCCGACTCGTTCGCATCCAATGACTACTACGACAGCGATGTCGCCTGGATGGAACTTGACGCATCGATCGAGCCCACGATCGGTCCCTACGAGGTCTACGAAGACGAGTGGTTCAATTACAAGGCGGCCTTCGAAGCGTTTGTCACCGTGCGCGATACGGCCGCCAGCGGGAATCTGACCCGATTCAGCGATCAGTTGCAAGGGCTGGAGGACACGCTCCCGATCGACCCGGCGTTCCGGAATCCGGCCCTCGGCGCGCTGGCCCCGATTCGGGTGGTCAACGTGGTCTTCACCTCGGGTGAGGCCAACAGCGGCGTTCAGACAGCAGCGTTCAACCTCCCCAACGATGAACGCGTCGTTCGGGAAAAAGGGTCGAAGCGGGTGATGCTCAAGAACGTCCAGGAGGCCAAGTTCGAGCACGTGCTGACCCCAATTTCACGGGTTGCCCTACCCTCCGCCGAGCAGGGCGACGTCACGTTCGATGCCTTCTTCACCCATATTCTGATGCATGAGCTCATGCACGGATTGGGTCCCGGGACGATCACGGTTGATGGCGTCGAGACAACGGTCCGTCGACAATTGCGCGAGACCTACAGCACCATCGAAGAGGCGAAAGCAGACATCTCCGGGCTCTGGGCACTGCACCAGCTCATCGATCGTGGAGTGCTCGACTCGTCCCTCACGCGCAGCATGTACACGACGTTTCTCGCGTCGTCGTTTCGATCCATCCGGTTCGGCATCAATGAAGCCCACGGACGGGGCGTGGCCATCCAGCTCAACTCGTTTCTCGACGCCGGTGCGGTCACGGTCGACAGCGACGGTCGGTTCACGGTTGACCACAGCCGAATTCGTGGCGCCGTCACGGCGCTCACAACCGAATTGATGACGCTGCAGGCCACTGGCGATGTTGGAGCCGCGGAGCGCATACTCGAGGCGCGCGGCGTGGTCCGTCCCGCCGTGCAGCGCGTGCTGGATCGATTGGGCAGCGTGCCCACCGACATTCAGCCGCGCTACATCACCGCGGTACAACTGGCCCGCGAGACCCGCTGACCCCTTCCACACGCGGCTGCGTGCGGTTCGGGGCACGGCCCCCGTCTAAGTTAGAATGACCACCATGGCCCAACCGGAACACCTCGGAGAACTTCGTGCTGCCGTCGCCGCGGGCACGGTCCCACATCGCTCGGTCAAGCTGGAGATGCGGCAGAACCTGATGGATCTGCTGCGCCGCAACGAGACATTGCTTCCCGGCATCGTGGGCTACGAAGACTCAGTCATCCCGCAAATCGCCAATGCGGTGTTGTCGCAACACAACTTCGTCTTGCTCGGGCTCCGCGGCCAGGCCAAGACCCGTATTCTGCGCGGGCTGACCGCCCTGCTAGACGAATGGCTTCCGGTGGTCCCGGGGTGCCAGATCAACGATGATCCACTCGCGCCACTGTGCCGCTCGTGCCGTACCCGGGTAGCTGAAGAGGGTGATGCCCTCCCCGTGGCCTGGCTTCCGCGGGACCGCCGATTTATCGAAAAGCTGGCCACCCCTGACGTGACCATCGCGGACATCATTGGCGACGTCGACCCGATCAAAGCGGCTCGCGCCGGGCTCGAACTGTCCGACGAGTTGACGATGCACTACGGGCTGCTGCCACGTGCCAACCGGTGCCTCTTCGCCGTCAACGAGCTGCCAGACCTCGCCGGGAAGATCCAGGTGGGCCTCTTTAATGTGCTTCAGGAGGGCGACGTCCAGATCAAGGGGTACCCGATTCGACTCCCCCTCGACATCGTGATGACGTTTACCGCGAACCCCGAGGACTACACGGCGCGGGGCAAGATCATCACACCGCTGAAGGACCGGATCGGCTCGGAAATTCGCACCCATTACCCTCGCACCAGAGTGGCCGGCATTGCCATCACCGCGCAGGAGTCGTGGGTCGCGCGCGGCGAAGACGGCGATGGCCATGACGCGCCGGGCACCGTAGACACGGTGGTTCCGCGCTACATCAGTGAACTCGTGGAGGAAGTGGCGTTTGTCGCCCGCGACCACGCGAAGGTGGACAAGCGCTCAGGGGTCAGTCAACGTTTACCGATCAGTTGCCTGGAGAACGTGGTGTCCAATGCCGAGCGGCGCGCGCTCGCCCACGGCGAGTCGGTCGCGGTCGCGCGTGTCGCAGACCTGTATTCTGCGCTCCCGGCCATTACCGGCAAGTTCGAACTCGAGTACGAGGGAGAACTCCGAGGCGCGGACCAGGTGGCCCGGGACATCATCCGAACCGCGGTCGGGCAGGTGTTCGATGGCTGGTTCACCGACGTTGATACCAGCGCCGTGGTGGAGTGGTTTGATCTCGGCGGTACGCTGCAGGTCGGCGACACGACGTCCGCAGCTGACCTGCTCAAGCAGACGGCGCCGATTCAGGGTCTTCGCGAACTGGCGGTGCATGCCCAGGTAGACGCGTCCGCCCCGGCGCCGACCGCGGCCTCGGGAGTCGAGTTCATCATCGAAGGCCTGTACGCGCGGAAGAAAATCAGCCGAAGCAACGACTGGCAGTATCACGCCACGCAGAAACGGCCCCGCACGTCACCGACGGCGGAACAACTGTTTGACGCGGACATGCGAATTCCGCAGGGCAAGAAAAAGTACTACAACTGAATGAAATACACGTACACGCGATACACGGGCGACGACCTCGAGGACATCGATATCGAGGAACTCGTCTCCAAACTATCGCGATTGCTGCTTGCGAGCGGTTTTGGCAGTCCAGCGGGTGACGCGCGTGACGCGGATGACCCGACGGACGCCAGCGACCAGCGTCCCGAGCAGGACCTGCACGACGCCATGCTCGAGGCGCTCCTGAACGGCGGGCTGCTGTCGAGCGACGCCATCTCGCAGTTGCTGGGTGACGCCGCCGACGGCGACGGCGCGTCTAAACTTGAGCAACTGGCGGAGCGCCTCATCGAACAGATGGCCCAGCAAGGCTACATCACACGTCACCCCGACCTGGACGCCGAGCGGCGCCGGCGCGAGGGACAGGGCGATGGTGACGGACCGGACGAATCGATGCGCTTCGAGGTCACCGACAAGGGACTCGATTTTCTTGGATACCGAGCCCTGCGGGACCTGCTCGGGTCAGTCGGACGCAGCAGCCTTGGCCGGCACGACACGCGTGACCTGGCGACCGGCGTCGAGGCCAGCGGGGCCCCCAAGCCGTATGCCTTCGGTGACACCCTCAACCTGGACTCAAGCGCGACGATCCTGAACGCGGTCCGACGCATGGGACCTGACGCTATCGCGGGGCCAGGCATCGACGTGGAGTACCAGGATCTGATGGTCGCGCAGGGCGAATACCAGAGCGCCTGCGCCACGGTGCTCATGCTCGACTGCAGCCACAGCATGATCCTGTACGGCGAGGACCGCTTCACGCCGGCCAAACAAGTGGCCCTGGCGCTCGCGAATCTCATCAAACACCAATATCCTGGCGACACGCTGCGGGTGGTCTTGTTCCACGATTCCGCAGAAGAAATTCCTCTGCGGCAGCTCGCTCGGGTGCGGGTCGGACCGCACTACACCAATACGCGTGAAGGCCTCCGGATGGCGCGCCGCATTCTGGAGCGGCAGCAGCGGGACATGCGTCAAATCGTCATGATCACGGACGGCAAGCCGTCCGCGTTGACCCAGCCCAACGGCGACATCTACCGCAACCCCTTTGGGCTCGACCCGTGGGTCATCGCCGAGACATTTGCCGAGGTGGCGAACTGCCGAAAGGCCGGCATCTTGATCAACACGTTCATGCTGGCCCAGGACCAGGAACTGGTGAGTTTTGTGAAACGTGTCTCGCAGATCTGCCGCGGGAAGGCATATTTCACGACGCCGCACACACTCGGACAATACGTGTTGACCGACTATCTCAACAAGAAGACCAGAACCGTCCACTGACCAGCCGTCCAAGACGCTCGCGTGGGGATTGTGAGCGCGGCCCCATCTTAACCATGCTTCCCGCCATCATCCCCATCTTCCCGCTGCCGAACGTCGTCTTGTTCCCCTCGGTGTTCCTGCCCCTGCACATCTTCGAGCCGCGCTACCGTCAGATGCTCACGGACGCGCTGCGCGACGACCGGATCATCGGGATGGTGCTGATCAAGGAGCATCAGGAGCCGTCGATTGAGGCGCCGGCGGTCTACTCCGTCGGGTGCGCCGGACTCATCAGCCACGCCGAGACCCTACCGGACGGCCGCTCGAATGTTGTGTTGCGCGGTCTGGAGCGCTTTCGCGTTGGCTGGGAACAGCAGGACCGACAGTATCGGCGAGCACACGTCGAGCCTTTACCAGAGCCGCTAACGGATACCATCCGTCAGGACGTCCGCGCCGCTCGCTCCACGCTTGAAGACCTTTTGGGAGACCGACTAAAAACCGCCAAAGGAGAGGCGAGCGTGCCGGGTGACATGCACGACGCAGACCTCATCAACACGCTGGCGCAATACCTGGATCTGGCCCCAGTGGAAAAGCAGGCGCTGTTGGAGCGGGACGACATCGCCCAACGGGCGCGTGCGCTCATCGAGCTGATAGAGATGCGGGCACTGACGACGCAACCCCTGGCCGGTCTCGGCTTACAGTAGCGAGCCGCCGGGCGTGCCTCAGTCTGGCGTACCTACAGACTCGCCGCGAGTCGGGGCGCGACCAGTGGCCAGGCGTTGGACGATCTCCTTCATGACGCGCTCCCCATGGAAACGTCCATTCTCAATGAAGATCAGCCCGCTGTGGATCCCTGAAATCACCTGTCCGGCGACAAACAGGTTGGGTACGTTGGTCTCGTAGGTGTCCGGCTCGTGGGACGGCACCATCGTCGTAGCATCCACGTCTATACCAAAGCGTTTGAGCATCGACGTATCAGGATGATAGCCGGTCAGAAGAAAGACGGCGTCGGCGGGCAGCGTCCGCCGGCCGGCGGCATCCTCCACCACCACATCTGCCTCGTTGATTTCGACCACGCGCGTCTCAAACAGCCCTTCGACCGAACCTTCCTTGATGCGATTCTCAATATCCGGGCGTACCCAATACTTGATCCCGCTGCCCAATTCGGCATGTCGGTGTACCAGCGTCACCTGCGCCCCTGATCGGTAGAGTTCCAGAGCGGCTTCCGCCGCCGAGTTCTTTCCCCCGACGATGACAACCCGTTTGCGGTAGTACGGATGCGCCTCGGTGTAGTAGTGCGACACGTGCGGTCGGTCCTCACCCGGCACCCGGAGCATGTTTGGACACTCGTAGGCGCCGACCGCCACCACGACCGTCCGCGCCAGCCGCCGACACGTCCCCGTCAACGGATGCCGCGTATCCACCGCCAACAGTGGGTGGCCCGCCTCGTCCTGCACGCGCTGAATGGCCTCGACGTCGTGCCCGAGGTCCACCTTCAGATCGTAGGTATCCACGGCTCGCCGATAGTACCGAAGGGCCTCGTCGCGCGTCGGCTTCTGATACGGGGTCACGAACGGGAGCCCGCCAATCTCCAGCAGCTCCGGCGTGGTGAAGAACCCCATGTGCGTCGGGAAGTTCAAGATCGAATTGACCACGGCGCCACGCTCGATCACCTCGCAATCGAGTCCAGCCTGCGTGGCGGCGATGGCGCTGGCCAGGCCCGCTGGCCCCGCCCCGACGACAATGACATCCCGAACCGATGGCACGGCACTTCCCTCACTCATCTCGCTCGATACTCCACTTGCACGTCGCTGATCACCGCGATCGGCCGACCCGTCGACGTAAATTTCTCCCGACCATCACGGCGCTGCACATCCAGCTCAATTCCGACGATGCTGATCTCCGTCACATCGTCTTCGACGGTGACGCGAATGCCCTCCGTCGCAACCGGGGCCACCGCTTTGACACCACCAGGACCCGCACCACCGCCGATGCGGTCGGCGAGATCGGCCTCCGACCGAAACTCGGCCAGGACCATCGGCCGCGACAGCACGAGCTCTGTGGTGGCCACCACGGTGCTCACGAGATAGCGCGCGTAGCCGCGCCCGCGCGAGACTTCGTCCTCGGAATACGTATGACGACCATGGAGCGCGAATGTGACCGTCGCCGGACCGCGGTGGGGAGGGATCACCACGATGATCCCATCGGCTACCTCCTCGCCAATCAGCACGTCACAGTAGATACGGCCCGTGTCAATACCAACGCCCAGCACCGACGGACAACGAAACTCCGCAGGCTCGACCCGCGTTGCCTGCGCCGATGCCCCCGTCGCCGCACCGAGCAGCAGGCACACGCCCGTCAGCCCGAGCCGGCCCGCGGCTCGCTGACCCGCCCTAGAACAGATCGTCATCGTGCTCGAACGTCGTTGCGGCACGCGTTCCCCCCGCGCCGCTGCTCCCTGGTCGCAGCAAGTCCATGAACTCCATGCGCGTGCGCGCGTCGGTCCGAAACACCCCGCGCATGGCGCTGGTCATGGCGGTTGAATTCTGTTTTTGCACGCCTCGCATCCGCATACACAAATGTGACGCCTCGACCACCACAGCCACTCCGAGCGGATCCAACTTCTCCGCGATCGTCTCGGCGATCTGGTTCGTGAGCCGCTCCTGCACCTGGAGCCGCCGACTGAAGACCTCCACAATCCGGGGGAGCTTGCTCAACCCGATGACCTTGTCACGCGGCAGGTAGGCCACATGGCAGCGTCCAAAAAACGGCAGCAAATGATGCTCGCACAAACTGTAGAAATCGATGTCCTTGACGATGACCATCTCGCTGTAGTCAACGGTGAACAAGGCGTTGTTAATGACAGCGTCGATGTCCTGCTCGTAGCCGCTGGTCAAGAACCGAAGCGCCTTGTCGACCCGAAGCGGGGTCTGCGCCAGCCCCTCACGCGTGGGGTCTTCGCCCAATTCCACGAGCACGGACCGCATCGCCGCCTGAACCTTCTCGGCGCTCGGGTCCACATCCGCATCGACCGTTGTCGGAACGCGTTCCTCAGTACTGATAGAAGCCATGACCGCTCTTACGTCCCAACCGTCCAGCCAACACCATCCGCTTCAGCAGCGGGGGCGGGGCGTAGGCGGCATCTCGGAACTCCTCAAACATGATGTTCGCGATGTAGTACGTCGTGTCCAACCCGACGAAGTCGAGCAGCGTGAATGGTCCCATGGGGTGCCCGCACCCCAGCGTCATCGCCGTATCCATATCCTCCAACGTGCCACAGCCACTCTCAAAGGCTTTGACCGCGCTGAGCAGATACGGGATGAGCAATCGGTTCACAATGAACCCGGGCCGGTCGGGTGCCGTGACCGGTTGCTTACCCAGTGAACCGGCGAAGTCGAAGACACGTCGGTAAGTGTCGTCCGTCGTGGTCAGTCCCCTGATCACCTCGACCAGGTTCATGATCGGCACCGGGCTAAAGAAATGTAGTCCCGCGAACTTGTCAGGCCGCCTGGTCGCCGCCGCCAGCTCAGTGATGCACACCGAGGACGTGTTGGAACAGAACACTGTGTCTGGACCGACGACCGCCTCGACCTCCGAAAACACGGCCTGCTTGGCGTCCACGTTCTCCACGATCGCTTCGATGATCAGATCACAATCGGCGAGCGCGTCCACCGACGTGGAACCGCTCAGCCGTCCCATCGTGCTGTCACGCGCCTCCGCCGTGAGCTTCTCGCGCGCGACCCCGTTCTCGAGAAATTGCTCGATGCGACCCAATCCCCCGTCGACTCTGGCCTGATCGACCTCGCGGACGACGGTGCGATACCCCGCCTGGGCACACACCTGGGCGATACCCGAGCCCATCAACCCGCAACCCAGCACGCCGACTCCCCGTATCCTTGTGTCGTCCGCCATCGTCTCCTTCCGTCCGCTCACGCCCTGGCCGTGCCGTCCGTATCCGCCGGGGGTCACGTACCCGTGGCGGTGAACAATTGATCATAACAAAATGCTCGGTCGCGGCACCGAGACCGGCGCCGCCGTGTGCTATGTTGGCGCCCATGTCGGATGCCGACCGCCTCGCGCACGAGCGAGTCACGATCGCGGGCGACCTGCAGGGCGAGGTGCTGGTCTATCAGCCCATGACGCTCACCGAAATCTCGCTCGCCGGCGCATTGCGGGAAACCAGCTTTGCCCTGTCGGTCGACTCATCCCATGAACTCAGGTTGGCATTGGGCCCCACGCCGGTCATGGCCACTGCACAGGTCATACATTCACGCATCATCCAGATCGAGGGCGGTCGTCTCACGTATCAGAGCGAAATCGAGTTCATTGCACCATCCGACGCGGTCATCGACGCCATCAACGGCCTTCTCGCAGAACTGCGTGGCACCAAGTGGGATTAGCAGCACATGGTACGACCCCCGCGGCACTCGATCGGCGCTGAATCGGAGATTGTCACCACAAGGTCTCGGTGCGACGCGGACCTGCACCGCGGGCGTACGCGGCTGTTGGCACCGCACCACCGGGGGGCCGGAGGCCGGTTCTTGGCGGGTGGGCTACGACTCGTCGGATGACGACAGGATCAGGTCGAGCGCGTCAGAGGGGATCCAGAAGGACAGGGTCGCGTTGGCACCGACGCCGCTGAGCTGCAACGACTCAAGCATCGTCCGCAATTCAGGACGGTCGTTCGTCTGCATGGTCGCAAGCGCCAGGAACCCGCGAAGTACATCGCGCAGGTTCTGTCCGGCTTCTTCATCACGACCTTCTATAGAGATCGAACCGGTGACACCATCGGTGACGCGACCGCTGAGGGCGAACGCAGACACCGCGGGCATCTGAGACGACACCTCATCTGGGAGGAATCCGAGAGCGCTGAGGTCGCCGAAGCGACCCACGGCCCAGGCGTTGCTGCCATCTTCGACCAGATCAAGCAGCGCCATCATGTCTGGATTCGAGGTCACGTCGGCCGCCTGTACCCCGCGAGAAATAGCCTGGTGAACGGTCGGCAGGTCGCCCACCGCGACCAACCCGGGTTCCATGAACACCATGGCCAGAGAGCCGGCGTCACCAGTCTCAACGCTCACCAGACGCTTGCCCTCGTAGGTGTCGACCGTAGCACCTCGCCCGCGCGCCGCGCCTTCGAGGCGAGCGGTGTCGAACCGCCCACGAAACAAGGCGAGCCCGGCGGGCCGCTCCTCGGCGCTCGGGGCCAAGAACGCGACCATGTGGTCAATATCGCGCTCAATATCGAGCCCGAGCTGTGCCTCCAGCTCGTTTTCCTCGAGGCCGTCCGGGACCAGCTCCCCGATTCGCTCGCGCAGGTCCGACAGCATGACTTCGCGGATGTTGGCGTAGCCCACGACGGACGCATTCGCGGGCACGTAGCGCAGCTCAATCGGCCCGGCGGCGGACACCGCCAGGGCAGCCCCGCGGTTCACGTACGCAAACAGGCCGATACAGAGCCCCAGGACGAGCACTCCGCCCGCCCCGAGCACGAAAAAACGGGTCTGGCGCGTCATCAGAATGATTGTGCCGTTCGACGCGCTGGCGGCGTCGACTGGCTGTATCAGATTATACCGGCTGCGACTGGAAAAGGTTCCCCGCCCCGCCTCGGCACACCCGGCTCATTGCTCGAGCACATATTCGCGACGTTCCACGAGCCAGGTGGCCAAGCCCAGTCCAACCACCAGAATGGCACCGAGGCCAAGCACGCTCACCGCCGCTGACGGGAACACCTCATTCGCCTGCAGGATGCTGAGAATCGTCGAGACGAGTCCCTCCTGCGGCATGGCGTGCGGCACCAACCCTTGCAGATAGTACGAAACGGTCAACCGCTTCATGTAGCCCGGCACGACCACCATGATCGGTTCCCACCCAAAGATGAACACCAGTCCCGTCATCAGCGGCCGCTTGAACCAGGCGCCGACCAGCGCAAACAGCGCGCCGTAGACCGCCAAACCAAGGGCCAGCAGCGCAAGATCCGTCACCAAGCTCGGAAAGGCCGACCCGATCTCGCCGCCAAGTACCGGCACGACCAGAAAGAACACCAGCATCACCGAAGGCAACACCACCAGGCCGGTGCTCACCAAATACGCCAGATACTTTCCGACCAGCACCGCGCCCCGCGACAACGGACGCGTGAACAGGTATGTGATGGTCTTGTCCTCGACCTCGTCGGCAATGAGGGCGGTGCCGTAGAACACCCCGAGCAGCGGCACCGCGAACCGCAGATAGAATCCCCAGATCATCAATCCGAAGATGATCGGTCCGTCCACCGTGATCGGGCGGCCATCGACCATCCCACGGCCCGACAAGAGATCCATACCCACGAGCGCGCGCACGATGACCGCGACGACGACGGGGCCACCGACCACCAACGCCATGAACACGGTTCGCCGGGACCAGAGCATCTGACCGAGAGACAGGTCGTAAACCCGCCACGCCGACTGTATGAAGGACGGCGCGACGACAGGATCTCTGGTCGCGGGGGGTGCCGCGGTACTCGTCGTCGTGGCCATTGCTTGCCTGTCTTCCACGTTGGTCCCTACTTCACCAGATACTCGAACACCGCCTGCAGGTTGTCGTCTGGTGAGCTGACCTCATGGACCTCGCCGAGCTCTCCGCTCGCCGCGACCGCAGTCAAACGCCCGTAGAAGGCGTCCGGTTTCCCGGTCTCGACGATGACCGCACCGTCTTCGAACGTCAGGCTCCGCAGGTCTTCGTGGTCGAGGAACGCGCGGGCGAGACGCCGCGGGTCACTGCCCCGGATTTTCACCGTATGCGGATGCTCGTCGATCAGATCCCGAATTTGATGAATGTTGCCTTCAGCCAGGATACGGCCGTTGTTCATCAAGAGAATGGTGGACGTCATGGACTCGATTTCGTGCAGGATGTGACTCGACACCAGCACGCTCTTCCCCTCGCGCCCCCAGCGCTGAATGAGTCGGACCACCTTACGTCGCGCGATCGGATCCATCCCGGCCAGGGGCTCGTCGAGCACGAGTAACTCCGGGTCGTGCACCACCGCCTGGGCCAGCTTGACCCGCTGCCGCATGCCCTTGCTATACGCGCCGATTTTCTTGTCCGCGGCGTCCAGGAGGTCGACCGTGTCCAGCGCCTCGCGGGCCGCGTCCCTCGCCGCGGTGACGGACAGGCCGTTCAGGCGGACCAGGGCCGTGACCCATTGCAGCCCGGTCATCCGCTCGTAGAACGAATCCTGCTCGGGACAGAATCCGACGCGCGCATACAGTCCCGGGTTGCCCCAAATCGGCTCCCCCAACACACGCACCGTGCCCTTGCTGGGCTTCAACTGTCCGGTGACCAACTTCAGGAACGTCGACTTCCCCGCCCCGTTGGGTCCCAGTAATCCGGTCACGCCAGGCCGCACCTCGACCGAGATGTCGTTGAGGCCGATCACCTGCCCGTACCACTTGGAGACATGATCGGTAGCCACCACCGACTCGCTCATGTCACCACCTCCACCCCTCGCACACGCCGCTCGAGCACGAACACCGACAGACCGACCAGGAGCGCCACCACCACCGCCGACAGCAACCACGAAGAGTCGTACCGCGGTGGCAGTCGGAAGATGACATCGCCAATCTGCTCAAGATTGGCCCGGAACGAGAGCCACGCGAGCGCCGAACTGTTGGTAATGCCGAACAGGATGCTGAACAGCGCGGCCGTGAAGAGGACCACACCCGCATACAGCATCGCGGTGTAGCGCGCGCTGGTGGTGAGCGACGACAGCGCCAGCATCGTGAACGCCGACAGCAAGACCTCGACCAGGGCGTAAAGGGTGATGGCTGGAATGAGAAAGAGATTCGCTCCGACGAACGCGACGCTGGCGGAGAACATGATCTCCAGGAACAACAGGGCCAGCGCTGGAGCCAGGGTAACGAGCAACAGGAAGAACACAAGCGTCCCGAGCTTGCCGACGACATACTCGACCCGGGACAACGGCTTCGACAGATAGATCTGGATCGCGTTCGACCGCCGATCGTTGGCCACCAGCCCGGAACCGACGTAGACGGTCACGAACAGGACAAAGATTTCCTGAATTTCGAAGAACTGGCGGAACGTCTCGACCGACGGGGCGAGAATCTCGAGTTCGGGAAAATTCGCGGACAGGTAGAACGTCACCGCGCGCACGAAGAACTGACCCCACGCGGCCAGGAGGACCAGCAGAAACAGCTTCTTGCCGAGCACCGTTCGAATGCCAGTCGTCGCGATCGTCAGCCACGCGGAGCCAGGCGCCTGGCGGACGCCGACATAGCGCCGATAGCTTTGATCGTGAATGGGGGTCATTCCTCGCCAATCGTCTCCGCGAAGACGTCTTCGAGGGTCGGCACGCTGGGTCGCAGGTGCCTGACCTGCACCTGATGCCGCGCGGCCAGCGCAAACAGATCACGCGGCCCCTGGTCTGGTGCCACCAACACGCGCAAGAGGTCCTCGCCAGTGTGGCACTCCGCACCTGCTGTCTCGAGGGCACGGACAAACGTGTCGACATCGCCCTTGACACGCACTTCAAAGACCTGCCGACGTCGCTGCTTCAGGTCCGCGATGGTCCCTTGGGTGGCGACGGCACCTTGATACATGACCACGACCCGGTCACACGTCGCTTCGACGTCGGGTAGCAGATGGGACGACAAGATCAAGTTCACACCCTTCCGGGTGGCCAGATCGACAACCAACTCCAGCATCTCGTCGCGGCCCTTGGGATCCATGCCGTTCGTCGGTTCATCGAGAAACAGCAGGTCCGGGTCGTGCACCAGTGCCTGAGCCAGTTTGATCCGCTGCTTCATACCGGCCGAGTAGGTTTCCGTGTTCCGGTAGCGCGCCTCGCCGAGCCCCACGTAGTAGAGCACCTCGTGAGCGCGCTGCATCGCGTCGCTACGCGGGAGACCCGCCAGTTGCGCGCAGTAGGCCACGAAGGAGACCGCATTCATGCCCGGGATGTGGCCGTCCGACTCTGGCATGTACCCCAGTCGCGCGCGTACCCGCTGCGGGTCCTTGGCGACGTCGATGCCGAGCACGTCCATGCGCCCCGAGGTTGGCGTCACGAAGCCGAGCAATGCCTTGAGCATGGTGCTCTTGCCCGCACCGTTCGGTCCGAGCAACCCGACTGCACCAGGCGAGAAACTCGCAGTCACGTCCTTGAGCGCGTCGTGGGCGCCGAATCGCACCGAGACGTTGTCGAGCCGGGCGATCGACCGGTCCTCGGTTCCGGAAGTGGGCATCACTGTAGGAGCAATACGGACATGGGCCTGTGTAGGTTCGACGCGCTGCTCTTCACGCGCTACAGGGCCCCGCGGAGCCCGAGTTCGTCGGCGCGCTCGCGCATGAAGGTGATGACGTTGGTAATGTGCTCGTCGAGCGACAGCCCCACCTCGTCGGCACCCTGTCGGAGATCCTCACGCGGGACGGCGCGCGCGAAGGCCTTGTCCTTCATCCGCTTCTTGACCGACTTCGCCTCCAGGTCAAGCACGCTCTTGGACGGACGCACCAGCGCGGCGGCGGTGACGAACCCGGACATCTCATCACACGCAAAGAGGGTGTGCTCCAGCCGCGACTCGCGGGCCACGTCGGTGTAATCCGCGTGGGACAGAATCGCGCGCGTCACGTACTCGGGATACCCTGCAGCATGCAAGATCTCACAGCCGCGGTACGGGTGATTCTCGGGATCAGGCCACCGCTCGTAGTCGAAATCGTGCAACAACGCCACGATGCCCCAGGCCTCTTCGTCCTCACCCCATAGCCGCGCGTAGCCACGCACCGAGGCTTCAACCGCAAGTCCATGCTTCAACAGGCGGTCGTTGCTGGTGTATTCCGTCAGGAGGCTCCAGGCTTGCTCGCGATCTGTCATGTCGTTTCATCTGGGGCTGCTCCGCGCTCCGCCACGCGGCTCGCTTAGACGCCAGGTCGGACGGTGGCGAGTTGCCCTTCGCTTGCGGCGATGATCGTGGCCACCGTGACATCGCCGGTCACGTTGGCTGCGGTGCGGGACATGTCGAGAATCCGGTCCACGCCCAGAATGAGCGCGACGCCGGCCGCTGGCACGCCGATCGCTTCCAGAATGACCACCAGCATCACAACGCCCGCGCTGGGCACGGCCGCGGTCCCGATCGAGGCCAGCAGCGCCATGAACACGATCGTGAGCTGAGCGGGCAGATCGAGTGGGATACCGAGCGTCTGGGCGATAAACACCGCGGCGACCGCCTGATACAGTCCGGTGCCGTCCATGTTGATCGTCGCGCCCAGCGGGAGCACGAACGAGGCCACCTCCTCCGAAACGCCCAGATTCTTCTGGGCCGTCTTCATCGTCACCGGCAATGTGGCCGCGCTCGACGAGGTCGAAAAGGCCACCAGCTGCGCTTGGACCACGCCGGGGAAAAACTGCCGTAAGGTGATTGGCGTGAATATGCGCAACAAGGTGGGATAGACGACGAACATCTGCATCGCGAGCCCCAGTAACACCGCCAGGCAATAGAACCCCAGCGCCCCCAGCAACTGGGGCACATCGGCCGGAGAGTCGCCAGCCACGCGCGTGATCGTATCGGCGATCAGCCCGAACACGCCGATCGGCGCGAAAATGATGACCAGCTCTACGATCTTGATAATGACGGCGTCAAGACTCTCGAACAGCGCGAGAAGCGGCGCCGCCCGCTCGGACGGAATCAACATCAGCCCGACACCGAAGAGCATGGCCACAAACACGATGTTGAGCATGCGACGATTGTCGGACGCGGCCCCAACGATGTTGTCAGGCACCATGTCGACCAACGGCTGGAGTGGACCCCGCTCACTCGCGGCCGCAGCCATCTCCTCCCGCGTCGCCACATCGCTCTGGTAGCTCTCTTGTAGAGTCACCCGGACGCTGTCCGGCACCATGCGCCCCGGCTGCATCACATTGACCAGCGTGAGGCCGATCACAAGTGCGATGAGGGTGGTAGCCAGATAGATGGCTATCGTCCTGGCACCGATTCTGGACAGCTTGCTGAGATCGGAGAGCGAGGCGATTCCGGTGACGAGCGAGGCGAGCACCAACGGCACCGCCACCAAGAGCAGCAGCCGAAAGAAAATGGCCCCGAATGGGGCAATCCAGTCAGACGTAAACTGGCCCCATCCCGCGTAGGCGGCGATGACACCGTAGACGAGGCCCAGCACGAGGGCGATGAGGATGCGCCAGTGGGATTGTCGGTGCCAGGACATGTGGTGAACCTTCAGGTAGCCGGGATTGCGCAGTCACCTAACCGTCGCGCGGTTGAGCCGGGTGGCAGACACGCGACGGTAGCACCCGGGTTTCGACCGTGTCAACGCAACGAGACAGCCCGCCGAATGACCCCCAGCGTAGTCTCGATCAGGGCGTACGACTCCAAATTCTCAGGGTCTGCAACGGCCACCGCGGCCGCGTCTGACCCTGGACGAAGACGGCCCTCGACCTTCTGACACAAGTAGTCGGCGATGACGAAGTGGTATCGCACCCGACCGTCGGGCTCACGAGTGATGTGTTCGCACAACTCGATGAGCGGCCCGACCTGTGTCTCGATGCCGATCTCCTCTCTCAGTTCGCGACGCACCGCCTCCGGCAGGGTCTCGCCGACGTCAACAGCCCCCCCTGGGAGGCTCCACTGCCCGCGCAGGGGTTCATGCCGACGTTTGACCAGGACCACGCGACCCTCGATGAACACGACGCCCCCGACCCCGATGATCGGCCGGGCGGGATACTCCCGACTCACGACGCGCCGCCGGTGGCGAGCGGTAGCGTCGGCAGCGCCTTCAGTGCCCGCGAGGCCGTCGCACCGGCGCGCAGCTGACGCAACCCGGCGGCGGCGATCATCGCGGCGTTATCGGTCGAGAGATACAGGGTCGGAAACAGCACCGGTACACCCCGCTCGTGTCCCTCGGCGGTCGCGACCTCTCGCAACCGGCTGTTGGCCGACACGCCACCCGCGATGCCCACGCTGCGGGCCCCGAACCGGCGCGCGGCCTCAAACGTGCCGTCGAGCAGGGCGTCCACGACGGCTCGCTGGAAGCTCGCGCACACGTCGGCCAATTCGCGTTCGTTCAGGCCGCGACCATGCTTCGCAGTGTGCCGCTGCACATACCGCGCGACCGCCGTCTTGACGCCACTGAAGCTGAAATCTAGTCGCCCGGGCGTCATCGGAAACCCCGGAGGCTGCACCGTTGGCGCACCGGGGGCCCGGTCGGGGTGAGTCATCCGAGCCACGGGGAACCGAATGGACCGCTCGTCGCCAACGCGGGCCAGCCGGTCAATCACCGGTCCACCCGGGTAGGACAACCCGAGCAGCTTGGCGACCTTGTCGAACGCCTCTCCCGCGGCGTCGTCGCGCGTACGTCCGAGCAGCCGATAGGTGCCCGCCTCTGGCAAGTGATACAGGCTCGAGTGTCCGCCGGAGACCACCAGGACGACGGCGGGCAGGGCGAGGTCAGGATGACAAAGAAAGAGCGACTCGATGTGGCCCGCCAGGTGATTGACCGCTACCAATGGTCGCTCCAGCGCGAGCGCCAGAGATTTGGCAAAGGCCACACCCACGAGCAACGACCCGACCAGACCGGGGCCCTGCGTCACCGCGATCGCGTCGAGATCGGTCCAGCCGACGTGCGCGTCGCTCAGCGTCCGCTCAACGACCCCGCACAAGTCGCGCAAATGCTGGCGAGAGGCCAATTCCGGCACCACGCCGCCCCACTCGCGATGGATCTCGACCTGCGAGGCAACCACGCTCGATCGGATTTCTGGCGCCGGCCGGTCTTGGCCCCCGTCGACCGCGACGGCCGCGGCGGTCTCATCGCAGGAGGTCTCAATGGCCAGCAGCGTGGTCTGGCTCATCGCATCCGCCTGTCAGGCGGCATCGCAGGCCTCACGCAGACTCTTGTCGAACGGCGGACGACAAATCCCGTGTTCCGTAATGATGCCGGCCACATACTCTGCAGGCGTCACGTCGAACGCCGGGTTCCACACCTTCGCACCTTCCGGCGCAAGCTGGGTCGAGCCCATGTGCGTCAGCTCCTTCGCGTCACGCTCCTCGATTGGAATTCCCTCCCCGTCTGGCGTCGAGAGGTCAATCGTCGACACCGGCGCCGCCACATAGAAGGGCACGCCGTGCGCCCGCGCGAGCACCGCCACCGTGTAGGTCCCTATTTTGTTGGCGACGTCCCCATTCGCCGCAATCCGGTCGGCTCCCACCACAACCAGGTCCACGCGTCCGGCGCGCATCAACGATCCCGACATCCCATCAGTAATGACCGTCGTCTCGATGCCGTCCCGTACAAGTTCCCAGGCCGTCAACCGGGCCCCCTGCAGGAACGGGCGCGTCTCGTCGGCAAACACGGCCACCCGTTTTCCCGCATCGACCGCCCCCCGGATCACGCCTAGCGCGGTGCCGTAGCCTCCCGTAGCCAGCGCTCCAGCATTGCAATGCGTCAGCACTCGCGCATCGGCCGGGACGACCTCGGCGCCGTGCTTGCCCAGGGCTCGACAGTTGGCGACGTCTTCGTCGTGCACGCGGGCCGACTCGGCGTCCACGGTGGCCTTCAGCTCGTCGGTCGACTGTCCGGCTCGCATGGCCGTGGCGAACACGCGCTTCATGCGCTCGATCGCCCAGAACAAGTTCACCGCGGTCGGCCGGGTCGCGGCCAGCACATCGCACGTCCGATAAAATTCGGTCGCCAGCTGCGTCGTACCGGTTGCGGTGCTCCGGCGCACGGCAAGCGCGACCCCCATGGCCGCTGCCACCCCAATGGCAGGCGCGCCACGGATCACCATGGTTCGGATCGCCTTGGCGACCTCTTTCGCAGTGCGACACCGTACGTAGACCTCGCGGCCCGGCAGCTTCCGCTGGTCGATCATCACGACGTCGCCGTCTTCCCAGTCAATTGTCGGTAGCATGTCTCAGCTGGTCCCTCCGCAGCGGTCAATGATAGCGAATGTCACCAGGCGCCGTACCTGACAGCGCCTTGCGGCCGGGCGACTGACCGGGCCGGGTGCCCCGCAGCGTCCCCTGGGGTTCGCGGACGCTGCCCCCCGCTGACGCGCCGGCCCGCTTACAGCAGCATCGACGCCAGGGCTGCGTTAATCAGCGTCGCAAGAAACCCGCCAAGCAGAGCGGTGGGGCCCAGCCGCGCCAGATCCGCTCGACGCGTAGGGGCCAATGCGCCGATACCGCCCAGCAGGATACCGACGGAGCCAAAATTCGCGAAACCCGTCAGCGCGAACGTCGCGACCATGCGCGTGTGTTCGCTCACCGCTCCGAGATAGGTGTCGTTCAATTTGATGAACGCCACAAACTCGTTGGTTGCCAGCTTCGTGCCCAGCAGGTCCGCAACCGCCGGCACGTCGCTCGACGCCACGCCAAGCAAGGCCGCCACCGGAGCGAAGAGCCATCCGAAAATCGCCGCCAGGCTGAGATTCTCGCTAAGCTGGCCCAGGCCGAAGTCGATCATCGCGATGAAGGCCAGGAACGCGATCAACATCGCGGCGACGTTGATCGCGAGCCGCGTCCCGTCCGAGGCGCCCGAGGCGAGCGCATCGATCACGTTGACATGTTCACGTTCGACCACGATCTGCACATCGCCCACGGTCGCTGGCGTCTCGGTCTCTGGCAGCAGGATCTTCGAAAGATACAGACCGCACGGCGCTGCCATCACGCTCGTCGCCAGCACACCCACCGGGTCGGCCCCGAGACTGATGTAGATGGCCATAACCGTTCCGGCAATGGTGGCCAGTCCTCCGGTCATCAGGGCCAACAGCTCTGACTGGGTCATTCCGGCAATGTAGGGCCGAATGACAATGGGCGCCTCCGTCACCCCCAGAAACACATTGGCCGCCGCCGACAAGCTCTCCGCGCCGCTCGTCCCCATCACACGCGCCATGATGCGGGCCATCACCCGGACCACCACCTGCAGCACCCCAAGGTGATAGAGCACCGTGAAGACCGACGACATGAAGATCAGGATCGGGAGCGAGGCGAACGCCAGGACCATGCCGTTCGGAAACTGCTCGCCCATCTGCTCGGGGTCGGCCAGCACGCCAAAGACGAACCGCGAGCCGGTATTGGTAAATTCGAGAAAGTGCGTCGCCGCTGAGGCCACGGCCGCGAAGAACTGGTAGCCCGGTCGAACCCCGCCAATTTCCACTTTGAGAATAAGGACCGCGAGCCCGACCTGTAGGGCCAACCCACTCACAACGAGGCGCAGGTTGACGGCGCGGATGCGAGCCGAGCAGGCACCGGCAACGGCGAGAAACGCCACGATCCCGGCCAGCGCGCGGACGCGCGGGTCGAGCGCCTCCTGCCACCACAGTGCCGCAAGACCCAACAGACCGGCACCGCCGCCCAGCGCCAGGCGCAACGGCCAGTCCGCAGACGGGGCCGACTCACGCTCTTGGGTGCCCACCACGACGAAGCGATAATACGCGGTTCATAGGAAGCGCGGTAGGCTTCCCGGCGGACCGCCGGCTATGATACAGGTGACCTGTCTGACCATGACTGACGCCACGGCCCAGGAGCCGCTCGATTCCGAACAAGGCGACCGGCTCATCGGGTTTGCACGCACCTGCGCGGTGGCCGTGCGCGCCGTCTCGCTGTATCCGGCCAAACACCCCGCAGTCGATGCCGCGCTCGCGCGACTCGTAGATTGCGTGACGACCATCACGGCCAGTGAGTCCCTCCGCGCCACCGTTCTCCCCCACACGCTACTCATCGACGATCGTGCCCCCGCCAAGGCCGATCCCGCCCTGGCGGAGTTGGCCACAGCGCTGCACCTGCACCGTATCAGCGGCCTCACGGTGCGAAACGCCGGTGACGCGTCGATGTGGCAGCAACTGCTCGGCCTCGTGGGTCGCCCCACCGAAGAGATCCGTGAGGCCGGCGGCATCGGGCACTTGTGGAGCGAATCGGGTGGCATCACGACCGCTGCCTACCTACGTAGCGTCGAAGTGCGCGAGGTCGACTACGAACAGTTGCTCCGCAACCAGGCCCTGGGGGATCCCCTCACCCTGGAGGAGATCTTTGACCGCCTCGAGTCCGGCACCCCTGAGGCGATGGGCTCGGCCGCCCAGGCACTTCTGGCTGAGATCGCCATCGTGCTCCAGGTGCATGCACCCGACCCTCATCGCCCGCGCGTACGAATCCTGCGAGACACGCAGGGGCGCCGAGTGCCGTCAGAACCGACCAGGCACCTCTGGGAAACTCGCGATGGCGCCGAGGACGACGTGCATGTCACCGCGCCGCTGCACGCGGACGACTACGGCGTGGACCCGCTCGAGTATCTGTAATGACAGGGTTCATGGATCTCACGGATGCCGACCTCGCGTTGATCCTGGCGTGCGTGGTCATGGCGCTGGCCCTCATCCGGTTGTCACTGGCGGCATCGCGCGCCGACCCGGCTGAGGCGGCCCGTTTGGTCGCCGAGCTTCGGCTCGCCCAATTCGCCGCACTGATGCTGGTCCTGACGGCCGGGGTGTACGTCGGATTCGCGCTCGCCCACGGCTCGAGCCCTGGCAGCGGTCTAGACGTGGCGCTGGCGGTCGGGTTCCTCGTGCTTGCGTCAGTGGCCATCACGCAGGAACCGGGGCACGCGCTCACAATACTGGCCCTGGGCTTCGCCGGTCACGCCGTGGTCGATCTGCTGCACGGCGCCGGCACGCTCCCCTCCAGTGCTCTCCCGAATTGGTATGCAACGGCGTGCGCGATATACGACGTTGGCATCGCGGGGGTATGCTATCTGCCGATCGTACGCCGGCCGTAGGTCGGTATCGCGACGCGACCCGCAGCGAGGACAACGACTATGACCGACGCTCCCAACACGACCTGGCTCGACATCGCCCGCGCTCGCCTGGTCGTGCACCAGGCGGGCCAGGTTCGCGCCTGTCTCGACGCGCTGAACGACGGACAAATCTGGTGGCGCGCGAACGAAGGCTCCAACAGCATCGGCAACCTCGTGCTCCACCTCAGCGGCTCGACGCGGTGGTTTATTGGCCACGGTGTCGGAGACAGCGGCTTCGTCCGCGATCGCGACGCTGAATTCGCCGAGCAGGGACCCATGCCGAAAGAAGGGTTGCTGGCCCACTTGGACTTTGCGGTGTCGGAAGCGGACCGGGTACTCTCAGAATTCGACCCTGCGCGGCTACACGAGACGGCCGACCGCATCGACACACCGATTACCTACGAAGAGCTCATCCTCAACCAGGTCCTTCACTTCACCACCCACGCCGGCCAGGTCGTCTTCGCCACCAAGCTCATTCAGCAGGACCTGATCCACGAGGTGTGGAAATCGACTCCGAAGAGCTAGCCCCACGTGCTCGGCGCGATCGGACTCCGGTGGTGGGCCCGGATGGCCACCCACACCAGGTGCGGTCGTTCGAGACCCAGGTGCGCCACGTGGTGCGACGGATTCCGCGTGGCCGGGTCGCCACCTACGGCGATGTCGCGGCGATGGCTGGCCGGCCGAGAGCCTGGCGAGCCGTCGGCACGATCATGCGGACGTGCCGGTCGCCCAGTGTGCCGTGTCACCGGGTGGTCGGTGCCGGCGGACGCCTCGGCGGCTATAGCGATCCACTCCTGAAACGTCGCCTGCTGCGGGACGAGGGCGTCATCGTAGGTCCCAGCACCATCCGTCAGTTCGCCGCCGTTCGCTGGACGCTCGGGGACGAGCACGCCAGCTGAGAACCGGCGGCCTTCTGCCGCCATGTGCAGTTCTTGTATCATGAGCCCGGCTCGGGCCCACGCTGATCCCAGCAGCCTGCGGCACCCGATGCGGGAGGAAACATGAAGCGACAGCACACCACCAGTCTCATCCTGGCATCTGCCATCCTCGGATTCACCGTCGGTCCCGCCACTGTGGCTCTGGCACAGACGGCATCGGCCAGTGTCGACGTCCCGACCGGCCAGGTCGCACTGGGATCAATAGAACTGCCGCGGCGGGTCATGGCCAACGGGGAAGCACTCGCTTCTGGCACATACGAGGTGCAGGTCACCGGCGATTCGGCCACTCCTGACGCGCCCGGCCAATTGCAGGTGCTCGAGCGCTGGGTCGAGTTTCGCCAAAGGGACGAGGTACGCGGCCGCGAGGTGGTGAGTATCGTCCCTCAGAGCGAGATTCAGAGCGTGGCGAAGACGGCGCCGCCGGCGAGCGGCACATCGCGGGTCGATCTACTCAGCGGGAACGACTACCTGCGCGTGTGGTCGAACCAGAACAACACCCACTACATCATCCATCTGGTCGTAGGCTAGCCGACACCGTTGGAGTGGCCCCGGCAAGGCTACCCCGTGCCGTCATTGGCGCGTCGTCGTCGTGGCGCCGGCCGGCGCCGTGCCTACCCTCTCTCGACGGTCATTACGTCGAATTGCTCGTGATGCAAGAGGGCATCCGGGTGCAGGACGATCTTCCGATCGAGCGTGCGCTCGATTTCCTTCATGACGCCCCGCGCTTCGGCCTTGAGCGCGCGCGCGACATCTGGATTGACGCGGAGTTGCACGCGGTGGCCATTCAGGTCGCTGCTGATCTTGCGCAGTTCAGACAAGATCTCATAACAGATCGCTGACGTCGACTTCACGACCGCGCTCCCTGAGCAGTACGGGCACGGTTCGGTCAACTGACGTTCCAGGCTCTGCTTGACCCGCTTGCGGGTGGTAATGATGAGGCCGAACTCGGTGACCTGGACCGCCTTCGATGGCGATCGGTCGCGTCGAATCTGCTGCTCGAACGCCTGATAGACGCTTTGGCGGTTCTTGCGCTCCTCCATATCGATGAAGTCGAGGACGATGATGCCTCCCAGGTCGCGCAAACGGACCTGTCGGACGATCTCGGTGACCGCCTCGAGGTTCGTCTTCACGATGGTGTCCTCAAGACGACCGCTCCGCTTGCCCACGTAGCGCCCGGTATTGACATCGATCGCGACCAGGGCCTCGGTCTGATTGATGACGATGTAGCCTCCCGATTTCAACCACACCTTGCTGCGCAGCCCCTTGTCGATCTCGGCCTGCACGCCGTATTCCTCAAAGATTGGGAAGTCCTTGTCATACCGATGTACGCGGGACACCATGTCCGGCATGATCCGCTCAACCAGCTTGACAGCCTTCTGATATTCCCCCGCGTCGTCGATGCGGATGGTGGAAAAGTCGTCGGTCAGGAGGTCACGCAGGAGTTTCGCGACCAGACTCTCCTCACGATGGATGCACACCGGCGCCCGCCGGTTTTCACCCTTCTTGACCGTTTCGGTCCACAACTCATGGAAATACGTGAGATCGCTGATGATGTCTTCTTCGGGTCGGTCCGCCGCTGCGGTGCGGATGATGACGCCGCCTGGCATCCCGTGCTCGATACGGAAGTCTCGGACAATCCGCCGAAGGCGACTGCGCTGGTCTCGAGACGCAATCTTCCGGGACACGCCGATGTGGTCCACTGTCGGCATGAAGACCAGGAATCGGCCTGGGATCGAGACGTGCGACGTGATGCGGGCGCCCTTGGTGCCGAGCGGCTCCTTCACCACCTGCACCACGATCTCCTGCCCGGCGGTCAGCAGCTTGTCGATCGGCAGATCTGACTGATTGCGGTCGCGACCTCGGCCGCGTCCGCGGCCACGTCCACCGCCCGAACCGGCGCTCGGTGCGCCTCCCCCGTTCTTGGAGTCTGGCTCCGCCTCTCCGTCTCCGTCGTCATCGGCGTCGATCCCATCCATCGACGCCAACGGATCGATGACATCGGCGACATACAAGAATCCGTCGCGCTCCAGACCAAGGTTGACGAAGGCGGCCTGCATCCCTGGCAGGACCTTCGAGACGCGTCCCTTATAGATGTTGCCCGCCGCGCCCAGCGCTTGGTCGCGTTCGACAAAAATTTCGACCACTTGGTCGTCTTCGAGAATGGCGGCCATCGTTTCGTGACCGCTCGTGGAGATGATCATCTCCTTGTTCATGAATACAGCTCCAGATGCGGAAGCCCAGTCTCGCCCTGACTCCACCCGACACACCGGTCTCTCCCCAGACGCTGCACACGCCAGGGGCGTCTGCGAGCGTCGGCGGGAGGACAGGGTACGCGGGTCTGATCATCGGCAGTATCGACCGCTTCCGTTGCCATCTGCGCGGCGCTGTTCCCAGCGTCGTGCGACGGCGAGTGTGAATGCCGCGCGCGAAGGTGTCACCCCCAACGCCCGCGACGTGCCTCAGTTTGTAAATCTGCGCATCCTCACGTTGAGGACAAGTCCGAACGCCGCTAACGTAGCAATGACGGAAGACCCGCCATAACTCATCAACGGCAATGTGAGTCCTTTCACCGGCGCGAGCCCAGCTGACATGGCGATGTTGTAAATCACCTGGAACGCAAACCCGGACATCAGACCGACCACCAGGAAGGTACCCAAGCGGTCTTTGGCCAGCCGGGCGGCGTCAAGCCCCCGCAGGATGACAAACAGATACAACCCAAGCGCGACCACCACGCCCAGGAACCCTTGCTCTTCAGCGAGCACCGAGAAGATGAAGTCGTTGTGTGCAACCGGCAAAAAATTGTACTGGCTCTGGGTGCCGCCCAGAAACCCCTTTCCAAGCGGACCGCCGGACCCGACCGTAATGCGCGCCTGAATCTGCTGGTAGCCGGCGCCGCGTGCATCCTGCTCCGGGTCGAGGAAGCTCGAGAGCCGCTGCTTCTGATAGTCCTGGAGTCCGTAGGCCCACACGACCGGTGCGGCCAGCGCCGCAAGGAGCACCACGACGGCGACATACCGTAGACGCAGTCCGGCAAAGATGAGGATCCCGAAACAGACCGGGAGCAGGGTGACCGCGGTGCCCAGGTCGGGCTGCCGCGCAATCAACAGGAATGGCGTACCGATGATGAGCACCGTCATCAACCAGCCCGTGGGCGTGTGGGGTCCGCGACGGCGATCAGCGAAGAGCGTCGCCAGTGCCAACGCCACCACAATCCGCGCGAACTCGGACGGCTGCAGATTGAATAGACCCAACCCGATCCACCGGCGAGCACCGCCGCCCTCCGTGCCAAACATCAACGCGTAGCCGAGCGCGGCCAGCAACGCGAGACCAATCAACACCGTGGAATCCGAGAACCACCGGTAGTCGACCGAGAGCATGACGATGAACCCGACCAGCCCCAGCCCGAGGGCCCACATCTGCGTCGACACCTGCGACCCGGCGAGGCCGGTCGTCGGGTCATAGGTCGTGCTGTAGATCATGGTGACGCCAATCGCGCACAGGAGAAGAATGGCCAGCAGCAGCAGCCAATCGATGTGCCGATAGAGTCGTCGTTCGAGCATCCTAGTTGGTCACCACGGCCGTCGAAGACATCGGGGGGACGACTTCCGGGGGAGCGGGTAGGGGCAGCACTGGCAGCGGACGACCGTCCTGCTTGGCGAAGTACGTCTCCATGACATGCTTCGCGATGGGCGCACTCAGCGACCCGTGTTCGTTGTGCTCACCAAACACGACTCCGGCAATTTCCGGCGCGTGCGCGGGGGCTGCGAAGACAAACCAGCCATGGTCGAAAAACTCTGGATCCGTCTCTCCGGCCGCCGTGCGCCCCCTCAAAGAGATCACTTGTGCGGTGCCGGTCTTGCCGATGACGTCCCGACCCTCGATTCTGGCCCGGCCACCGGTGCCGGCCCGGTTGACCACGTTCCAGAGCCCGTCAGTGACGGCGCTGATCGTCTCCGGAGAGAGGGTGACCTGAGAGCGAGGCCCGGGAGGCTGGGCCGGGGCCCAGCCGTCGCCGTCGTTCACCGCCTTGAGCAGATACGGGGTCACCCGGGTACCGCCATTCACCACCGTGGCCATCATGACCGCCAGCGACAGCGGCGTGACATCCACAGCCCCCTGCCCGATCGCGACCGAAATCGTCTCGCCCGGGTACCACCGTTCACCACGCGCTTCGCGCTTCCACGCCGTCGAAGGCACCAAGCCCTGAACCTCATGGGGGAGGTCAATACCGCTGAGCACGCCCAGCCCGAGCGCGGTGGCCCACTTATGAATCTGGTCGACCTCCATCTTCTGGCCCAGCGTGTAGAAATAGGTATTACACGACTGCTCGAGCGCCTCACGCATGTTCACACTGCCATGGCTGCCCCAACATTTGTAGAATCGCCCGTAGAACGTCCCACCGCCGTGGCAGGCGACACGATCCTCAGCGTTGATGATCCCCTCCTCCAGCGCCGCCACGGCCATCGCAATCTTGAAGGTGGACCCAGGAGAGTATCGACCCTGTAGGGCCCTATTGCTCAACGGCCGCCGTGTATCGTCGTTGAGTCCGCTCCAAGTGGCACTATCAATCCCCATAGCGAACGCATTGGGGTCGTAGGCCGGCAGACTCACCAGAGACAGGATCTCGCCAGACCGCGGGTCCAGCACCACGGCGGCGCCATCGAAACCGGCCAGCTTGAACGCTGCTTCGGCCGCCTCCTGGAGATCGTAGTCGAGGGTTAACTGGAGTTGCCGGCCTTCGCTTGGCGCAATCTCACCAACGGTGTCGATCTCGCGACCGATCGCGTCGACCACCACCTGGCGGGCACCGTCTGTTCCCATGAGCAGCCGGTTGTATGTGCTCTCGATGCCAGACTTCCCCACGACCGTGCCGCTGCGCACGCCCTCAAAATCGGCCGTCCCCAACTGCGAGTCGCTCACCTGTCCCACGTAGCCAAACAGATGGGCCGCCACCTCCGCCGTCTCGTAGTGTCGGGCAGGCAACTCCTGGACAAAGAGCCCTGCCAACTCGAGCGCGTGGGCCGCGACCGCCGACACCTGTCCCATGGTTGCGTCACGAATCAAGACCATCGGTTGGTAGGCCGGGGTTCTCCGGTTCCGCTCGACGACCGACCAGAGTGCAGCCGAGGGAACACCCGCCACCTCCGAGAGCAACGTGATGGTGCGTTCAAGATCGGCCACCTGCTCACGCACAAACGAGATGTTCAACGAATTCCGGTTCTTCACCAATATGCGCCCGTCGCGATCGAACACGTTCCCTCGGGGCGCGCGAAGACCGACCGTTCGACGGTGGTTGTTTTCTGCCAGCTGGTGATACCGGTCGTGCTGCCCAACCTGGAGCGACCAGAACGCCACCCCGAGGGCCACGAACGCAAGGACCACCGAGGTCCGCAGCAACAGCAGCGGCACCGTCGTGCTATCGCGACGTCCCTCTCCGTGTGTCTCGAGTTCGCCTGTCATCACCGCTCTTCCTGAGTTCGCACCCTCACCCGCCTAGCCTCCGAAGCGCCGCGTCAGTCTGCGCCGGCGTAGCCGCCGACGCATGAGCACCTCCGGTGCGGCGCTCAATGCCATCGCGACCCCGGCGGCGACCGCCGTGTTGGCCGCGGCTTGCGTCAAGACGCCCCCGTACGACGTCACCATCCGATCATCCGACAGTAAACCGTACAACCCGACGAAGCAGGCGGCGTGAACAAGCGAAGCAAAAAACACCACCAACGCCTGGTACCACGGTCGCGACACGTCGAACTGCACCGCAAAGGCGCCGACCGCATACCCCAACAGCGTCTTCGTGAGCCCCCCGACGCCGATAACACCGCCGGACAAGGCGTCTTGAAGCAAGCCGCCAACGGTACCGGCCCACAACCCACCCACCGGACCACTGGAGATCGCCACCAGCACGACCAGCACCAAGACCAGATCTACGGTCACCCCAATCCCGGCGAACAGCGGAGCCACCGTCGTTTGCACAGCCAGGGCCACCGCCAGCGCCAAGCCGACCCAGGCCGTCTTCATCCGCCACCGGCCGCGGTCGTCGACGCGGTGGACTCCGCGACGATCACCAGCACATCTTCCAGGTCTCCGAAGGCAACCATCGGCCGCACGTGAATCGTCTGATAGAGACCGGCCCCCCCCCCGACCTCGGCCACCTGTCCCACCGGCACGCCTTTCGGATACACACCATCTGCACCCGAGGTCACGACCATGTCTCCGACCCGAACGTCGTCCAGCTTCGACACGTATTCCATGCGAAGCAGGTCTTGGTCGAGGTCGCCCATCGCCACACCCTGCACACGGGTCCGTTCAATCAACACCCCGGCCGCGGCGCTCCGGTCGATCAACAGTTGCACCTTGGCCGCTCGGGAACCGGGGTCATTGAGCACCCGGCCAACCACCCCATCGGGCGAGACCACGGCTGCGTCGCGCAGCACGCCGTCGCCTGTACCCCGGTCAATGGTCACGGTACGGAAATACGGTGTCGCGTCTCCCGCAATCACCCGAGCACTGACGGTCGAAAACGCGACATTGCGGCGAAACCCCAGCAGTTCTTCCAGGCCCCGAGCTCGCTGCGCCATTGCACGTTCTCCCTGCAGCCGTAGCTGCAACTGAGCGACGTCCTCCCGCAGCTCGCTGTTCTCCGCTTCGACGGAGACAAGACCGACATATCCCTCCCACAGGCCAGTCGCGCCCCCGATGGCCCGCGCGACGCCCCGCTGCACCTCCGAAAACACACCGAACGTCACGCCTTCCAGCAGGCGTACGCCGGACGGCGTGTTGACCTGGACGGAGATCAACACGAGGTGGCCGACGACCACAGCCAGCAGCAGGACGCCGGTGCGACGGCGCAATTTAGTCAATCGAAATCTTCCGCAACAATGCGAACTCGGACAGCATCTGCCCGGCTCCCAGCACTACTGACGACAGCGGGTCATCCGCCATCGCGACGGGCAACCCCGTCTCTTCGCGCAATCGCTTGTCGAGGTTCTTCAGCAACGAGCCGCCACCAGTCAGCACAATGCCACGGTCGACGATATCGGCCGAGAGCTCGGGCGGCGTGCGCTCGAGTGCGACGCGGACCGCGTCGACGATCACGTTCACGGTCTCGGCCAGCGCCTCGCGAATCTCCTCGTCGGTGATCGTGATCGTCTTGGGCACCCCTTCAATAAGATGGCGCCCTTTGATTTCCATCGTGATCCGTTCGTCGAGGCCATACGCGGAACCGACCCGAATCTTGATGTTCTCGGCCGTTCGCTCGCCGATCAGCAAGTTATAGGTCTTCTTGATATACGAGATGATGGCCTCGTCCATCTCGTTTCCCGCGACCCGCACCGCCTTGCTGTAGACGATGCCAGCCAACGAAATCACCGCAATGTCGGTGGTCCCCCCGCCGACATCGACGATCATGTTGCCCGCCGGTTCGGTAATGGGCATCCCGGCCCCAATGGCGGCCGCCATCGCCTCTTCGACGAGAAACACTTCGCTCGCCTTGGCCCGATAGGCGCTGTCCTTCACCGCACGTTTTTCAACCTGCGTAATTTCAGACGGCACCCCGATGACGATCCGCGGCCGCACCCAGACGGTCCGGTTGTGGGCCTTCTTGATGAAGTAGGTGAGCATCTTCTCCGTAATCTCGAAGTCGGCGATGACACCATCCTTCATCGGCTTGATGGCGATGATGTTGCCGGGGGTCCGCCCCAACATGTCCTTCGCCTCACGCCCGACCGCCTCAATCGAACCATTGACTTTGTTGATGGCTACGATCGACGGCTCGTTGACGATGATCCCTTTCCCACGCGCGTACACACACGTATTGGCGGTACCGAGATCGATGGCCAGATCACTGGAGAACAACGCGAACAAAGAACGGACACCCAACAGAAATAGTCCTCCTCGCCACCCTCAACTCGCTCGGCGTGGCCTACGCCACTGCCTTCGCGAGTCGGATGCCATCTTTCCCATGTGCCTTCACCCGATACATCGCGTCATCGGCCGCCTGCAGCAGGCCGTCGACGGTGGGCACCAAGTCAGGCAACGTCGCCACGCCGGCTGACGCGGTCAGCCGGCAATTCAATCCCTCTCTCGCGAGAAAGTCGTGCTCTGCGATGCGCTCACGGACGCGCTCGGCCACCACCATGGCGCCGTCGGCGCCCGTCTCCGGCAGCACGACCGCGAACTCGTCGCCGCCAAACCGCGCGACCACATCGCTCTCGCGTGCGCAGTCCCGAATAACCGCGCCGGCCTCAACCAAGGCGCGACTGCCGTAGAGATGCCCGCGCGTGTCGTTGATTTCTTTGAAGCCGTCGAGGTCAATGAACAGCAGCGACAACGGCTGCCGTGACCGAACCGCGCGCTTGCCCTCCCGGCGCAGCACCTCACCCAAGTAGCGCGAGTTGAAGAGCTGCGTCAGGTCGTCGGTGACGGTCAACGCCTGGGCCCGCTCCATCCGAATCGCGTTGTCGAGTGCGAGCGCGGCAGGCTCCAAGAGCGTGTGCAGCGCCTCCCGAACCCGCGCGGACAACACCGGCACACGGGCCGACGTGGTGATGTCTGTGCCGACCAGCGCGCCGATGGTGCGACCGCGACACGACAGCGGGAATGCAAGGGCGGCCACCCCCGGGGCGGTGCTACCGCGCCGGTCCTGGGTTAGGTCGCGCGAGCCGGTCCCCTGCTCCGAACGCATCACCCGCGCCCCAAAGGCGCACACCGCCGCTTCCAGTTCGACCGGGAGTCGCGAGGTGGCTAGCAATGTGGGCGAACCGGTCGCGTCGGGGCCCACGACCGCCCAGTGCGGGGCAGGCAACCACGCCGCCGCACGCCCCACCAGCGCCTCGGCGACTGGCAACGGCTCGAACGGCGCCGCCACGTGACGAACGACCTGCGTCAACATCGGGACCCGATCCAGAAAGCGGGCCAGCGGCACCTGCGTGCGCCGCCACCGGGTGGCCAGGTCTCCGGGAACGGCCAGCGCAATGTGATGGGCCACATCAATCGCGTCCAGCGGGGTTGTCAAATGTGTCGCAAACCCGATGTCACGTGACCGTTCAGCGACAGCCACAGCGCGACCGGCCGAATAGGACGCGACCGGCCTCTCGCCGGCGATGGCCCGCAGGCGGCGCCAGTTCGGCCGTCGTCCCGGTGATAGCTCCCAGAACACCGCACCAACCGGTCCGATGTCGCTCGCCGTCAGTGCGCCGGACGCCTCCTCCTGCGAGCGGCACGCTATCCGGTAGCGCTTCAATCGATGCAGCGCGGCGATCTGGGTCTGAACGTCCGAGGTGGGATGATGAAAAACGGCGAGCGTCAGGGCTGCGGGGGGCGCGTTGTGCGATCGTTGCGCGGTCCTGCTGTGCCCCCGTACCGGCATGCTAAGTCGCCCCGTTTGCACCCGCGGCGGGTTGGACCCGCCGATGCATCCCGTAGCGGCTGAGGCGAGCCCCCGCGTGAGCGAGGTCAAATACTGCCCGATCCTCTCCGAAATAACGCGTGACGGAGCGGGCGTGTTCTCGTCTGGGGTGCTTCACCGCAATCGCGAACGGGATCACTTATAATTTTGTTCTGTCAGTTCCCCTAAGTCCTTCACTGTCTGCAAATATAACATATCTAGTGTGCCAGGCCGCACCAAAGTGGTGCACTCAGACTGGCATCCCGAGACCGTCGGACCCGGTCAGCGAGCCAACGACCGGCCAACCGGCCCCGCTTGACCGCCCAGGGGACCGAATTCGCCGATATTCGGCAAGAACGTTGCCCCGTTCTCACCCGGCCGATGCTGCGGTGGGTTGCCGCAAGGTTGCAGCCTGACGTAAAATCGAGTGTTGAGCCGCCCATTACGTGCGGCCCGAGCCAGACACCCGGCATGAACGAGGGGTTGCGGCCTCGGGTCCGGCACCGCGATTGCGGTGTTGCCCAGTTGGAATAAATGCATGGCGCGTCGTCCCGAAGGGATGCCGCCGGACGAGCGCAGCCGGAAGCTAACCGCGCCGCTCACAGGAGTCGACGAACGATGACGATGCTCGATCGCATGCGTCAGCATAAAGGCTGGCTAAAGTGGAGCCTGGCGCTGGTCTGTCTCGCCTTCGTGTTTCTGTATGTCCCGTCCTTCGTGCAACAAGCACCAGAAGTGACCGGGGCTATGACCGATGTGCTCGCGCGGGTGGGCGACGAAGAGATTACGGTCGGCGAGTTCCGAAACATCTATCTGCAGCAGCTCCAGAGCTATCAGGCGCAATCGGGCGGCGAGATCACGTCAGAGATTTTGCAGTCGATGGGTATCGACCGCCAGTTGCTGCAACAGATGGTGGACGAATACGCAGCCTATGCGGAGGCGGAGCGCCTGGGCTTCGATGTGACCGACGCTGAAGTGCGCGAACGCATCGTCTCGTTGCCGGCGTTCCAGCAGAACGGACAGTTCGTGGGCGAAGCGGCGTACTCGCAATTGCTGCGCGCCCAACAGCCTCCCACCTCGCCGACGCAGTTCGAGGAGAACGTACGACGGGCGCTGACACTCGAGCGTCTGCAAGCGGCCGTCACCGACTGGATCACCATCAGCGACGACGACCTGCAGCAGGAATACACCAACCGCAACGAACAGATCCGTGTGAGCACCATTGCCCTCCGGGCCGACGACTTTCGCGAGGGTATCGAGGCCACGGACGAGGACGTCGCCGCCCTCTACGCGCAAGATGCCGAGGACTATCTCGTCCCGCAAAAGCGACGGCTGCGATTCGTGCTGATTGACGTGCCCGCCCTCAAGGCCGCGTTCGCTCCAATCGACGCCGACGTGCAGGCGTACTACGACAACAACCTCGATCGCTATACCGAGCCCACGACCCTTCGCGCCAGCCAGATTCTGCTGCGCACCGCCGGCCAAGACGTCGCCGAGGTGCAAGCACGAGCGGAAGCGATTGTGGCTGAGGCGCGCGGAGGGGCCGACTTCGCCGCGCTCGCCGCCGAGCACTCTGACGACGAGGCCACCAAGCTTGTCGGCGGTGACCTAGGGGAGATCGCCCCGGGTCAGTTCACCCCTGAATTCGAAGGCGCCGCCTTCGCGCTCGACCAGGGCGAGATCAGCGATCCCGTGACCAGCCTGGTCGGCATCCACATCATCACGGCAACCGAAAAAACGGGTGGCGTGTCGCAGACCCTGGACAGTGTCCGCGCGAGCATCGTGGATCTGCTGAAGCAGGAAAGTGCGGACTCTCGCGCGACTGCCCTGGCCGACGCGATGGCGTTGGAGATCGCGACCGCGGCTGACATGGACGCCGCCGCATCGCGACGTGGTCTCGAGCCGCAGGAAAGCGCATTTGCGGCTCCCGGCGAGCCGATTCTCGGGCTCGGCTTCTCATCGGAGGTCACGGCGCGCGCGTTTCAACTCGCCGAGGGCGAGGTCGATGGCCCCATTCAGACGCCAACTGGCCCCGCGTTCGTCACGGTCACCGGTATTCAGGATCCGTATGTGCCACCGCTCGAAGAAATCGAGACGCGACTGCGCGACGACGTCATCCGCCGCAAGGCGTACCAGGCGGCGCAAGCACGGGCCGCCGAGATTGTCACGTTGCTGGCGCCCACGCCCGATGCCGAATTCGATGCGGCTGCGCAGGAGGCCGGGCTTGAAGTGAATACCAGCGAGCTACTCGCGCGCGGCACCGCGATTCCGGGTATCGGACTCAGCCCGGCGGTCGAGGCCAGCGCCTTCGCGCTTCCGGTCGGCGAGACGAGCGCGCCCATTCTCACCGGCAACAGCGCGGTGGTCCTGCGCGTGCTGGAACGCCAGGAAGCCTCAGACGCCGACTTCGCCGTGGCTCGCGAGACCCTCCGCTCGCAGCTCACGGCCGAGCGGCAGAATCAGTTCTTCTCCGCCTACATGGAGAAGGCGAAGACTAAGCTGATCATCGATATCGACATGGCCGTGTTTGCGCAGGCGATCGTCTAGCGAGAGGTTCTCGCGAGGGACTAGAACACGAACACGCTGGGCATCAGCGCGAGGGGCTCGCCGCTTCGAAACATGCGCAGCGGCGCAGAGACGGCCTCTAGCGCCTGCGGCGAGACCGGCAGCCACCCCAACCTGACGGCCGCCTGCGTCACCGTGAATCCCTCGTTCAACAGTTCGAAGAGACTCTTCGGACGCGGATAGACGATCAACTGGACCTCCTCCTCGGCGTCAATGCCCACGTGTTCCTTCGCCAAGGCGATGGCGCGGGGCAAGCCCCCAAGCTCGTCAACCAGACCACGTTCTTGCGCTTGTCGTCCGGTCCACACGCGCCCTTGCGCCAACTCGTGAATCGCATCGCGGGTGGTACCGCGTCCCTCAGCCGCTTTCACTAGAAACTGTTCGTAGATGGCGTCGATGTGTTGCTGCATCTTGGCCCGCTCCGCATCCGAGAACGGACGGACCGGCGAGTAAATCTCGGCGAACCGGCCCTGGCTCACCGGCTCGATATTGATCCCGAGCTTCTCGTAGACGCCCCCGGTCGTGACCTTCCCCGCCACCACCCCGATCGACCCGGTCAAGGTTGCCGGCTGCGCCACAATCGCGTCAGCGGCCATCGCAATGTAGTACCCGCCAGACGCGCCGAGGTCGGACATGGACGCGATCACCGGCTTCTCTTTCTTCGTCAGCATGACCTCGCGCCAGATGGCATCAGACGCCACGGCCGACCCGCCAGGGCTGTCGATACGTAGCACGATCGCCCGCACCGCGTCGTTGGACCGTGCGGCGCGTATGGCCGCCACCAACGTGTCAGACCCGAGTACCTCGCCCCCCGCCAGGCCCACCCCACCGCGGCCTGAGTTGATCGTGCCGACGGCGTAGATCAGGGCAATGCCCCGGCCGCGATTGAGGCCAACCGACTCGAGCCCGATCTGTCGATAGTCACGATCGGTGATGACCCGCCAGTTCACTTCGTCAAACGGCGCCTGCTGCTTCACCTCGTCTGCGTAGACCAACGCGTCCACCAGGCCAGACTCCACCGCATCGGCCGGCAAGAACGGCCCTTCGTCGATCAGGCGCCGGACCTCGGCCGGCGTCTTGCCACGCCCCTCGGCGATACCGTCGATGATCTGCTCATAGAGGTCACGGTTCAGCGACTCCGCCATCTCGCGATGCGCCGGTGTCATCGTGGTTTCCGTGTAGACGTTCGCCGCCGTCTTGAAATCCCCTGAATTGAGCATGTCGGCATGGGCCCCGACCTTGTCGAGCGCGCCGCGGAAGAACATCTCGTAGCTCGCCACGCCCACCAGGTCCAACGGGCTTCCCGGCATCAGGAACACTTTGTCGGCGGCCGAGGCCACGTAGTACTCCTGCGTCCCGCCGAACTCGAGGAACGCCACGATCGGCTTTCCGGACTTCCGGTAATCCAGCACCGCGTCGCGTATCTCCTGCGCCTTCCCCCACAGCGGCTGCGGCCCTGAGGGCAACAAAATCACACCGCGAATACGGGAATCGACCTTCGCCTTGCGCAGGCTATCGACGACCGACCGAATGGTCGGCACGTCGCCTGAGAACGAGGTCAGGAACGGATTTACCTGACGCTCCGAGAGCCCCCCCGGCAACCGCAGCGAGAGCACGGAATTGGACGTTACCGTCGGCGCCCGGGACACCATGAAATACATCACGCCCAGACCGGTCATCGACGTGACCACCGCCAACAGCAAGAACACGACGATGAATCTGCCCCCGCGACTAGTACGCACGGCGCGCCTCCTCGTGTGCCGACCTCGTCGGCACCTAAACCACTCTGCAGTGGACCTTTAGCGACACGACACACGCCACCCCATGGCCGTGTCCGGGCCGCCTCGCGGCCACACCTGAGTATACGTGACCGGCCCCGCGCGGTTCGCGACGACCTCACCGCTGGCGCCGCCACAGCCTGGTTGGGTATACTTGCGCGTTCGGCCCACCCGCCGAACGCTCCCTCACTTGCGGAAGTGGCGGAATTGGCAGACGCGCAGGCCTCAGAAGCCTGTGAGACTTAGTCTCGTGGGGGTTCAAGTCCCCCCTTCCGCACCATTTCTCAGAGAAGCCAATGTTTCCGGGGCTCCGCTCGCCGTTTCCGGCGAAGTAGCTAACCGATAGCTAACGAACTCTCGCTCGGACCCTTTGGATTCAGCGCCCGACCGGGCTGGCAGAGCGCGCAGTCCAGCCACTGCTGGCAGGTCCTCCCTTCGGAACCGGGTCGAGTGCAGCCGCCCTCGGCGCATAACGGTACCGCGCCTAGCTCCTTGCCATCAGCGGGCCGAGCAGCACCTAAAAATAGGCGTGCCCGTGTCTTCGCGAACCCTGGGATGCGAGCGTGAGCTCGCCCCAGAGAGCGAGTCGGTGAAGTCGGGGTCCGTGAGGACTTCCCGGTACCACTCGCACCCGAGAGCGGCTCCTCGTAGAACAATCCCTGGATCGGCGGCACCGGGTCCGATCCGTCCCCCCGAGAGGACATTTCGCGTTGTCGTGGACTTGCCACCGTGTCATCCCGGTCCCGGGTCTCGGAGAAAGTCGGGATGACGCGGCGCCCCACCCCACGACAGGCGGAAGAACGTGTGCGACCGCCGGTACGGCGACGACTCGGTCTTGACCGGACGTCCCGGCGGCGGGCCTTTCCACTCGCCGACCAGCACTTCAAGCAGGCGACGCCACCCGGGAGGGGGCGTACCCCACCCCCAGGGGGTTCGATCGCGCAAGTGGCCCTGTACGCGCGGACTCTGACCATGAAGGGCGTCCTGACGTAGCGCGCAGCATATCAAGATACACGGGGGCCAAGAACCTAGCACGGCGTTCCGCGGGTTCTGTCAGATTGATTCCGCGTGGCAGGCTGAACGGATGGGCCAGCGGCCATCCGGCTCTCGCGGATACTGCTTGCCGCCCGCGACGCCAAGCTCGTGGGGGGGCAAGGGCCCCCTTCCGAACCATTACTTAGGCCCGTAACGACGGGCATCCATGGACATTTCGCCGGGATTTCGTTGTCGCACGCAAGGGCCCCTCGGAATCCCTCGTGTGCGACGAAGGTGCGACGGATTCCGTTCGAAGCGCCCGCTTGTGCTCATGCCTGATCACCATCGCGTCCGACGCGACCGCATCTGATCACTTCTGACCACCAGATTCCCGCGCCTCAGAAGCCTGTGAGACTTAGTCTCGTGGGGGCTCAAGTCCCCCCCTTCCGAACCAACACTTAGGCCCGTAACGACGGGCGCTAATCGGTATCTTCGCCACGCTTTTGCTGTCATTCGCAGGGGCCGCCAGACGGCCCCGTGTGCGACGGATGTGCGACAGATCCTGGTTAGGTGCACCAGACTGGCCGCGTCGACGACGCCGGCTCGCTATAATCGGCGTCACACCTCATGGCTCTTGCTCCCGGCATCTCGATCGGAGACGACGATATCACCGCCCTCATCGGCGAGGGCGGCATGGGACAGGTCTGGCAGACCACCGACGCGCACCTCAACCGCCAGGTCGCACTGAAGGTTCTGCCCGACGCTTCGCCGATATGAGACCCTTCTCAAGTCCGATCTTGGGTCGCACTAGCGACGGAGGGACTCGCATGACAGCTCATCACGCGCGCGTCTTCGCTCTTGTGGTCGTCGCTGCGCTCGTTCACGGCGCGGTCCTCGATGCACAGCAAGACCTCAAAGAGCTACCTCTCGACGAGCTGCGGGTGCTGGCTGAGCAGGGCGACGCAGAGGCGCAGTTCAACTTCGGGATCATGCATGTCACCGGTCGGGGCGTGCCGCAGGACGATGTGGAAGCCGTGCGGTGGTATCGCCTCGCCGCTGAACAGGGCCACGCCGTCGCCCAGTTCAACCACGGGATCATGTATGTCACCGGTCGGGGCGTGCCGCAGGACGATGCGGAGGCGGTGCGCTGGTATCGCCTGGCCGCTGACCAGGGGCTCGCCAGCGCACAGTTCAACCTCGGGCTCATGTATGCCTACGGCCGGGGCCAGGGTGAGCCGCAGGACTACGCGGAGGCCCTGCGCTGGTATCGCCTCGCCGCTGATCAGGGGCTTGCCGACGCGCAGGCCAGCCTCGGGAGCGCGTATTCCATCGGTCTGGGCGTGCGGAGGGACGACGCGGAGGCGGCGCGCTGGTATCGCCTCGCCGCTGATCAGGGCGATGCCAACGCGCAGGGCTACCTCGGGCGCATGTATGCCGCCGGTTGGGGCGTCCCGGAGGACGACGCGGAGGCGATGCGCTGGTATCGGCGTGCCGCCGATCAGGGCAATGTCGGCGCGCAGCTGAACCTCGCGTTCATATATCACTACGGCTTCGGCGGCGTCCGGCAGGACGACGCGGAGGCGGTCCGCTGGTATCGACTCGCCGCCGAGCAGGGCCACCCCGGCGCGCAGTTCAACCTCGGGGACATCTATGACACCGGTCGGGGCGTCCCGCAGGACGATGCGGAGGCGATGCGCTGGTATCGACTGGCGGCGGACCAGGGTCTCGCCCACGCACAGTTCAACCTCGGGACCAGGTACGACTTTGGCGAGGGTGTACGGCCAGACCACAGCGAGGCGATGCGCTGGTATCAACTGGCGGCGGACCAGGGAAACGCCAGCGCGCAGTTCACTCTCGGGGACATGTACGCCTTAGGCGAGGGTGTCGCGCAGGACGATGCGGAGGCGACGCGTTGGTATCGGCTGGCCGCGGACCAGGGCCACCCCAGCGCGCAGTACAGCCTCGGAGTCAGGTACGCCACCGGACGCGGTGTCCCGCAGGACGATGCGGAGGCGATGCGCTGGTATCGGCTGGCGGCGGACCAAGGGGACGCCAGCGCGCAGACCAAGATCACCGAGCCCCAGCGCCGTGCGACGCCGACGCCTGAGCCGTGAGGCGACGGGTCAGGTCGGGCGGCAGGACCGTGATGGCCACCTGGTCGCCGACGACGGACGTTTCCTGATGATCCGGGACACGCGACCGAATGCGGACGACGTGTCTCGGCAGATTACCGTCGAGCTCGACTGGTTCCCCGAGCTCGAGGCTCAGATGACGGCCAACTGACATGCCCCTCGGCGCGGGCGGCATGGGCGAGGTCTACAAAGCCCGAGACACCCGCGACCGCACCGTCGCCATCAAGGTCCTCCCCGAGCACGTCGCCGCTGACCCCGACCTCAAGCAGCGGTTCGAGCGCGAGGCGAAGACCATCTCCAGCCTGAACCATCCGCACATCTGCACCCTGCATGACATCGGCAGCCAGGACGGCGTCGATTACCTCGTGATGGAGTACCTCGAGGGGGAGACTGTCGGAGAGCGCATACAGCGGGAGGCGCTGTCACCCGGCGAGCTGGTGCAACATGGGCTCGCGCTGTTGGCAGCGCTGGAGGCGCTGCACGGTCACGGTCTCCTCCATCGAGACCTCAAACCGTCGAATCTGATCCTGACCGCGAATGGGCTCAAGGTGATCGACTTCGGGCTGACCCGCGCACAGCCGACACACGGTGATGAGACGACGGAGACGGGTCTCGACCTGACGCAACCTGGAACGCTCGTGGGCACTCCCAGGTTCATGGCACCGGAGGTCCTACGGGGTCGACCGGGTTCCGCCGCGCAGAGCATAGAATCCACAGATGCCATAGTCGCCATAGCGATCGCGCACATGGAGGCAACCTGGCGAAGGGGCGCGAAGCAGATGTCGGCCGATGGGAGACCTCGGCGCACTTGTTCGCGTATGGCCGTGTGCGCGTCCGCCCTACTCGGTCGCTCCTAGCTCCCGCAAGAGCTGGGCAATCTCCGGTCGGGTCGTCTGGGCGCCATTGCTGCCCGGGATCGTCTGCCGGGATTCGGCCAGCGTCAGCGGGGTCTGGTCGCGGCCGTTCGGGGTGTTCATCTCGGCACCGTGCTCGACCAGGTGACGGACAACATCGCCAAAGCCGCGACGTACCGCGTCGTGGAGTGGCGCGTTGCCGTTGCCACCGGGTAGATTCACGTCCACCCCTAAATCCAGCAGCGACGTGGTCAGGTGGATGACCATTGCCTGTTCGTCGGCCAGCTCCATTTGGCGCGGGGCATCCACCTGGTTACGGCGGTCCTCGGCCGTATTGCCAGGCATGCCGATGGCGGCCTGCACGGTCGTCATTCCGTTACTCGGTATGTTGAACGCGTTGGCGCCCGCGTCGACGAGCAGGTGAAGGATCGTCGGTTCGCCATACCGCGCGGCCAGCCACAACGCGTTGGCGCCCACATACTGGTGTCGCAGACTAAAGTCGCCACTAAACCGTCGGCCCGGCGTGCCACGTTCGACCAGCGCGTCAAGGTCCGCGCCGTGGTCGACCAGCGACGCCACCAGCCCGACTTGGCCGCGCAACACCGCCGCATGTAACGCCGTATAACCGGCTTCGGCCTGATTCGGATCTGCGCCCGCCGTCAGGAGGAAAATGGCCAGCGGGCCATGTCCGCTGTGGGCGGCGATGACCAACGCGGAGGTGCCGCCGGCGGCCGTGTCGCCGACATCGGCGCCGGCATCGACCAATGCGCGGGCGGTCTCGATGTCACCGTTTCGCGCCGCGAACAGCAGCGCAGTCGATCCGCCGTGTGCCATCCGGAAGTTGCCACTCGGATTGGTGTTACCGGCGGTGTTCTCGAGCTGGTGCCAGACCGCGCTCCTGGCATGGACGTCGGCACCGGCCTCGACCAATCGGGTGACGACGGCGGCATGCCGCTGCGCGGCCGCCCACATCAGCGCGGTCTGTCCCCGCTCGAGCTCGGCGGCGTTCGGGTCCGCGCCCGACCGCAAGAGCGCGTCGACCGCGGCCTCGGCGCCGGACCGGGCGGCGGCCATCAACGGCGTCTCGCCCATCGCCAGTGCGACGTCTGGTTCGGCACCGGCCTGGAGCAGGCGGGCCACCATCGCGTCACTCCCGCTTCTGGCGGCCAGCCACAGTGGCGTCACACCGAGATCATTCTCCACGTTGACCGACGCGCCGCCGTCGATGAGCAGTGTGGCCGCCCTGAGGTCGTTCTGATGCGCGGCCCAGTGCATGGCTGTCGCGCCGTCTCCCTGGGCGCCGTCGAGGTCAGCGCCGCTGCCCACCAGTGCCTCGAGGGCGCCGTGGTCGCTTTCCCGCGTCGCGTCGATGACCGGTGACACGTGCTGAGCCGATGCCATAGACGCTCCGGTGAGCGTCGCGCAGATCACGGTAAGGAGTACAAGCCTGAAGTGCATCTGCCTATGCTACCGCCTGTCTGGTCGATCCTGCAGGCTTCGGCGCGATTGTTCTCTGTTCGGTGCGCGGCGAACAAGCTGGCGCGGTCGCCCCGGCCAACGCGATGGTGTTCGGTCTCAAGACGTACACCGTTTGGTCCTACGACAGCGGCCACTGAGGCCATCGTGAACCACGAACATCGTATCGCTCGGGCGTTGGCCGCGCTGGCCGAGACAGCGCCGGGCGACGATGAAGGGTGGACAGCGAGGATTCAGTGGGGTCAGACTTCTCCAGGCCCTTGCGGGCATACTGCTGCTGGCGGTGCTCGCGCCGCCAGCGGTTTCGACGCTGGTAAATCGGTCGCGGATTGACCGCGCACAAGAGGCAGTTCGCGGTCTCGCCGAGGTCCTTCGAGGTACCGGTCTCGTTGATCGTACCCGCGGTCAGGCAGCTGACGACGTGCTAGGCGGGCCGGGGAACGCTCCAGAAGCACCGGGTGTGCGCCAATGGGTCGACGGACGGGTCGGTAACCTGACCGACTATGCCTCGCTGCCGATACGGTCGGACCCTTGGGGGAACCGATA
>CAWWAF010000005.1:0-69595 GCA_963934795.1 uncultured bacterium
GGTGACAGCACGGGTCGCGTGACGCTCTAGTTGCCCGAACGATTCGGTCTTCTTCACCATCCGCACGACCGTGACCCCTTCGTGAGGAACGACCAGCAGGAGAGTGCATCATGAGATGCCAGCCGTTCGACCGCATCATGCCGTCGGCGACCATACTCGGCCTGGTTCTGGTGGCCGGTTCGCCCGCCGCTGGCCAGTCGCGGACCAGTTCCTCAAGCGGCGCGATCTATGTCTCCGCTGACGCCGCAGCCGATGGCGATGGCACACCACGCAACCCGTTCCTCTCGCTGACCCAGGCCGAAGCGGCATCGGCGGCCGGCGACACGATTTTTCTGGTGGCCAGTGCGCGTGGTGCAGCCCTGAACGGCGGGATCACCCTGAAGCCGCGGCAGAGACTCATCGGAGTGGGTGCAAACGGCGAACTGCGTGAACATGTGGATGAACGCGTGCGCCTGACCAACTCGACGCCGTTACCAGGCGGGATCATGGTGCACTTGTCCGAACGAAACGAGGTGGCCGGCATCCACTTCATGAACATGGGCAACGCGGCCATCGCCGGTCACGGCCGCAACTACTCCGGCGCATACATCCATCACGCCACGTTTACCGGGAACGCCGAGGAACATGTCGAGGACGAACGTGGGCTCGTGTATGCGATCAGCTTTGACACGGACGCAGGGGCGGTTGACGACATCAGGGTGGAGGACAGCACGTTTGCGGATGGCGAGGACCTCGGGGCCATTCGGGTCTTCCAGTCGGGGGAAAGCCGTGGTCACTACCGATTCCGTGGGAACGCTTTCTCCGACCTCGGTGGGCGCGCCTACTTCGTCCGGACACAACACCGCAGCCACGTGGAAACCATCATCCTTGATTCGACGGCGGACAACATTGGCCGGGGTGAGCGGAACTCGGACAGCATCATTCCCTACCTCATGGGCCAATCGGAGCAGGTCATGCTCGTGCGCAACTACCACTTCCAGAACACCAACCAGGAAGGTAGCGCCTCCAATACCGGCATCGAGGCGTACCTGTTCGGGTCGCCTCGACCGGACGAGGCGAACTGGTGTACGGGATGCAAGTTGACGCTGAAGATCCTCGATAGCGTGATCGAGAACGCGGTGACCGATCCGATCCAGTTCTCGAATTCGGGCACGAACTCCGAATTGTCGTATGAGATCAGAAATACGAGGGTCAGCGGCGGCGACCCTCGCCAGGGCGGGGGTGGCATCTCACTGAACGTCCAGGGGGCTCCTGACAGTGGCGGCAGCACGACGCTCCTCGTGGAAGACAGCGACGTCATCGGGACGACTGGCTACGGATTCACGCTGAACCGTCTTGGCGACAGTGACGGCCATACCGTGACCGTTGATCTCGGCGGGGGCGTCTTGGGAAGCCGGGGCCACAATCGATTCATCGACAACGAGAAGGGGACGATGCGGGTCCCTCCGAGCCGCATTTCCGCGCAACATAACTGGTGGGACGGTGCCGCACCGACGGTCTACGACAGCGACGACCGGCCGACCGATGCCAGACAGCTCCTCGTCGCGCCAATGCTGCCGGCCGATCCTCGGTGACGGCATGCGACGCGCGTCGCACGCACAGAGGCGCTTCGGGCCGCCGTTCAGTCAAGCACGCTGAGTAGCGAACTGGAGTCATCCGTCCACACGAGGCTCTGGGGTGCCTCGCGCGGCCAGTACGTGGCATGCGGCGTCAACCGCTCGGTCGCCACGCCATTCGAGGTGACCACCACCCACGTAGATCCGGAATCTTCCTCTCCCGGCGGGTCGCTGGAGAACATCAGAAAACGCTTGTCGAAGGCCTCGACCGCCCCGCGGACGACCGGACGCAAATTCAGATGCGTGTTCGAGACATGCACGATCAATACACCGTCCTCGCGCAGGTGTTGCCAATACAGAAAAGCATGCACGTGGTCCAGAGGCCATGTTCCTTAGGCCCCCAAAGTCAGCACCGCGGTCGTGGTGTATACCGTCACGGTGAAAGCGAGGTAGACGTAGACCCACGCCATTGCTCGTAGGCCGGCCTGGATGCCACGGATGACGGATGCAATCAGAAGAGTCAGATGTAAAAGGGCCGACACCACAAGCCCGATGAAGAGGAGGGTCACGAGCACCATCCCGACGTCCTGTCCAACCAGTTGCCTGGAGTCCGTCATCACGATTGTCGCCCCGACCAGGGCGGTTGCCAGCGACAGCAGCGCACCCATCCACATGCCTGCGAAAATCAGACGGTCCGCTGCGGAACCGGAGGATACCGCGGTCATCGGCCTATGCTCCATGTCGCCAAGATCCTACGCCCAAACGGACGGAGCACTACGAGGCGGTGTGCTTTCGGGAGGATTCATCCGGATGTCGGTGGAAGCGACAGCCAACGCCGAACGAGCGCCTGCCTACTGCGCCCCGAGGTCGAGGGCGACGATCCGCTCGCGGTCGCGCGCGTACAGTGTGGTCCCGGCGAGGGTCGGCACCGTCCAGGTACGGGTCGCGAACAGCGGGGTCGTGGCCAGCGTCTCGAGCCCGTTTGGACTCAGGCGCACCAGCGACAGATCCCCGTCTTCCTCCATCAGTATCGCCTTACCGTCGCCGTAGACGAGACTGGCGCGGCTGAACCCACGCTCGCGCCAGGCGGTTTCGCCAGACTCCATGTGGGTCGCGGTCAGAATGGCGGTCGCGCCCTGACCGTTGGTACCGTAGATGAAGTCGCCGATCTTCAGGACATTCAGGAACGTAAAGCGCAACTGACGGTCGTCCCACAGCAGTTCCGTATGCACGATGTCGCCATCGGGCACCAACCTGATGGCTTGGCTCCCTCCGATGTACCCGGAGGAAATGAACAACACGCCGCTAGCCTCGTCGTAGTTCGGAATCTGAAAATTGAAATCATTGCCAGCGTCATGCGCGTGCGCCCAGATCACCTCGCCGGTATCGGGGTCCATGCCGAACACGGCCTGGCCCGCGAACACCACCGCATGCTGCCGCCCGGACACGGTAATCACGCCCACCGGTGAGTGAGACACGAGAAAGCTACCGCTCTTCCACACCACCTCCCCGTCGCTCTGACGGAGCGCCATGACGGACTGCCCGGGCCCGCCGACCTGCAGGAGGATCGTGTCCTTGTAGGGCATTGGGGTAATGCCGGATCCCGGCTTGATCATCGACCGAATGAGCAGCGGAGGCGCGCCGAAGTCGGTAATCAAGTTCTTCGACCAGAGCACGTCACCAGTCTCCGGGTCGAAGGCATGCAACTCCTTGTTGCTCCCCATCGTAAACAGGCGGCCATCGGTCAGTAACGGTGTGGCGTGCGGACCCGCCCCCTGGTCGAAGTCCTGGTTCTTCGATGCGTACGAGTACTCCCACAAGGTGTCGCCACTCGCGGCGTCCAGCGCGATCACGCTCTCGGTCGCGGTCCACGGCGCGCCGCCGCCTGCGCCGGACTCACGATACATGGTGAACAACCGTCCATCAGCCACGAGAATCGATGTGTGACCGGCCCCCAGAGGGCGGCTCCAGAGTTCCGGCGGGCCCGTCTCGGGCCAGGCCTCCGCCAGTCCGGTGGACTCCACCATGAAGTCACCCTGTGGTCCGCCCCACTGCCGCCACTCGCCCTCCTGGGCGCCAGCCAGCAAGGGCGAGGCAAGCGAACAGAGTACCGTGGAGGCGGTCAGGAGGGAGGGGATCGCGTTTCGCATGATGGCGTTCGGTTCATGGACGGTTCGGATGCTCGGCGGGCCAGAGCCCCCTTCTGCAAAGGCTGTGTCTAGGGCGTGCCCTGTGCAAAATCCTTGCACGGCATCGCCCACCCCTTGCATGGCCCCACCGGTGGCGCCATTGTGTAGACAAGTCGATTGCGGGTCTCTCCGTCCGGCGTGGTGGTGGCGACCTCGATGGTCAACGTGCTGCCATCGTCGCTCAAGGACATCACCTCGTGCATCGCCATGTCGCCCTGGGTGCCCTCGGCCACGAGCCGGTCACCATCCCACCGGGAAACGACCAACATCGACGTGTCCCGCCCCACCGGGATAGTGAGCGGTCCGGCGCCTGGCGTAAACGACCACGCCTTCACCCCATTGGTTTCGGCACCGATGACGACGGTGCCGTTCGCCGCGTGAGTAATGAACAGGCGACCTGTGTCTTTACCACCACGACCGCCGCTGAAGGCAGGTTGTGTCACCTCGCTGGAATTCTGGTCCAGCGTCCACATCCCCGAAAAATCAGGCGATTGCGCAGCCACCGGACCGGCCAGCGCGAAGAACAACAGTCCTGACGTCAGCACCGCAACACGTGACACATCCATCTCCTCATCTACCTCTCCAACCGCCTCCAAATTGTCGACCAGCTTACCAGTGTGCTTGCTGACGGCCGGTTCTGCAAGCCCGGAGCGGCGGCCCCCCGGCGACCCACTATAATCAGTGTTTGCTGAGCGCTGACGGCGACCGTCTTGCACCGCCATCGTTCGACCGCTATTTCGACAACAGGAGAATCGGAACCTCATGCTCGCACACATTTTCCACGCATACGACCTTCAACTCAACAATGCCAAGCGGCTCGTCGGAAGCATCCCCGACGCCCTGATGTGCACCCAACCGGCCGGGCTCGTCAACCATCCCACCTGGAGCCTCGGGCATCTCATCATGTCGGCGCACGGAGTCGGCGAAATGATCGGCATCGAGCCGTCGCCGCCTGAGGGCTGGAGCGAGCTGTTCAAGACCGGTGGCACGCCAAGCAGCGACCCCGCCGGCCAGCCAAGTAAGACCGAACTGATCGCCGAACTGGAGAGAGTGCACGACGCGTGGAAGGCCGCACTGCCAGGAGTCGATGCCGCCGTACTGGACGCAGAGCACCCCAACGAAAAAACGCGGGCCTATTTTCCAACCGTCGGCGCAATGGTCGTGTACATCATGACGTCCCACGAAATGGACCATCTGGGACAGGTCGTCGCGTGGCGCCGAGCCGCGGGGCTCGGAGCTGCATAGGCCAGCATCGCTCGCGTCGCAGTGCTCGCAACGGCCTCCGGACGAGGTCGTTGCGCTTTTTGCCATCTCGTCGCCCAGCCGCCTGACGCCGCCGCCACCGCGGACCGGCCAAGCGCTTGCAGGTAACCCCGTATCGTGACCGAGCCTGACCTCCCATCGACTGAACACGACTCCCAGTTGCACGACGCGCTGGCACGGTACTGGGGATACCGAGAGTTCAGGCCGCTGCAGCGCGCCGCCATCGATGCCAACCTGCAGGGCCGTGACAGCGTGGTGGTGCTACCGACGGGCGGTGGCAAGTCGCTCTGCTTCCAAATGCCGGCACTGGTTCGCCCGAACCGGGGTCTGGGGCTCGTCGTATCGCCGCTCCTGTCCCTGATGAAGGATCAGGTGGACGGCCTGGTGGCGAGCGGCGTCTCCGCGGCGGCGCTAAACAGCTCGCTGGATGCAGACGAGCGCCGTCAGGTCTACCATGACCTCGACGCGGGGCGCTGCCAGCTGCTCTACGTCACGCCGGAGCGACTGGTCGGCGACGGTGGCGACGGGTTTCGCACTCGACTGCGCGACTGGGGCGTCAGTTTCGTCGCGGTGGACGAGGCCCACTGCATCAGTCAATGGGGACACGAGTTCCGGCCCGAGTATCGACGGCTCGCCGAACTCCGCGATGATTTCCCTGACATCTCCATCCACGCGTTCACGGCGACCGCCACGCTCCAGGTGCGAGAGGACATCGCGAGCCAGCTCGCGCTTCGTGACCCAGAGTTCCTGGTCGGCAACTTCGATCGCCCGAACCTCCACTACCGCGTCCTCCTGCGCGCGGGCCTGAAAGACCAGATTCGTCGCGTCGTGGACCGGCATCCCAACGAGGCCGGCATCATCTATTGCGTCTCTCGTAAAGAGGTCGAGAAGCTGGCGGCCTGGCTCGATGAGTCTGGGCACCGGGCGCTCCCCTATCACGCTGGGCTTCCGGACGCGACGCGGCGGCGCAATCAGGAAGCGTTCTTGCAGGAGCGAGTCGACGTCATGGTGGCGACCGTGGCGTTCGGCATGGGGATCGACCGCTCAAACATCCGCTACGTGATCCATGCGGGCTCCCCTCGCTCGGTCGAACACTACCAACAGGAGTCTGGTCGGGCCGGCCGCGACGGCCTTGAGGCCGAGTGTGTCCTGCTGTACTCCGGGGCCGACTATGCACGCTGGCGCCAGATGCTGGAGCAGAGCGGTGAACTCTCGGATACGGCACGACGCCTGTTGCGAGACATGGAACGATATGCGGCCGGCACTCGATGCCGGCATCGGTTTCTTGTCGAGTATTTCGGCCAGGCGTTCGACCGCGACGACTGTGGCGCGTGCGATTGGTGCCTGGAAGAACTGGAGCGCGTGGCCGACCCGGTTACCCTGGCCCAAAAGATTCTGTCGACGGTCGTCCGTACCGGCCAGAGCTGGGGCGTCGGGCACGTGATCGACGTCCTGCGTGGTCGTACGACAGAGCAGGTAACGGCGCGACGGCACCACGAGCTGACAACGTTTGGTCTGCTCGCCGACTTGTCGATTGCCGAGCTGCGCGGCTACGTCGACCAGCTGACCCAGCAGGACTTGCTCGTGCGGACCGACGGGCCCTACCCCGTCCTCCAGTTGACGGAAGACGGCGTGGGCACCCTCAAGGGTCAGACCGACGTCGCACTGTTTCGACAGCCACGACCGACCCCGAGTCAACGACGATCACGCCCCGAAGCTGACCCGGCCGCCTGGGACGGCGTCGACCGCGGGTTGTTCGAGGCCCTTCGCCAATGCCGGACCGAGGTGGCCCACGCACGCGGGGTGCCGCCCTACGTCGTGTTCCACGACAACACGCTTCGCGACTTGGCGCGTCAGCGGCCCACGACGCCGGACGAATTGCTGGGCTGCTACGGGATCGGTGCGCGGAAAGCTGAAGACCTGGGTCCGATCATCCTCGAGGTCATTCGCGACCACCGCGGAGAACCGAGTCTGGACGCGCCCCATGCACTCGACGACGACCACCAGCCTGGTTGACGAGTCCCTCTGAGTCCGCATGTTGTAGTACCGTTCGTTGTCCGTTTTCGGCCAAGGAGGCACCCGTGAGTCTCGTCTCGCCCGACGCTGCCCTACCCCACGTCCCCGTGCGTGAGGACACCGACACGCCACCCGAAACGCGGCGGGCCGCCTGGACCAATCTTCCGTTCCTCGGTATGCATCTGGCCTGCGTGCTCGTGCTCTGGACCGGGATCAGCCCGACGGCAGCGTGGATCGGGCTGGCCACACTGCTGGTCCGCATGTTTGGACTGACCGGTGGGTACCACCGCTACTTCTGCCACCACTCGTTCAAGACGTCGCGAGTCTTCCAGTTCATGCTGGCCTGGGCCGGCGCTGCCGCGGCCCAGAAAGGGCCTCTCTGGTGGGCTGGACACCACCGTAGTCACCATCGGTACTCAGACACCGAGGCCGATGTGCATCCCCCAGGGGTCAAGGGTTTCTACTGGGCCCACATCGGCTGGGTCATGGCCGAAGCCAACGTGCGCACCAAGACCGAGTGGGTCCCGGATTGGCTCAAGTTCCGTGAACTGTCCTGGCTGGATCGCAACCACTATGTGGCACCGATCAGTCTGGCGGTTGGCCTGTTCGGACTTGGCACCTGGCTGAAAGCGGCACATCCCGAGCTGGGCACCTCAGGACTGCAGCTGCTCGCCGTCGCTTTTTTTCTGAGCACCACCGTGCTCTACCACGTGACGTTCGCCGTCAACTCGGTGGGTCACACGGTGGGTAGCCGCCGGTATGACACACGTGACGCCAGCCGCAACGGTCTGCTCCTCGCGTTGGTGACCGCCGGCGAGGGATGGCACAACAACCATCATCGGTATCCAACATCTGAGCGACAGGGTTTCTACTGGTGGGAAATCGACGCAACCCACTACGTCGTCGCGCTACTCGGTTGGGTGCGCGTCGTGTGGGATATCCGCGGACCATCCGCCGAAGTCCTGGCTGAAGGCCGTCAATAGGACACACCCGCTTCCCGCACCCACGCGTCCAGACGAGTCGCCGCGGCCGATACCTTGAGCGGAACCGCCTGGGACGCAATGTCCCCCGAGACGGTGTACCGCTCCAGCCGCTGCAGTTCCCCGATCAGGCGGACGGCGAAGGCAACCCGGTCTCGATCTCGGTGCGCGGCCGCGGAACCGGCCGGGGGACAGCCCCGCACCATTACTTCCGGGTGCTGTTTCTTGAATGTCGCAAGGCAGCGTCGCGTCACAAACGGCTTGGAGACCAGGAGCGCGGACCGGGGCCGCTGGCCCACCGCGCGCAAGGCAGCCATCCCGAACCGGACGTTCTCGAGGGTGTTCCCGGCCTCCACCTCGATCGTAATGGCGTGTTCCGCGACCTTTTGCCGTATCAGCTCATCCCTGAAGACCAGGGCTTCCCCTTTCTCGAACACCTCAGCCGTCATCGGTCCGAACCGCCCGGTCACCAACACCGACGACGCGTGCCCCGCGCGGTACAACTCGGCCGCGCGCCGTGGCACCGCCAGATCCTGGCTGCCGAACACGAAAATTACGTCGCTGGGCGCGGGCCGATCCGCGCGCGCCAAATACTCCCAAATAGGCAGGACGACACGCTGAAACGCGGCCTCGTCGGGGCCGTTGACCGAATCAGGCGTGGGGACGTCTTGAGGGCCAACACGCATGCGGGCGTACGCTATCATGCTGTGGACGGCTAGGCTGTAGTCGGCCCCTCAGGTGTCCAGGACTCGCATACCATTCCGCGGCATGACCGGTCGGCTTCTTGTCGCCTGCAGCCTCGTTTGGCTCGCGACGACTGCTGGGCGTGGACAAACCCCCGACGACCCGCTCACGCTCGTCACCCGTGAAGACCGACGGCCGCTGCCCACGGTGAGAATGGATGGACGGCGCATGGTCGCTGTCAGCCAACTTGCGGCCTCATTCGACCTCACCATCGCCGACACCCCACAACCGGGCAGACTCACCCTGATGCGCGGGGACCGGATCATCGTGTTAACCGCCAACGAGGGTCTCGTCTCGGTCGCCGGTCAGCTCGTGGCGCTTCCGTCTCCCCCCCTCGAACGCGACGGCGAGTGGTATGTCCCGATCGACTTCATCGGGAGGGCGGTGGCGCTCGTGCACGATGAACCGGTGGAATTGCGCCGCCGATCGGGATTGGTCCTACTGGGTGCCGTGCGCGTACCTCAAGTAGTGGCCCGGTATCAGCGGTCTGGCCGGCAGTCGCGTCTGCGGCTCATGGTCACCCCGGCCACCGAATACGTGGTCGAGCAGGACGGCAACCGACTCGTGATCACCCTCGACGCCGACGCCCTCGATCTCGAGCTACGGGACGTACGCCCTGACTCCCTGGTGTCAGACATCCGGGGCGTCGACGGCTCGCCCGCGCTCGCCATCGACCTTCGCGAGAATTTCGGCAGTTTCGCGGCCACCGCTGAACCGGCACTCGGGGGGGCAGTCGAGATAGTGATCGATTTGCAACCCCGCCCGGCGGAGGTGACCCGCGCGGTGCCACCTCGGACACCATCCCCAGGGGCCAACCCAGGGCCCAACGCGACTCCCGGAGCCGGACCGGCTGGCCCGGGATCGGGACCAGCCGTGGCGGTCGCGGGTGGGACGGGCGCAGACGCCGGACTGCCGGTGTTGTCCGAGCTGGCGCCTCGACGAGAGGTCCGCGCGATCGCGATTGACGCTGGTCACGGTGGTGACGATATCGGCACCCGGGGACCCGAGGGCGCGCTCGAAAAGGATGTCACGCTGGCGGTCGCGCAAAGACTACGGAACCGGATCGAAAGCGAGCTCGGTCTGCGGGTGGTGCTGACAAGAACCGGCGACAGCACCGTGTCTCTGGACGAACGCGCGGCCATCGCCAACAACGACCGCGCGGACCTGTTCATCAGCCTGCATGCGAACGCGTCAGTTCGCGAAACCGCTACCGGGGCGGAGGTCTTCTATCTCAGCCTGGCTGAGTACGGGGACGAGGCAAGGGACGCCGGTTTCACCGGTCAGCTGGTCCCCACCGTCGGCGGCGGTACGCGGGTGCTCGACATCGTGCCCTGGGAGATGGCGCAGCTGAGACACGTGGACCAATCCGCGCGATGGGCAGAGACCGTTGCCGCCGAACTCAGCTTGCGCGTGCCGATGAGCCCGCGTGGCCTCCAGCAGGCGCCGTTCCGCGTGCTGGTGGGCGCCAACATGCCGGCGGTGGTGCTGGAGATGGGGTTCATCTCGAACCCTGACCAAGAGGCGCAGTTGACCTCGACCACATTCCAAAGTTCGATCGTCAGCGGCCTGCTTCGCAGCATCATCCGCTATCGAGACGAGATCGCCAGCGAAGCCACCCCGCCGGTCGCGCCACGCGATGCCGTGCCCCCCGATCCGACGGGACGCAGCCGATGACGCGCGAGCACTGGCTCTACGGCGGTCTGGGCGCCGTGTCCCTCGTCGGCATCTGGGTGCTGTTCGTGGGGCTGCCCCGATGGTATCCCCCCGCGGGGACGGAGACGACGGCCGCGCCGACGGCTGTCGCCATGCCAGGCGACGACGAACTCGTCAACGCGACGTTGTTCTACATCTCTGACGACGGTATGCGTCTGGTCGGGTTTGAGCGACCGCTTGAGCGAGACGCGGACCCGACCGCGCAGGCGCGCATCATTTTGGAGGCGCAACTCACGGAACCGCCCACCCCACTGCTGTCCCCGATTCCACTCGGCACGGAGTTGCGCGCGTTCTACATGGCCGGTCAGGACGCCTTCGTAGACTTGAGCGCCGAAGTCACACTCGGTCACTCAGGCGGTTCGCTCGAAGAACTGTTCACCGTGTACGCGATCGTGAACGCGCTGACCACCAATATTCCTGCGATCAATGCCGTCCAGATCCTTGTGAATGGGAACGAGGTCGACACGCTCGTTGGACACGTCGACCTCCAGCACCCACTTGAACGAAACCTGCAATGGGTCGCCGACCCGAACACGGCACCCCGTCCCAATGACCAGACTGACCCCCTATGACCACATCAACTCGAACGCATGCACGCCCGGTGGACCAGCTACGCCCAACCGTTCTCACACCCCACTACCTCGAACACGCGGAGGGCTCGGTGCTCATCGAAGCGGGGCGCACCCGTGTCATCTGCACCGCGAGTGTCGAGGACAAGCTGCCCCCGTTTCTCCGCGGCTCCGGCAAGGGGTGGGTCACCGCGGAATACGGCATGCTGCCCAGGGCCACCTCGACGCGCAACTCGCGAGAGGCGAGCCGCGGCAAACAGAGCGGACGCACGCAAGAAATCCAGCGCCTGATCGGACGGTCGCTTCGAGCCGTCACCCAGCTCGAGGCCCTCGGTGAACGGACCGTCTGGATCGACTGTGACGTCATTCAGGCGGACGGCGGCACGCGCACGGCCGCAATCACCGGTGGCTTCGTGGCGCTCGTCTTGGCGCTCCAGCGCTTGAAGGAGCGCGGCACGCTCAAGCAGATACCGGTGACGGACCATGTGGCCGCCATCAGCGTGGGCATCGTGAAAGGCACCCCGTTGCTAGATCTGGCCTATGACGAAGACTCGACGGCCGATGTCGACATGAATGTGGTGATGACCGGGGACCGCCGGTTCATCGAAGTACAAGGCACCGCCGAAGGCGCGCCGTTCACCCGCGAGTCACACGACGCCCTGCTTGCGTTGGCGGAAGCCGGCATCGGTGAACTCGTTTCTCTTCAGCGTGAGCTCGTGGGCGAGTTCATCTAGCCGGCGGCGATCCATGACGGACCCGGACCCGAAGCGACTACTGGTCGCCACCACCAACACAGGGAAGCTGCGCGAGATACGCGCCATCCTTGCCGATCTGCCGTTGACGATCACCACGCTGGCCGACTACAAGACGCTTCCAGAACCGGAAGAAACGGGGAACACATTTGCCGCCAACGCCCGGATCAAGGCGCTGGCCTACGCTGGCGCAACCGGCGAACTGACCGTCGCGGAAGACTCCGGGCTTGAAATCGACGCGCTCGACGGCGAACCGGGGGTGCGGTCAGCCAGATTCAACGGTGAGTCCTATGCCGAAAAGTTCGCCACCATCGCCCGCATGCTGGAAGAACGCGGGACGGAGTCAAGCACCGCCCGATTTGTCTGCGCGCTGGTCCTGACCCAACCGGACGGCGTAGCCTGGGAGACGACCGGCGTCGTCGAAGGTCGTCTGCAATTGCCGGCTCGTGGCCAGGGCGGCTTCGGATACGACCCGATTTTCTACTACCCGGAGTACGGTCGGACGTTGGCGGACGTGACCGACGCTGAAAAGGCAGCCGTCAGCCACCGCGGCCAGGCGTTTCGGCGTCTCCGTGACTACCTGGCCACCTAGCCGAAAAGGCAGCTCAGCCACCGCGGCCGGGCGGAACGACGCCTCCGTGGGTAATTGGCCAGTTAGCCCGTGCGGCGCCCGGGCCGCCATACCGCCGTCTAATGTGGCAACTTTCCGAACGGTAGCCGTCGCTGAAAGAGTTGGTAGATGTGGTGGGCTTCGTGATGGGCCATGTACTCCACCTGGAAATGCACATCGAACCGCGCATACTCGGGGTGCCGACCACCGCGATGCCATGCCGCCGGACTCAGCTCAAGCAGCCGGTCTGCCAGACGCTCTCGGTCCGCGAGAAACGCATCCCGGGTCTCTGTCCCGTCATGGGCCACCAGCTTCTCGAAGTCGGTGTCATTGTCTGGACTGTAAGGGAGGAAGACCGGATCCTCCCTGGTCAGCATTGCCTCGATTCGCTCGTCGAACAGATGCTGCACGCGCCACAGGTGACACACCAACTCCTTCACTGACCACTTGTCTGGCAGCGTCCGCTCCGAGAGCTGGGCGTCATCGAGTCCTCGTGTCAAACGCTCGATCTCGGCACCTTGGCTGCGGAGCCGGTCCACGAGGCGCCGATGCGCCGCGTGCTTGTCGTGTCCGTTGGATGAGTGAGCGTGATCCGACATGCGCTCCAGTATAGCGCCCGTCTAGGTGCACGCCGGTCGCCCGATCCCACCCGGAGACGGGGCGTGTCGCGCGTCTCGTCGTGGCGCCGCTCGTCTCGGCCCCGTCATTCGCGGTGCGGAAGGGCAATCGTGAAGATCGAACCACCGCCATCACGGTGCGCAACCCGAACGGTGCCGCCGTGTAAGCCCACGAGATGTTTCACGATCGAAAGCCCTAGACCGGTGCCCCCCTTCTCCCTGGAGCGCGCGGCATCGACGCGGTAGAACCGCTCGAAGACGCGCACGCGATCCGCATCGGGGATCCCCGGCCCTCGGTCCGCGACCGACAGATTATCCACGAAGTCGTCTGACACGGCAGTCAGCTCGATGACGCTGTCCTCCGGAGCGTAGGCGATAGCATTCTCGACCAGGTTGCGAAGGGCGTCGTGCAGCTTGACCGGGTCCGCTTGCACATGAGCCGCAGCGTCCTGCACCGACGTATCGACTCGTTGTCGCTTGGCGGCGCTCATCGGCTCCAACTCGTCGCGGATCGCGCCGAACACGGACTCCATTGAACACGACGTCAGACCGAGCACTTCCTGTCTTGCGTCCAGCCGTGCCAACCGCAGCAGGTCACTCACGAGGCGCTCCATCCTGCCGCTGTTTCTCGCGATGATCGAGAGGAAGCGGGGATCCCCCCCCGGGAGGCCTTCATCGAGCAGCGCCTCCACACTCCCTCTGATGGCGGTCAGCGGCGTCCGTAACTCGTGAGACACATTGGCCACGAAGTCCTGCCGGATGTGGTCCGCGTGCCGTTCCTCGGTCACGTTGTGGAACACCAAGGCCACGCCACGCTGGCTCTCCACGGTGAACGGTCGTGCGCCGGCGAGAAACACTTGAGGAGGCGTCGTGTTGAGCGTCACGTCGCATGGGGCCGTGCGCTCCCCTCGTAGCGCCGCCGTAATCATCCGTGTAATCTCCGGGTGCCGGATCCACTCGAGGTAGTGGCTACCAGCGGGCTCGTCGTCGACATCGAGCATCGACATCACGGATGGATTCGCCGTTTGCACGCGACCCGAGTCGTTGATGACGAGCACGCCCTCTGCGATACCCTCCAGTATGGCGGCGGTATGGGTCTGTTGGGCTGAGAGCTCCTCCACCCGGCGCTTCGACGCACCGGCGACTTGGTCGAGCGCATGCGCCACACGCCCCAGTTCGTCGTCTGCCGTGTCACGACCTACATCGTGTGGCGGGTCGTCTGGACCGCGAGGCAGCTGGGGCCCAGCAGCCTGGCGTCGCGCCCGGTCGGCAATGGCGTCAAGACGTTGACGGAGCGTACGAGACGTGACCCTGGCGAGCACGAATGCGGCACACAGCGCCACCAACAGCCCGGCGGCCACGGCTGCGGTTACCTCGCCGACCGACAGGCTACCCGAGGGCGGGCGCACCGCGGAGACGAGTAGCCCCCACGACACCGCGAGGCTCAACAGGGCCACCGTAACGGCCGTCACGAAGAACCGGGTCTGTAGCTTCACGTCGCTATGGCGGTAGGGTTGTCGGTCACGGAGTGTCGACGAACTTATACCCGAACTGCTTGACGGTGACGATGTGCCCCCCCGTCGCAGGAAGCTTCTCCCGGAGGCGTCGAATGTGTACGTCGACCGTCCGGGTCCCCCCCGTATAGCGATACCCCCAGACGTCAGACAGCAGCAAGTCACGCGACAGGACGCGCCCCCGATGTTCGAGCAGGTATTGCAGCAGCAGAAACTCCTTGGCGGGCAGGTGGACCATGCGCCCGTCCTCCGTCACCTCGTGGCGGTCCAGGTCAATCACCAACGGACCGAATCGCAAGACCGTGTCTGGATCCTCCGCCTGGGTCCTTCGCAACACGGCCCTCACCCGCGCCACCAACTCCTTGGGGCTGAATGGCTTCGTGACGTAGTCGTCCGCACCCAGCTCGAGCCCTCTCACACGGTCCTCTTCGTCAGCCCGAGCGGTCAACATGATGATGGGCGTGGATGCGAGTCGCGGGTCGGCCCTCATCGACCTGCAGATCTCCAGACCGCTGAGACCGGGCAGCATCAGGTCGAGCACGACGAGAGCCGGGGTGTCCCGCCGCACCCGGTCCAGGACCTCTGACCCGGACGACAGGATGTCTGTCCGAAGACCGGCGCGAGACAGGTGGTAGGCGACCAGATCCGCAATGTCTCGATCGTCCTCCACCACGAGGATGCGACTAGCCATTGTAGGTGCGCGGGGCGGCGGCCACAGGCGGCTAGGCGGTGGGCGCGCCGCCCTCACGCCCGTGATGTCGCACGTCGAGTCCGGAGACGATGAAGATCGCCTCCTCGGCGATGTTCGTCGCGTGGTCGCCGATGCGTTCCAGATGTCGAGAAATCAGAAGCAACTCGAGGGCTGGCTGGGTCACCACGTTGTCGGAGCACATGAACCCTAGCAGGTCTCGGAATACCTGGTCCTTGAGCCCGTCGAGAGAATCGTCACGGTCGAGCACGTTCTGCGCAAGTACGGTGTCTTGTCGTACGTAGGCATCTAGCGCATCACGCAGCATACCCTGTGCGATATCCGCCATGCGTGGAATGTCGACCAACGGCTTGACGGACGGTTGTTCTAGGTAACGGAGCGTGGCTTCTCCGATGTTGATCGCAAAGTCGCCGACCCGTTCCAGGTCGCTGTTGATCTTCACCGCTGACACGACCGCTCGCAGGTCGGTCGCCACGGGCTGGTGCAATGCGAGGAGCTGAAAGCACCGCTCATCGATCTCGATGTGGAGTTGGTTGATGGCCTCGTCGCCGGTCAGGACGCGCACGGCCGTCGCGTAGTCGCGATTAACCAGGGCGCGCATCGCGTCTCGAACCTGCTCTTCGGCGGCACCCGCCATCACGAGCAATCGCGCTTTGAGCTGCGCCATCTCGTCATGGAAGTGCGGGGTCAAATTGTGAGGTGCATCCACGAACGGTTCTCCTCGGCGGCCGGTCGCCACGCGGAACGGCGCTAGCCGAAACGGCCAGTGACATAGTCTTCCGTTAGTTTCGCCGTCGGAGCAGTGAACATTCGGCTCGTCAGATCGAATTCAATAAGCTTCCCCAACCAGAAGAACGCGGTCCTGTCCGAGACACGGGCCGCCTGTTGCATATTGTGCGTCACGATAACGACCGTGTAGTTGGCCTTGAGCTGAAACACCAGCTCCTCGATGTGCTGGGTGGCGATCGGATCGAGCGCCGACGCCGGCTCGTCCATCAGCAGCACCTCTGGCTTCACCGCCAACGCGCGCGCGATACAGAGCCGCTGCTGCTGCCCGCCCGACAGAGTCAGTGCCGACGCAGACAACCGGTCCTTCACCTCGCCCCACAGCGCCGCCGCCCGCAAGCTGACCTCTACCCTGTCCGCCAGGTCCATAGTGGAGGCGGCCAGGCCATTGATCCGGAGGCCATACGCTACATTCTCGAAGATCGACTTGGGGAACGGGTTCGATTTCTGAAACACCATCCCGACGCGCTGCCGCAGGGTCACCGGGTCGGTCGAGGCCCCGTAGATATCCTCCCCGTCGATCAGCACCGTGCCGGTCACGCGCGCCCCAGGGATGATGTCGTTCATCCGGTTGAGCGTCCGCAGAAACGTGCTTTTGCCGCAGCCGGAGGGCCCGATGAACGCGGTGACCTGCTTCTCAGGAATCTGAATGGACACGTCCTTGAGCGCCTGCGTGTCACCGTAGTAGAAACTGAGGCCGCGCACCTCCACCTTGGTGGGCGTCTCTATCGTGCCGCGCTCGCTGGCCAGTGAGGCCACGGCGGCCAGTGACGGGATCGCAGTGTGGGAATCGACAGTGGTCATAGCGTTCGCCGAAATGACGGCGTCAATGCTGATACCGATCCCGCAGCCACGCCGCGAAACCGTTCATGACCAGCAGCAACGCCAGAAGCACAATGATACCGGCTGCCGCATTCGCCAGGAACGCTTCCTGGGGTCGCGACACCCAGTTGAAGACTTGGATCGGCAACACGGTGAACGGGGACCAGATGCCGTCAGGCGCAAACGGCACGTAGGTCAATGCACCGATAGTGATCAACGGAGCAGTCTCGCCGATGGTCCTCGAGAGCGCGAGGATCATCCCCGTAAGAATGCCAGGCAGCGCCACCGGCAGCACCTGATGCCAGATCGTCTGCCACTTCGTGGCCCCCAACGCGTACGACGCCTCGCGCAGAGCCGGCGACACCGCGCGCAGCGCCTCGCGCGACGACAGAATGACCACCGGCAGGGCGAGTAGTGCCAACGTGGCGGCTCCGGCGATCACACTGCGCCCGAGCGCCAGGGTTCGGACGAACAGCCCGAGGCCCAGTAGTCCGTAGATGACAGACGGCACACCGGCCAGGTTCGCGATGTTGATCTCAACGATGCGAGACCAGCGTCCACGCCCGCCGTACTCTTCCAGGTAGATCGCGGCTCCGATGCCCACGGGGACCGCCAGCATGGCAGTCAGGGCAAGCACCCACAGAGTCCCCATGAGGGCAGCGTAGATGCCGGCGTTCTCCGCCCGCCGGGATGGAAAACTGGTTACGAAACCCCAAGAGATTCGCCCAAAACCGTCGCTGAAGATATCAAACAGGAGCGCGGCAAGCACCCCAAGGCCGAGCAGGGTCGCTCCGAGCCCGGCACCGTGCAGCGCGAGATCCAGCCAGTGGTTGCGTTGACGACGCGTCACGCGTACTCCTCCCGAAAGCGCTCTCGGAGCCAGTTGCTGGCGAGATTCAACAGAAACGTGCTGACGAACAGCAGCATCCCGACCGCGAAGATCGTCCGATACGCGAGGGTCCCGGCCGGGGTGTCCCCCAGACTCACCTGCACGATGTAGGCGGTCATCGTTTCCACCGGCACGAGTGGATTGGCGGTGAGCCGCGGCTGCTGGCCGGCAGCAATGGTCACGATCATGGTTTCGCCGATTGCCCGCGATGCGGCCAGGATGCCCGCGGCCGAGATACCTGAAAGGGCGGCCGGCAGCACGACGCGGGTCGTGGTCTGCATCTTGGTCGCGCCGAGCGCGTACGCCGCTTCGCGCAGCCCGCGTGGCACACCGTGGAGCGCATCTTCAGAGAGCGACGACACCATCGGGAGGATCATGATTCCCATGACCAGCCCGGGACTCAACGCGTTGAATCCAGACAACCCGGGAATCACCTGCTGGAGCAAGGGCGTGACGAACAGCAAGGCGAAGTAGCCGTAGACGACCGTCGGTACGCCAGCCAGCACCTCAAGCACCGGTTTGACGATACGACGCACTTTCGCCGGTGCGTATTCGCTGAGATATACCGCCGCCAGTAGCCCGGCCGGCACCGCGACCGCCATCGCAATCGCGGACACCAGCAGGGTGCCGGCCACCAACGGCAGGACGCCGAACGACTTCTGGAAGAACAGAGGGGTCCAGACGGTGCCGAAGAGAAATTCGAACGGGGAGACCTCCCGGAAGAACTGGAAGGTCTCGACCGCGAGCACCGACAGAATGCCGAGCGTGACCAGAATCGACACGCCGGCGCAGGCGCGTAGCGCCCACTCGACGACCTGTTCGAGGAGGTCACGCCGTCTTCTCGACATGGTCAGTGGCCACCCAGCAACGCCGTGAGCGATGCTGTCTTGTCTCCGTGTCCGAACATCGTCCCGGTGGCGCGATCATCGACCCGGCGCTGCACCAGCGCGTACTCGGCGTCACTCAACGGCACGTAGCCCACCTCTCGCACGAGCGAGGCCCCGTCTGACAGAAAAAAATTCACAAACCCGCTCACCTCGGCCCGCTCCAATGCATCCGGATTGACATAAATGAAGATGGGGCGAGACAGTGGCTGATAGGTCCCCTCACGCACGGAGTCCGGCGACGGCGCAACGGCGCCAGCGCCGTTGGTCTCATCACCGTCGTCGACCGACAGCAGCTTCAATTTTCCGCGGTTGGCTTCGTAGTACGCGTAGCCGAAGAAGCCGAGCGCCAACGGATCGGTTGCCACTCCTTGCACCAACACGTTGTCGTCCTCGCTCGACGTGAAGTCACCGCGGCTGGCACTCTCTTGTCCGACGATCGCCTGCGTGAAGTAGTCGAACGTTCCTGAGTCGACGCCGGGACCAAACAGATGGAGTTCACTGTCTGGCCAGTCCGGTCGCACCTGATTCCAGGAGGTCACCGTTCCCTGCGCGGCCGGGTTCCACATCCGCTCGAGGTCGTCAGGGGTCAGCGTGCTGACCCAATCGTTGTCCGGGTGCACGACGACGGAGATCCCATCGTAGGCAATCGGCAACTCGACAAACTCAATTCCGGCCGCCGCACATGCGTCGATTTCGACGGCCTTGATCGGACGTGACCCATTCGAGATGTCGGTCTCACCGGCGCAGAATTTCTTGAAGCCACCACCGGTCCCAGAGACCCCCACCGTGACCCGTGCCGCCGCGTCGACCAGCTGGAATTCCTCAGCCACCGCCTCCGCGATCGGAAACACAGTGCTAGAGCCATCGACGGTAATGACGGCCGTGCTCGTGGCGTCGCCCGCACCCGCCGCGCCTCCACATCCGATGGTGCCGAGCAGGACGGCCGACACACTGGCGCACTGCATTCTGCGACGTGCCCGCTTCCCTGCCCGAACGAGGCAACGGTCTGTCTTTGACATACTGATCACAGTAGCCTCAGACAGTTTCATGGTTGTTACGGGACTGTTAAATCTACGTTACAGATGCGAAGTCGCTCCGTTGTGGGCCGACACCCCGCTTCTCGTACCGAACGGTAGGCTATAGTTCCAAACATGGCTGAGCGGCGGGATTTCCGACAAACCAAGATCATCTGCACGCTCGGTCCGTCGAGCGACTCGGTCGACACGATCCGCGACCTCGCCAGGGCTGGGATGAACGTGGCGCGGCTGAACATGTCCCACGGGGACCATGACAGCCACCTGCGGACCATTCGTCACATAGACGACCTGCGCCACGAATTGAATCATCCGGTCGCGGTGCTGCTCGACCTACAGGGACCGGCTATCCGCACCGGGGAGCGACGAGGGAACCTCGAGCTTGCCGTCGGAGAAGAGTTCTCAGTCAGCGTCGCGCCGTCGGAGAATCCGGAGGAAAAGAGCATTCATGTCGACTACGAAGACATGGTGCACCAGTTGCACGCGGGAGATCGCATCACCGTCGACAACGGCTTGATCAACCTTGAGGTGTTGGAAGTGCGGGCTCGCGATCTCCGGTGCCGCGTCCTCGATGGGGGCACGCTGGGCTCTCGCAAGCACATCAACCTTCCGGGGATCCGGGTCAACCTGCCGTCGATCTCTGAGCAAGACAAGGCCGACATACGTTTCGGCATCAGGCACAACGTCGACTTTCTCGCGGTGTCGTTCGTCCGCAGCGCGGAGGCTCTGCGAGAGGCGCGCCGGGTGATCGTGGACGCGGGGGGACACCACGCCAGATTGATCGCGAAGATCGAAAACCAGGAGGGTATCGACAACCTGGACGAGATCATCGCCGAGGCCGACGGCATCATGGTGGCCCGCGGCGATCTGGGCGTGGAAGTCCCGTTCGCTGAACTGCCGGTCGCCCAGCGGAACATGGTGCGTAAGTGCGCCGTCGCGGGCAAACCAGTCATTGTGGCCACGCATCTGCTCGAGTCGATGATCGAGCACCCGATGCCCACTCGTGCGGAGGTTGGTGACGTCGCCAACGCGGTCCTCGAGGAAGTCGACGCGGTGATGCTGAGCGGAGAGACCGCGACCGGCAAACATCCTGTGCGATGCGTAGAGGTCCTGGGTCAGATCGCCCGTCGTTCCGAGAAAGAGGAGGGTCTCGGCTTTCACGCCTTGCGGGACCCCACAACTGTGCGTCAACAACTGGCCCGCAGCGCGTGTCGTCTGGCCGACTCGCTCGCCTCGCCGGCCATCGTCGTCATCACCAGAACCGGACGACTCGGCCGGCTCGTGAGCGGCTTCCGCCCCAAGAGCGCGATCATCTACGCGTTCACCAACGTCGCCGCCGTCGAGCGCGCGCTGTGGTTGTACCGATCGGTGGTGCCGTTCGAGATGGAACGGTCTGACGAGCCTGAGCAGAGGGTGGTCGATGCCTTCGAGCGACTACAGCACCACAATCGGCTCGTGCCAGGAGACCCCATTGTCGTGATCTCCGACATCGCCACGAGTCACGGCGACGTCACCGCGATTCAAGTGCGACACATCGACAGCGACCGACGCTGTCCTTCGATGGCATAACCAGGCAGCTTACCTAACAGTTGGGGTGCGACCATGCGCGGTTCAGCGGCGGCATCGAGCTCGACTCGAATGGCAAGGCGTCGGTCGGCGGCGATGACGGTTCACATCGCCGTGTGGGGTCTGCTGGCGGCCTGCGCGTCGCCGTCTGGCGCACAGACCGCGGACAGGCCTCGTACGGCCTGGAACACGCCTGACTTCAGTGGATATTGGGAATATCGCAGCAGCACGCCTTTGCAGCGCCCGGAGACGCTTGCAGACAAGGCGGTGTTGACGCCCGCCGAAGCGGCGGCCTACCTGCCTCAGCGACTGACCGACATTGGGGCTGAGCGTGACCTGCAGCTGAACGCCGACTGGTGGGAACCAGGAGGACTGACAGACGATCGGACGTCGATGATCGTCGACCCACCAAACGGCCGGCTGCCCACGATGACGGCCGACGCGCGGCACCGCGACCGGACGATTGGTCTGCGGTCACGGTCGCGGCCCGCTGACGGACCAGAAGACCGAGAACGCTACGAGCGCTGCATCATGGGCCGCACCGTTCCGCTCATGGCGGTCGCTCCGAACCGGCTCGCACAATTTTTCCAGACCCCCGACCACCTGGTCATCCTGCACGAACAGAACTGGGACACACGGATTATTCGGATTTCTGACGGGCCCCATCCAGCGGATTATGTCCGCCAGTGGCAAGGAGACTCATACGCGCACTGGGACGGCGATACGCTGATCATTCAGTCCGCGAACTTCAACGGCGCATGGACGCTGAACGGCACCGGGCCAGACATGCGTGTGGAGGAGCGAATCGCCATCGGGCACAACGGCACGCTCGACTATCGGTTCACCGTCGACGACCCGGCGTCGTTCGCCGCGCGGTGGACGGTCGGGTTTCCGATCACCCCCGCCCGTGGCCCGCTGTTTGAGAACGCCTGCCACGAAGGCAACTACAGCATGCCCTTGATCCTGAGCGGGGCCCGGGCCGAGGAGCGGCGCGACTCGGCCCGCTAGCTGCCCGACGGGAATACCAATCGCGCCGGGGCCTCAGTCGAGGGGCCGTGCCACGTAGTCGTGCTTGAAGACCTGGCTCACGGAATAATTGAGCGCCTCCAGCTTTCCCCGGGTGACCGCGATTCTCTCCAAGACATCGGGTGACGCGGTCTCGAGGTCTGTCCCCCCCATGATCTCGATGAGAATCACCGGTCGGTTACGGCGAATGGTGTCCACCGCCCCGTCAAGCACCTCGTTCTCATAGGTCTCCACGTCGATCTTGAGCAGAGACACCCGCTCAAAATGGAAGCTGTCGAGCGACCGGAGTTCCGCTGCATCGCCACCGGCACCAACGCCAGTCCCACCCTCGTTACCGGGCGTCGTGGGGTTCATTTCAATGACCCGCGTGGCACCCGAACCGATGGCCATGCGCATCGCCACAACATTCGTCAGGCCGTTGAGCGCCAGGTTGTGGTGCAACTCCCGATAGATCTTCCGCTGCGGCTCGAATGCGTAGACGCGACCCCAGGGACCAGCCAGCTGCCCGATCCGCACGGTGTGGGTTCCGATGTGCGCCCCCACTTCGACGACGACTGAGCCGGGGACAATGTGCTCTGCGAGGAGATCGAACGAGTGCCGCTCCCACTTGTCGCCCGCGACGATGACCTGCTTGATCATGTCCGCCGGATCGTCGACAAAGAAGCTGCCGACGTCGGGAACGTCGTACCGCTGGTAGTCAGCGAGGGGAAACGCGTTGAGGTAGCGACGGATTTCTTCGCGATCGTCAAGGAGCGCAGGCGACACCGAGACGAGCGGTATCGGCTCGTATGGGGGCGGTGGCGCGTCGCAGGCGGCGACCAGCACCGCGATCACGGGCAGTGGCATCCATCCAGACGTTGAAATCTTCATCGCGTGCGCGCGCGAGCCGTCAGTCGGGCAGCCCGAGTGCGATCAATCCGGGCGGGTCTCCGCCGACCGTCATCCCGATGTACTGCTTGCCATCGAGTAGGTAGGTCATCGGGTTGCTGACCCCCGCGCCGGGTAAATCGAGCGACCCCAGCTCCTCGCCCGTCGCCTTGTCGTAGGCCACGAGCTGCGGTCCGTCGTTGGTGCCTCCGGCGGTCAAGCTGTAGAGCAGCAGCGTCTTGGTGACCAGCGGGCCATTGCGCGTCGCATCGCCGCCCAGCGGCGGCAGATCAAGATCGCGCAACAGCGGATTCCGCCGAAAGCGGTTACCGTCGCCGGTGGGCACCATCCACACGTGCTCCCCGGTGTTCATGTCGATGGCCGTCATCCGCGAGTATGGGGGCTTGACCAGCGGCAGTCCACGAGCCATGGTCGGCCGCGCCCCTCGACGGTTCTGCACGTAGGCGAGTGTCGACTCGTCCTCTGGCACCGTCTTCCGCAACGGCATGACACTCCAGGCGTTGTGCGACGGAATGTAGATGATGCCGGTCTCCGGATCGACCGAACCGCCCCCCCAGTTGCCACCACCGGCCGCGCTCGGACGAAACAGCGTGCCAGCGTTGCTGTGCGGCGTGTAGAGCGGGCCCAAACGAAACTCCGACACGGCGTCCATCGCCATCTGTCGTATCTCTGGGGTGAAGTCGATGAGGTCGTCCACGGTCAGTCCTTGATACTCGAACGGCGCAGGCTTCGTGGGAAATGGCTGCGTCCGTGACGGCAACTCGCCCTCGATGTCTGTGTCGGTCTCGACCGCCCGTTCTTCGATGGGCCAGAGCGGCTCGCCAGTCACCCGATCGAAAGCAAAGACGAATCCTTGCTTCGTCACCTGCACGACCGCCTTGACCTGGCGCCCCTCAATCGTGAGGTCCATGAGGTTAGGGGCCGCCGGCAGGTCGTAGTCCCACAACCCGTGGTGCAGAATCTGGAAGTGCCAGACCCGTTCACCGGTTTCGACATCGAGCGCCACCAGGCTCTCGGCGAACAGGTTGTCGCCTGGCCGATGACCGCCGTAGTAGTCCGGCGCCGCCGTGTTCATCGGAAGATAGAGGTACCCAAGCTCCTCATCGAAGCTCATCTGGGTCCAGACCCCGACCTTGCCGGTCTCGCGCCACGAATCGCCGCCCCAGGTGTCGTTACCAAATTCGTCCCCCTGGGGAATCGTGTGAAAGACCCATTTCACGCCGCCGGTCTTCACGTCGAATCCACGCATCCATCCCGGAGGTGCTTCCTTGGTGTTGTTGTAGGACGAGATCGACGCCGGCGTGATGATGGTGTCGCGGACCACAAACGGTGGCGACTGCACTGAATACAGCAAGGCGTTCAGCCAGTCGCGGCGGCCACGGTCCGCGCGCGGAATACCCTCCATCAGGTCGACCCGGCCGCCTGTCCCGAAGTCGACGCAGGGCCGCCCAGTCGCGGCCATGACGCAGACAAGATATCCGTTCCCTGTCCCCCAGACGATTCGCGCATGCTCCGGTCCCTCCCGGTCCCAGTAGCCGACGCCCCGCTGGCTCCAGGTGAGACTCATGGTCGTCGTCCCCTCCTCGTAGCTCTTCGGGTTGTAGATCCAACGGGTCTCTCCGGTCCGGGCGTCGATGCCGGCGCCGATCGACAGGGGAGTATTCACGTACAGCATCCCGTCGGCCATGATCGGCGTCGGTTTGAAATTTCGATAGTGGGGCGCGTTGCTGTCGCGCCACCGGTTTGGATCCTCGGCATTCAGGGCGGTGACCACCTCTCTGATGGGCGCGCTCCATTCCCCTCCACCCGGTGTCGTTGTACTGAGCATGCCGTCCGGCGACAGCCACCTCCACTTCACTTCCAGTTGTTCGAAGTTGTCGGCTGTAATCTGCGCGAGCGGGGAGTACTTGGTGCTTCCAAGGTCTCCGCCAAAGGTGCGCCACTCGCCGTCTGCCGGCGCACCCTGTTGGGCGCGAACGTTGCTAGCGGCAAGCAGGACAACGACGCCAACGAGAACGAGCCGAACCCTTTGCGATAGGCACATGACCGGTGACTCCTCACGCGGCCGCCATCGGCCGTCGCCCGCATACTAGCAGGCTTGGGTTACGGCGGAGGGCGGCCCAAGCGTCCCTGCGCGTCCCTGGTTCTCCCTCGTTAACGCGAGACGCCTCCGTAGGCGATGTCGGTGAGATGGGCCATGTCGCGGTCGAAGGTGGCCAGGTCGTCTCTACAGAACTCGCTGAGACGAGTGTGCCCACACGCACGAACCAACACCGTCATCAGCTCCTCGCTCGCGGACAAGAACTTGTGAAGTCGTTGTGCGGCCAGTTCCACCGGCAACCGCGCGCGCAGCTCAGGTTTCTGGGTCGCAATACCGACCGGGCAGTTATTCGACGAGCACGCCCGCATGCCGATGCACCCGATCGCCTGCATCGACAAATTGGACACCGCGACCGCATCCGCGCCGAGTGCCAGCGCCTTGGCGAAGTCGGTGTGGGTCCGCAGCCCGCCGGTGATCACGAGCGTGACGTTCCGGCGCCCGCGGGCGTCGAGATGACGCCGCGCCCGGGCCAGGGCGGGAATGGTGGGCACGGAGATATGGTCCCGAAACACGACCGGCGCCGCACCGGTATCGCCGCCTCGACCGTCGAGCTGGAGACGCCTGTCTGAAACAGATAGTCCCACCCGTGCAACCCGCAGATGAAGTTGTCTCCGGAGACGGAACCGTCCGCCATCAGCGCGCCCCGATGCAAACAGCGCCCGTAGAGGACCGAGTGATTGTCGTCAAAGCGCACGATGACGAGGTCGGCGTTGCTGACTTGAGCGCCGACCATGTCGCGATCTTCACTTTCTCTGCATCGCTCTCTCTCCCTATTCGGCTACGACCCCAGCGCGTACACCATGAGTGTTCCCGCCTGATTGGCGACCGGTAATTCCAATTGCTGTTCCGTAATCAAGTAGTCGATCTCATACTGGCCAGCCAACAGGACGGCCCTGTCGGCCGTCAGCTCGTTGAAGTGACCGACCGCTTCGACCCGCTCGGCCACGCGACGTGCGATTTCTGGCGAGTAGATAGCCAACGCACTGTCCTTGATCAGTTCGAGAAACACATCTCGCCCGCTAGCCGCCCGGACGCTCGTCCCGTAGCGCGCCGCGTGAACCGGGTCAGCCAGGAAATGCGTGCCTACCGGTTGCGTGGCGGCCCATACCATCAGGTGGTTCCAGTCGCTGTTCTCAAACCCCACCTCCAAGACCGCTCGCTCCGGGCGTTCGATGAAACCGCGGTAACCGCCGCGGAACATTGCCAACACCACGACCACGCCCACGAGTATTCGGCGGGGTGCCACACGCCCGCCACGCCTGTCGGCCGCGCGCCACGGCCCCTCGAAGAGCAGCCACGCCAGCAGCAACACACCCACGTAGTCCATCAGCCAGAAGACCCGGTTCACCTGCAGCTGCACCGCCAGCGCCACCGACGCGTAGGAGAACACGGCCGACCCGAGGAACACGCCCAGCAACAGGCCGCACCCTGCGATCAGCGTGCGCTCCCAGCGACTCGCGATGCCAAGAGCGTGGCGATAGTGGTGAAGGCCGAAGACCAGCGCCGCGATACCCAAATTGCTGAGCCACGCCGACAGCGGCCACCCTGGCACGACCAGATAGTCCTTGTATTGAACGAGCAGCTGGAGCCACGCCGGGTCCATCACGACCAGTTGCTCTCGCAGCGGACCTCCCAAGGTCACGGCGCCGACCAGGACGGCGGCCACAGAGCCCACGAGCAACGACCTCGCCGAAATGCCCCCATTCAGCAGGGCAGCCCCGCCGACCATGATCGCGAACCAGAAACCGATAGTCGGGTGAATAAGAATGGCGACGACGACGAGGGCCAAGGCCAACTTGCCCCGTCCGTGCAGGTACAGCGCCGACGCTGCCAACCCCACCGCGAACGCGAGCATCCGCGGGTGAAAGTAGCCCTCCACGGAATTGGCACCGGTATCCGGAATGCGGTGTCGGACGGTCATAAGCGCCAGCAGACCACCAATGGTCCACCAGCTTCGATACAGCGCGACACCCAGACCGATCAGCGCACCGTAGAGGAGCAGCAGGGTGATGACCTGACTGGTCAGAAACGCCACCGGCAACGAGACCCCGATGGCGGTGACGAGGGGCGCGAACCAATCGTCGAAAAAGAGAAAACGATCCTGGGCGGCGATCAGCGCGCCATCGTGCGGAAAGAGTCGCGGGTCGATCTCGTCAAGCACGACCGGGATGTAGAACGCCTGGTCTGACACTCCGTAGTGATACCCGCCCGAATTGAGCGTGACCAGGACGCAGAAGCCGATTGCTCCGGCGATGAGCAGGAGGAGGTGCCGCGGCCGAATTGGGAGCCGCCCGACGAAGTGGTCTGCTGATTGCAATGTCGCGATGTCCGCATCCGCGGCGGGCCGCCCGTCGTGAACAACCCCGCAGCATTCTCGCACAGGCCCCGCGCGCGTCGATGTTGTGCCCTGGCCTGACCGGTGCTAGTGTCGTGTTCGATGTATCCCGATACGCTGGAGAATTCATGACGACCAGAAATCACCGTTCCATGGTGGGTGCTGTCGCGCTCGCCGCGCTCGGCGTATGCGGCAGTTCGCCCTCTATCGCGGCACAAGGTGTAGATGCGTCCGCGGTTCACGAGGTTACATTTACGAAGGACGTGGTCCCCATTCTCCAGCGGTCCTGCCAGAGTTGTCATCGAGTCGATTCCATCGCGCCCATGTCGCTCATGACGTATGACGAGACTCGACCATGGGCTCGATCAATCAGACAGCGGGTGGCCCAGCGCGAAATGCCACCGTGGTACATCGAGCGTAACATCGGCATTCAGAAATTTGAGGACGATCCGTCGCTCACCGACGACGAGATCGCCACGATCGTGAACTGGGTCGACGGAGGCACGCGTCGAGGCGACCCGGCCGATCTTCCCCCGCCCAAGGTCTTCGCCGAATTCGACGCATGGCAGATGGGCGAGCCCGATCTCGTCGTGAACCTGCCGGAGCCCATCGTGGTGCCAGCCGCCGCACCAGATTGGTGGGTTAATGTCGACACCGAACCGATTGCACTGACCGAAGACCGGTACCTGAAGGCGGTCGAATCGCGACCGTCCCTCCCTGGCGCCGAGAAGGTGGTGCACCACGCCGTGGCATACGTCGTCTCGCCGGACGACGAACAGGGATTTCTGAACGAATACGCGGTTGGGAAAAACGCGGACATCTTCCCCGACGGCACGGGGCGGCTGATGCGCGCCGGCTCACGGGTCCGCTACAACCTTCATCTGCATGCCATCGGCGAAGAGACTCCGGCCGACGTACAGATTGGGCTCAAGTTCTACCCCAAAGGCGTGCTACCTGACCACGTCGTGTTTGCCGCCCATGCCGGAGACAGTTACGACACCATCGATATTCCAGCGGGCGACAACAACGCACGCGTCGACGGCTATTTTTTCCTTCACGAACCGGCTCAGGTCGTCTCGTTTCAGCCTCACCTGCACAACCGCGGAAAGCGACAATGCGTCGAGGCCATCTACCCCAGCGGGCTCGTCGAGACCTTGAGTTGCGCGCAGCACAATTTCGCTTGGATGCTCAACTACACCTACCAGGAAAATGTGCAACCGCTCTTGCCGGCCGGGACAAATCTGCATCTCATTAGCTGGTACGACAACAGCGATGCGAACCGATACAACCCGGACTCGCGCAACTGGATCGGTTTCGGTAACCGGTCGATGGACGAGATGTCACACACCTGGATGAACATCTTCTACATGTCAGAGGACGAGTTCGACCGACGGGTGCAAGCGCGTCAGGCGAAGCGCGCTAGCAACTGATGGCCGCTGCACGTCGGTTCACGCAGGTCGTGTGCATCTTGGCTGCGGCAGGATGTCTATGGCCCCCGCCACCCGTCTCGGCGCAGAACCTGCAATATTTAAGCGGACAAAACGTCGTGCCGGCGTTCGAGGGATGGGAGAGGAACGCCGACGACTCATTCACGTTTTACTTCGGTTACCTGAACCGAAACTATCGGGAGGAACTCAGCGTTCCTCTGGGTCCCGAGAACCGCATCGAACCTGACCACCTGGGTCAGCCCCAACCGACCTACTTCTACCCGCGACGTCATCGGTTTCTCTTCAGCGTGCAGGTCCCGCCGGACTGGGGAGACCGCGACGTCCTCTGGACGCTCACCTCGGCCGGGAAGACGGAAACCGCCTACGGATCATTGCTGCCGGTCTGGGAGGTCAACGACCAGGTCATCTCTGAGAACCGCGCCGGTGGTGGATACGCTGACGACAATCGGCCGCCCACGATCGCCCTTGTCGACGCGGCCGACCGTACGGCGACCGTGGGTGAACCTCTCTCGTTGACCGTTCGCCTCGGCGACGACGGCATTCCAGAGCCACGCGCAGTTCGCGGCACCAAGGACCCGCGCATTGACGTGGATGCATCCGGACGGCCCTTGTTCGGAGCTGGCCGTTTCGGCCGCCGAACCGCGCTGGGTCTGCGGGTCGCGTGGCTGCACTGGCGAGGTCCGGGCACGGTGACATTCGCGCCCTGGCACATGGCAGGCATCGACGACCGCATGCCCGGCTGGGCCCCTCCCGAAGTGCCTCCGGACGGACGAACCAGCACGACGGCCACCTTCGACACACCCGGCACCTACGTGGTGCGGGCGATGGCAGACGACGGCTATCTGTCGGCGCCGATCGACATCACAGTCACAGTCCACGAGCCGCGTTGACGCTGACGGCGTGAGTCACGCCCGCCCAACGAATCAGCGAGGGGCGCGCGATGCCCCCGTCCTTCGCATCATTCAATTGGTGCTGCGAGCAATGGTGGGAGCGAGCTTCGGCAGCTCCCTACCATTGCTCGGAGTGGGGCCGCGACGCGGCGGCGCGGGGTTCTGGGCGACGTCGCGTCTCAATTAGAATCGCACAGTCGCGGCGACGTGCGGCCGGGTGAGCCAGTTGTTGCTGGCTCCGGGATCGGTGTCGAGCCCGCGGGTGACGTGCATCGTCAGATCCAGCGACAGATTGGGCAGCGGGATGTAGGCGATGGTGAACATGTGCAATTCGGTGTCCGAGCCCGGAATGTCGCTGAACATGAACGTCGACAGCACCGCTTCCTGTTGAATCCGTCCGTAGGTATACCCGAGCGTGTAGGTCTTGAGCGTCCGAGACCCGCCGTACTCCGCCTCGAACCAGACGCCGGTATCGCGCTCTGACGCGGCCTTGGTATTCTTCAGATACTCGCCCAGCACCCGGAAGCGGCTCCGATGACGCGTCTCGCGGCCGTCCTGGTAGAACCCCTCGTAGCGTGACCGAAATCGCCGCCGAACTGGATACGCTCGTACCAGGGGGCTGGAGCGGATCAAGTCTGAGCCGCCGCCGCCACGGGGATCACCACGGCGAGCGCGGCACCAGACACGACGAGACGACCGAAACGACGAATTGCACTGTTCACGATTGCTGATCTGTACATGGGATGAGCATAGCGACGCTGGGTTTCACACCTGTTACGGACACGCTAATTCTGTGTGACCAAGCAGCTCACGGGGTGTAAGATTCGTCTCACGGATCATTCATTCTAGAGGCAGAGGTCGGAATGCGAAGATTTGAGGTTGGATCGGCGACTGCCGCACTCCTCGTAGTGGCGCTCGCCACCCCACCGCTCGCGTCCACCGCGTACGCCCAGGGGGGGGCCGGCGTTGCGGCGGTCGACACAGACCAAGCGACCATCAACCAGTACTGCCTGGGCTGCCATAACGATCGTTCACTCCGCGGGGGACTGTCGCTGGAAGGCACGCCCTTGACGCAGGTTGCGGAACACACCGATGTCTGGGAGCGCGCCCTCCGGAAGCTACGAGCTGGTGCCATGCCGCCAGACGGTTCACCGCGACCAGATCCAGCGACCTATGCTGGCCTGGTGTCGTATCTCGAAACGACGCTCGACGCGGCGTCCATCGCCAGCCCGAATCCAGGCCGCACCGACACGTTCAGACGCCTGAACCGCACGGAATACCGGAACGCGATCAGGGATCTTCTGGCCCTCGACGTGGACGTCGCGACGCTCCTGCCACAGGACGATGCCAGCTTCGGCTTCGATAATGTCGGGGTCGTCGAGTTATCGCCAACCCTGATGGAGCGGTATCTCACGGCGGCCCAGAAAATCAGCCGTCTGGCCGTCGGGAGCATGGCGATCGTGCCGGGCAGCCGCGTGGTCACCATGCGACCGGACGTGACGCAAGAAGGTCATCTGGCCGGGCTCCCGTTCGGCACCCGCGGGGGCACACGGGTCCAGCACACGTTTCCGCTCAACGGCGAGTACGAGATTGAGGTGCGACTGGCGCGTAACCGAAACGAGAACATTGAAGGGCTTCGGGAGCCGGATGTCCTGGAAATGACGCTGGACGGTGAACGGCTGGAACTGTTCACGGTGGTGCCGGACCGTAACCGGTTCGGCAGCTATTACGCGGACGAGGATGTCGACAAACACCTGAACGTCCGGGTGCCAATATCTGCCGGTCCGCACACGTTCGGCACCGCATTTCTGCAAAAGAATTCCGCGGTCATCGAAACAGAGCGTCAACCGTATCAAGCGCAGTTCAACCAGGACCGACACCCCCGCCAGCAGCCGGCGGTGCACTCCGTGTCCATCAGCGGACCGTTTCAACCGAGCGGTACTGGCGACACGCCCAGCCGGAGTCGCATTTTCAGCTGCCGACCCACCACGGCGGCCGATGAGGCAGACTGCGCCGCGTCCATCATCTCTGGGCTGGCACGCCGCGCCTATCGACGGCCGGTCGCGTTCAGTGACATCGAGATGCCGATGGCCTTCTATGAGGAGGGCCGCACGGACGGCGACTTCGAGACAGGCATCGAGCTGGCGCTCCGGGCGTTGCTGACAAGCCCCGAGTTCCTGTTCCGCATCGAGCGCGACCCCGAGGGCGTGACCGACGGCGCCGCCTACGCGCTCAGTGACATCGAGCTGGCGTCGCGACTGTCCTTCTTCCTGTGGAGCAGCATTCCGGACGACGCGCTGATGGACGACGCCGAGGCGGGGCGGCTGCGGACAGGATCCACACTCGAACGTCACGTGCGGCGCATGCTGGACGACCCCCGTTCGCGCTCGCTGACGACCAACTTTGCCGACCAGTGGCTGTATCTCCGTAACCTGGAGACGGTGGCCCCGAATCTTCGGCTGTTCCCCGATTTCGACGACAACCTGCGGACCGCGTTCCGACAGGAAACGCAGATGTTGTTCGAGAGCATCGTGCGCGAAGACCGCAGCGTGGTCGATTTACTGGAGGCCAACTACACGTTCCTGAACGAGCGGTTGGCCCGCCACTACGGCATCTCTGGCGTCTACGGGAACGACTTCCGCCGCGTGGAGCTGCCGGCGGACAGCGAGCGCCGCGGTCTGCTCGGACACGGCAGCATACTGACGGTCACCTCATACGCGACCCGCACCTCACCCGTGCTGCGAGGCAAGTGGATTCTCGAGAACTTGATGGGCATGCCACCGCCTCCACCGCCTCCGAACGTGCCCGCGCTGGAGGAGCCTGCACCAGGCGTCGCCGCCCGATCGATGCGCGAGCGGATGGAGCAACATCGCGCGAACGCCGTGTGCGCGTCGTGTCACCGGCTGATGGACCCGGCGGGGCTCTCCATGGAGAACTTTGATGCCATCGGCCGCTGGCGAGACCGGGCCGATAACTCGACTCCGATTGACGCGTCAGGAAGTATTCCTGGCGGCGGCGCTTTCGACGGCGTAACCGGGCTGCGACAGGCCCTGCTGGCCCGGCCAGAGGTCTTTGTCGGCACGATGACCGAGAAGCTGTTGACCTACGCCCTCGGACGCGGCCTCGCAACCCACGACGGCCCGGCCGTACGGCGCATCGTGCGCCGCGTCGCCGGCAACGACTACCAGTTCTCGGCCCTCGTCCTCGGTATCGTCGAGAGCAGTCCGTTCCAGATGCGGAGATCGCAACAATGATGATCACAAAGAAGGCGCTTCCGCGCCGGACATTCCTCAAGGGTGTGGGCGCCTCGGTGGCACTGCCGTTACTCGATTCCATGGTGCCGGCCTTCACCGCCCACGCCGCCACGGTGGCCAATGCGCCGAGGCGACTGGGGTATGTCTTCATTCCGATGGGCATGAATCCCGCACCCTGGACACCCGAAGAGGTCGGCCCGCTCACGCGGCTGTCGCCCTCACTCGCGTCGCTCACACCCCATCTGAACGACGTGACGGTCGTCACGAACATGGAGTTGGAGAACGCTCACACCACGGGGAACCACGCGTCGTCGAACGCGGCGTTTCTCAGTTGCCTCCGTGGAAAGCGGACCGAGGGCAGCGACTACGAGCTGGGCGTGACGGTCGACCAGCTTGCGGCCCAATCCATCGGCGGCGATACCCCGATTCCATCGCTCGAACTGGGCACCGACATGATCGTGCAGGTTGGTGCCTGCGACAACGGCTACGCGTGCGTCTACCAAAACAGCCTGTCGTGGGCGTCTCCCACCTCGCCGTTACCGACCGAAGCCGACCCGCGTGTGGTCTTCGAGCGACTGTTCGGTGACGGGGGCACGCCGGACGAGCGTCGGGCCGAAATGAAGAAGAACGCCAGCATCCTTGACTGGGTGCTGGGAGACATGTCGAAGCTGCAGCAATCGCTGGGCTCCGGCGACCGGACCAAGGTCGACGAGTACGTCACGACCGTTCGTGAGGTCGAACGACGTATCCAGTTGGCCGAGCATCAGACGGCCGGTTCGCCACTACCGGATCTGACCCGTCCCACGAGCGTACCGACAGACTGGGAAGACCACGTCAAGCTGATGTACGACCTCCAGATACTGGCGATGCAAGCGGACTTGACGCGGGTCATCACGTTCCAGATGGCTCGGGAGGCGAGCACCCGCAGCTACCCGCAGATCGGCGTGCCGGAACCGCATCACCCGGTCTCGCACCACGTCAACGACCCTGAAAAGCTCGCCAAGCTGGCCAAGATCAACGCGTATCACGTGTCCTTGTTCGCTTACATGGTCGGCAGGATGGCATCCACGCCGGACGGCGACGGGTCGCTGCTCGACCATTCGACCTTCATGCTCGGCAGCGGCATGGGGAATCCGGATGTGCACGACCACCGGAACCTACCCATCATCGTGGCCCGAGGTGGCAGCGACAAGTCCTGGGGCGGCCGGCACGTGAAATACGAGCAGGCAACGCCGCTGGCCAATTTACACCTGACGCTGTTGGACGATGTCGGCGTGCACCTCGACCGCTTCGTCGACAGTACCGGTCACGCCGTCGAGGTGACCGAACCGCTGTCGCTCTAGTGATTGGACGACTGCGCCCCTCGGACGGCGCGCAGCCACTGCGAGAGCCGTTGCGTCGGCTCCCGTGAGAGAGTGCCGGGGTTCAAAATGTCGGGAGATTTGTCATGACTCGTTCCGTATCCTTTAGTACCGCCGCACTAGTCGCGTGCGTGCTCAGCGCGTCGGCCGCGACCGCGACCGCAGCAGTGGATGTGCCGCTCGTCGACGCGGTGAAAGCGGGCGACGTGGCGCGAGCGCGAACGCTGATCGAGCAAGGCGCCGGCGTCAATGACGCAGAGCCAGACGGCACCACGCCCCTGCACTGGGCCGCCCACAAGCGGCACTTGGAGCTCACACAGCTGTTGCTCGGAGCCGGCGCTGTCGCGAACACCGGGAACCGCTACGGCGTCCGGCCGTTGTCGCTCGCTGCGGTCAACGGCGACGGCCCTGTCATCAAGGCGCTCCTCGAAGCCGGCGCGAATCCGAACAGCACGCTCATGGAAGGTGAGACGGCACTGATGACCGCTGCCCGGTCTGGCAGCGTCGAGGCCGTGGAACTGCTGCTAGACGCCGGTGCCAACGTCAATGTCCAGGAAAGCTGGAAGGGGCAGACGGCGCTCATGTGGGCTGCCGCCGAAGGCCATGCCGCCGTTATCCCCCCACTCGTGGCCCACGGCGCGGACCCTGGACTCCGCTCGAATCGAGGCTTCACCGCGCTGCTCTTCGCCGCACGCGACGGGCAGACCGATGTGGTCCAGACGCTCCTGGAGGCCGGGGCTGACCTCGATGAACAGCTGTCAATCAACTCGACGCTCACCGCCGGCGGCGTTGAACAGCGTCGGGCATCCGACGCCGGGTTGAATGCGTTTCTCCTGGCGGCGGGCAACGCGCACTTCGAATTGGCCGCATATCTCATGGACCGTGGCGCCGATCCCAACGCTGCGCCGCGCGGGTGGACCGCGCTGCATCAGCTCTCATGGGTCCGCAAAGCGGGTATCGCCGGCAGCAACAATCCAGCGCCACGTGGGTCCGGCGTCATGACAAGTCTCGCGTTTGCGCGCAAACTCATTGCCAGTGGCGCGGACCTCAATGCGCGGGTGACGACGCGACCGCCCGCCGGCATCACGGAGCTGAACTTCATCGGCGGCACGCCGATGCTGTTGGCCGCGCGCACCGCCGACGCCGAATACATGCGACTGCTCGCGGACGCTGGCGCCGACCCGATGCTCACCAATGACGACGGCTCCACGACGCTCATGGTCGCGGCCGGGCTCGGCACCTCATCGCCAGGTGAAGACCCCGGCACCGAAACCGAGGTCCTGGAAGCGGTGCAACTCGCTCTGGAGCTTGGCCTGGACATCGACGCGGTCGACGGCAAGGGCGAGACCGCCATGCACGGCGCGGCCTACAAGCACCTCCCCCGGGTCACCACCTTCCTGGTGAATGCTGGCGCCGACATCGCGGTGTGGAACCGACAGAACGACCGCGGTGCATCCCCGCTCGACATCGCTATCGGGATGCACCGGGGAATGAACATCCTGAGCTCACCTGCCACGGCGGACGCCATTCGCGATGCCATGCGCGTGGGCGGCGCCGATCCTGATTCAGCGCCTTGACGGATCACTCGGTCGTCGACGTCAGCAACCCCCTGCTCAGCGACTGGACCGGGCCATTCGGCGGGGTTCCGGACTTCCATCGACTGGACCTCGACGCGCTGAAACCAGCGCTCGAGGCGGCCATGGCTCGCCAGCTCGCCGAGGTTGCGGCGGTTGCATCCAACCCGGAGTCCCCAACGTTCGAGAACACGATCGTCGCCCTGGAGCGCGCCGGCCGCGAGCTTGCCCGGGTCGCGGCCTACTACGAAGTCTGGAGTGCGAACCTCTCCACCCCGGCGTTCCGTGCGGTCGAAGCAGAGATGGCGCCACGCCTGGCCGAGTGTGAATCGACAATTTTTCACAATGCGGCGTTGTTCGCGCGGGTCCAGGCCGTGCACAGCAGCCTGGGTCGCCCACCGCGTACCTCTGACCCAAATCCAGCCGCCGTCGACACGCTGCGGCCCGATCAACAACGATTGGTTCAGATCATCTACGAGCGCTTCGCGCGCAACGGTGCGACCCTCGACGAAGCGTCGCAGACACGGTATGCCGACATCGAGCAACAGCTTGCGGCACTACAGACACGCTTCTCGAACAACGTGCTGGCCGATGAAGAGGGTCACGTGACCTATCTCAACGCCGCGCAATTGGACGGACTGCCAGACGCCTTCATCCAGGCCGCGGCAACGGCCGCCGCCTCGCACGGACGCGACGCTGATTACGCGATCACGAACACCCGCTCGTCGGTGGACCCGTTCCTGACGTTTTCGGACGAACGGCCTCTGCGAGAGCGCGTCTGGCGCGCCTACTACGCGCGTGGAGACAACGGCGACGAGCACGACAACAACGCGATCCTCGCTGAGATCCTTCGGCTGCGCCATGCGCGCGTGCGGCTGCTGGGGTACGACGACTACGCCACCTGGCGGCTCGAGAACCGGATGGCCAAGACACCGCAACAGGCCCTCGATCTCATCGGAGCGGTGTGGCCCGCTGCCCTGGCGCGGGTGGAGGCGGAGGTGGCCGACATGCAGGCAGTGGCTGACGCCGAGGGCGCCGACATCGCCATCGAACCGTGGGACTACCGCTACTACGCCGAGAAGGTGCGGCAGACGACCTTCGACCTCGACTCGAACGAGGTAAAACAGTATCTCCAGCTCGACAAGCTCCGCGATGGCATGTTCTTCGTAGCCGGGGCGTTGTTCGATTTCGCATTCTCCGCGATCACCGACGGCTCCGTCCCGGTGTTTCACGAAGATGTCAGCGTGTGGGAGGTCACACGCCGCACGACCGGCGAGCACGTCGGAGTCTGGTATCTGGACCCCTACGCGCGGCCGGGCAAGGCGTCTGGCGCCTGGGCCACCACCTTTCGCAGTCACGAATCCTTCGAGATGACCGTCGGGGTGCTGGGCTCGAACAATTCAAACTTTATCAAGCCGGCGGCTGGTGCACCGACCCTGGTCTCGTGGGACGACGCCACCACCTTGTTTCACGAATTCGGACACGCACTTCACTATTTCTCATCGACGGTCGACTACCCGTCACTGAACGGCGGCGTGCGTGACTACATCGAGGTGCAGTCACAGTTGCTTGAGCGCTGGTTGCTCACCAACGAGGTCATCACCGGTTTCCTCGTGCACCACGAGACCGGGGAGACGATTCCCGACCACCTCGTCGCCCGGATCAGAAACGCCGCGACCTTCAACCAGGGTTTCGCGACGGCCGAATATCTGGCCTGCGCCCAGATGGACATGCGGTTTCACACGACGGACCCGACCTCGCTCGATCCCAAGACGTTCGAACGCGAGGTGCTGGCTGACTTGCGGATGCCGGACCAGATCGTGATGCGGCACCGAAGCACACACTTCAGCCACATCTTCTCGGGTGAGGGGTACGCGGCGGGCTACTACGGCTACATGTGGGCGGATGTGCTGACGGCGGACGCGGCGGAGGCATTCGCGGAGGCGCCGGACGGGTTCTACGATGCAGAGTTGGCCCAGAAGCTCGTAACTCACGTCTTTGCCGCGGCCAACGCCGTCGATCCCGCAGACGGGTATCGCGCGTTCCGGGGACGGGACGCCACGATCGGCGCTCTCATGCGTGGCCGCGGCTTCCCCGTGCCGGAGAACGACGCGTGAACATGGAGGTAGACCTGTGAAGAACAGCCAGACAAAACAGTGGTTCGCACTCCTCACCGTGGCCCTCATGTCGGCCGCGTGTACGACCGCCGCCGGCGCACGCGCGGACGATGTCGAAAGCCCGCGCGACCTCGCGGTGGCCGCCCCCGAGTCGGTGGGCCTCTCGTCCACCCGCGTGGAGCGTCTGGAGGCAGGTATGCGGCAGTTCGTCGAGGACGGTCGGCTGGCGGGGGTCCATACGCTGCTGGCCAGGCACGGCAAGATTGTCAGCTCCAGCGTGGCCGGCGTGACCAGCGTCGAGAATGGCACGCCCCTCACCGAGGACGCCATTTACCTCATCTATTCGATGAGCAAGCCGATCACCGGCGTCGCCATGATAATGCTCTACGAAGAAGGCAAGTGGCGTCTGAATGATCCAGTGACGAAGTTCATCCCGGAATTCGAGAACTTGCAGGTCTACGCTGGCGACGGTGCAGATGGCGAACCCCTGCTCGAAGACTCGAACCGGTCGATGACCATGCGCGAACTGATGACCCACTCGTCAGGGCTGGCCTACGGTCTGGGGTCCGGAAACGTCGTCGACCGGATGTATCGCGAATCGGGGGTACTCGACTTCCGGAACAAACCGCTACAGTCAATGATAGACACGCTGGCCGAGACACCGCTGCTGTATCAACCCGGCGAGCGCTGGTACTACAGCATCGCCGTGGACGTGCAGGGATATCTGGTCGAGAAACTCTCGGGACAGCCGTTCGATGAATTCCTCCAGGAGCGGATCTTCGCGCCGCTGGGCATGGTGGACACGGCCTTCTACGTGCCAGCGGACAAACTCGACCGCCTTGCCCTGATTCATGGCGAGAACGAAGACGGCACCCTGACGGTGCAGCAGAACGGCGACCCAACGCAGGCACCGGCCGGGCCCTCAGGCGGTGGCGGTCTCTACAGCACCACGCTCGACTACATGCGGTTCAGCCAGATGGTGCTTAACGGCGGCGCGCTCGACGGCGTTCGGCTGCTGGCGCCGCGCAGCGTCGAGATGATGCGCACGAATCACCTGCAGGAACAGGCGCTCAGTACGATGGCACCGGGATCCGGATTCGGGCTCGACTTCGGCGTCGTCATGGATCCGGCTGCCGCTGGTGAACCGTACTCGAAGGGCTCGTTCCGGTGGGGCGGGGCCGCCGGCACCTGGTTCTGGATCGATCCGGTCGAGGACTTCGTGTTCGTTGGGATGATTCAGCACCGCGGTCGTGCCGTTCGTGATGTGCAGGGCGTCTCCCGGAACCTGACCTATTCGGCGATCATCGACTAGGGACCCGGCGGGGTCGGCGCTAGTAGGCCTCCGCGCGGCTACGGCTGGCAGACTTCGGCGAGACTCTGCACCGACGTCACATTCAGACTGGCGGGTCCGCCTCCCGACTCATCGCGGATGAGCAACCCCTTGGTCTCCACTCGATGCCCGAGATACGGCTCCGGGCTGGGAAACACATACATGAGGCCATATTCATGGTTCCCAAGGGGAATCGCCTGGGCCTCGACCAACTCGTCACCACTCGACGGGGCGGGGTCACCAGCACGTACCTCGGCACTCGCGCTGGACAAGACCCACTTGGACGCGTCGCCGCCCAGGCACCCGACGACGCGCACGAGCGCAAAATTCGGCACCACGCCGGGGCCGTCCTCGCCCTCGACCGTGACGCTTGTGAGCCCTGCCGTGGACAGTTCCTCGTCGCCGGCCGGGTATCCATTTCGCTCCAGGACGTACGTGATGATGTCGACGTATGCGTCGCCGGCCAGCGTCTCTGAGGCACCGGGCGGCATCGATTGCATGCGGTCAAAGAGACGGTCCAGGGTCAGGCCGGTCCAGTCCCGCACAAAGACGTCGCCGGTCAGCGACCGCCCCGCGCCACCAGACAGATCCGCCCCATGGCACCGCATGCAGGTGGCTTCATACTGGGTGCGTCCACGGACGGCCTGCGCCGGGGAATAGACGCCCTCCTTCACGGTCCGCCCCTCCTGGGCACGAGTCACCGCCGACGTGCAACAGATGCCGACGACGGTTGCACTCAGCGCCCACGCCATCCCTCGCGCGGTTCGGTGCCAATGTAGTGCTTTCATAGTGACTCGCATTCTCACGACGCGCCGAGCGAGCGGAGCAGAGCGGTGGTGGCCGCCGCTGCCTCCACGTTGCCAGTCAGGCCGCGCTCCACGATGGACAAAGGCGTCTGACCGCGACTGTTCGCCACCGCGAGGTCAGCCCCACGGTCGACGAGGCGCTGGACGACCGCAGCGAACCCCTTGTCAACGACGTGGTGCAACGCGGTGCTCCCGTCCGCATCGACCGCATTGAGGTCGACGCCGAGGTCCGCCACCAGCGTCACGGCCGCCAACGTCGCCACCTCGTCGTACATCTGCGCCTGAAAGGCGGGCGCTTTGGCGAGCGCCCGGTCACGTCGATCCCACACGGCGTAGCGCCAACTCGCACCCGCCGCGAGCATCAGCGGCGTCCAGCCATTCTTCAGCGGCAACCTGGCGTCGGCGTCGGCTGCCGCGAGCACCCGCATGATCTCCACCTCTGTGAACTTCGCCGCGAGTGCAAACGGCGTGGCCCCCAAGAGGTGCTCTCCAATCATCAGCACCTGGCCGTTCCGGGTCACCTTCGTGGCCAGGGTCACCTGCGCGTCAGGCCGAGCGCCATGGGCCAACAGTGCCTCGACCACCACCACGTCGCCGGTCAGCGCGGCGGCGTGGAGCGCGGTGTAGCCGGCCGACGCCGCCGCGGGGTTCGCGCCCTGCTCGAGTAGGAATAGTGCCAGCGCCCGGTGGTCGCTGTGGACCGCCACGACCAGCGCGGTGGCCCCGTCTGGCGCACGGTCATTGACATCCGCTCCGGCCTCGAGCAGCAGACGTGCCGACGCGACGTCGCCGTGCCGGGCGGCGAACAGCAGTGGGGTGAACCCGCCGACGCGGGTCTCCTCCGCGTCGGTCCCGTAGTTACGACCCAACTCGCCATATTTGAGTTCGGACTGCAAGCGCCGACTAATCACTTTTCGACGCTCTCGCGACCGGGCCGCTACATCGGCGCCATACTCGATGAGGAGACGCACAACACCGGCATGTCGCTGGGCGACCCCCCACATCAGAGCTGTTTGGTGCTCGGACTGTTCGCGCGCGTCGACATCGGCGCCGGCCACCAGTAGGGCACGCACGGCGTCGGTGCTGCCCGTCCGGGCGCACCCCATCAGGACGGTCTCACCGGTACCCATCGCGGCGTTCGGATCGGCGCCCGCCTTCAGCAACAGACCGACCATGGCTGCGCTGCCGTTCTCGCATGCGAGCGACAGCGGCGTCACGCCCAGATCGTTCGCGGCGCCGGCGTCGGCACCGGACGCCACCAACCGCGCCGCCAGCATCTCGTCGTCGAAGTACGTCGCCCAGTGCAACGCGGTGGCCCCATCGGCCTGCGCCGCGTTGACGTCGACGTCCGGTACGAATGCCATCGCTCGCTCGGACTGCCCTGCCCTCACCGCCTCAATAAGACGCAGCTCGGGCGTCTGCGCCGACAGGTTGGCGCCTCCAACGACTGCGACCAGGGCTGCGCCCACGAGACATCGTGGGAACCGCCCCCATCGGGCTCGGTCGTCGGGCCTCAGCCGCGAGATCGAATGCTTGTCACGCCGGTAGGCCACTAGATCCCCGACAGCCGCGCCGCGCTCCCCCCGGCCAGTAGGGTCGGGAGCGGCCCAGTGCTGTCCCCGATCTGCTCGACTGGTGCGCCGAGCTTGTCGAGCAGGCTGACGTGCAAGTTCGCCAGCGGGGTCCGGTCGCGTTCGTCGAACGCCACATGACGACCACCACGGAGGGCGCCGGCCCCGCCGCCGAGCAGCACGATCGGCAGGTTGTATGGCGAATGGGCATTGCTATCGCTCATGCCCGCTCCGTACATCAGCACCATGTGGTCGAGCAGCGAGCCATCGCCGTCCGGTGTCGCGCGGAGCTTCTCGACGAACGTGGCAAAAAGACCCATGTGATAGCGATTGATCTTCGTGAGCTTGGCCAGGGCGTCTGGCACGCCCCGATGGTGCGACAACGGGTGGTGCGCGTCCGGCACATCGATCTCCGGATAGGTCCGACCGCTCAACTCATGGCCACTCATGAACGTCGTCACGCGCGTCCGGTCGGTCTGGTGAGCGAGCAGTTGCAGGTCGTACATGAGAGCCGCATGGTCTGCGAACCCTGCGGGCACACCCATCGGACGGACCACGAGCGGCACCTCGCGGTCGCCCTGGGCTTCGGCCACTTCGATACGCCTCTCAACGTCGCGGACGGCATCGAGGTACGCGCCGAGCTTCCGCTGATCGCCGGTGCCCAGTGCCCCCTGCAGCCGTGCCACGTCTTCGCGAACGGAATCAAGAATGCTGCGCTGCTCACGCCGGCGCGTCTCCCGTGCGACCGGATCAGTGGTGCTGTTGTCCCCGAACAGCCGCTCGAAGACCGCGCGCGGGTTGTGCTCCATCGGTAGCGGAGTCTCCGAATCGCGCCACGAGATGGTGTAGGAAAATGCGCAGCCGAACCCGCCGCTGTCACATGAGCCCGCGAAGTTCGCCCCCTCGAGTCCGAGTTCCAGTGACGCCAGCGGGGTGTGCTGGCCCAGGGCGCGCGCCGCGATCTGGTCCATGGACACCGCCGCCGGGTTCCAGACACCAGGATGGACATCCGTGAGGAACCGGGTCGCCGCGCGCGAGTGGGTCCCACCACGGGTCCCTGGCGGCGGCGTGCAATTGAGACCAGACACCACGAGCAGCTGGTCCTTGAACGGGGCCAGCGGCTCGAGAATCGGAGTCAGTTCAAACCCCGCTCCAGTCGCGGCCGGCGTCCAGTTCTGCATCACCATCCCGTTCGGCACATAGACGGCGCCAAACCGTACCGTCGCACTCGCGGCGGTCAGGGCTGGCGTCATACTGTCGAGGAACGGTAAGGCCACGGTCGCGCCCAACCCGCGAAGCACCATGCGCCGCGATATCGCACGTTTGGTGATTACGCTCATGACTCCGATCTCCTCATCTGAAACGGCATGCTTTCGACGACACCAAGGATAATCGACGACCAGCGATAGTCGTCTGCCGCCTCGGCGACAATCTTCCGGATGGCCGGCTGATCGGCCGCCGCCATGCGTCGGCCAATCGCGTAGGTCAGCAATTTTTCGGTCACGGTTCGCACAAAACTCGTTTCGTGGGCCAACACCGCACGACGCAGCGCCGCCGGCCCGTCGATCTGGGTGCCATCGGCCAAGGCGCCGGCCGCGTCGACGGGGGCCCCATACGGATCGACGGTCCGCCACCGCCCGATGGCATCAAAATGTTCCATGGCGAAACCGGGCGGGTCCATCATTCGATGACACGTCGCGCATGCCGGATTCGCACGATGCATCTCTAGGCGCTCGCGGACCGACTTGGGCTCGACGTCTCCATGATTGTCTTCGAGCGCGGGCACATCATCCGGTGGAGCGGACGGCGGCATGCCGAGCAGGTTATCCAGCACCCACTTGCCTCGGAGGACTGGCGACGTACGGGTCGGGTAGGCGGTCAGGGTCAGCAGGCTCGCCTGCCCGAGAAGGCCACCTCGGTCGTCGTCCACCGCGACGCGCCGAAACCGCTCGCCGTATACCCCGGTGATGCCGTAGTGACGTGCAAGTCGCTCGTTGACGAACGTGTGGTTCGCGCTCAGCAACTGGGGCAGTCCGTAGTCCTGCTCGATGGCGTCTTCAAGAAACAACCGGGTCTCTTGCTCCATGTCCGAGCGGAGGTTCTCGTCAAAATCGTAGAACACATCTGTGTCAGGAATCACCCCGCGAATGCGGCCGAGCTGCAACCACTGGGTGGCGAAGGTGTCCACCAACGCGCGCGCCTTCGGGTGAGACAGCATTCTGCGCACCTGCCGTTCGCGCTCCGCGGGGTCACTCAGCCGACCGGCCTCCGCTGCCGCGAGCAACGGCTCGTCGGGGATATCGCTCCACAAGAAGAGCGACAAACGCGACGCTAGTTCCAGATCGCTGAGTCCGTACGCCGCACCAGTCTCCACGTCGACAGGATCTCGTTCAATGCGAAACAGAAACTCCGGAGCTACCAATAGCCGCTCGATCGCCTTCTGAATTCCGGTGTCGAACCCATTGGCGTCCCGCCCGGCCTCATAGAACGGTCGCAGCGTTGCCACATCCGCATCGGTGGCCGGTCGCCGATACGCGCGCCGAGCCAACTCGGACAAAATCTGGGTGGCGCACGCCGTTTCGGCCGCCGACGCGACGCTGCCAGTGTCCGTTGCGCCATCGGCCGAGCTACTGGGAGAGCACGTAAAGATCTGCCTTCGACTGGCGGTCTCTCCTGCGCCGCTCGCGGCATACGGACCGGCTACCTCGATTCGCTCGACCGCGGCGTTCCCGTCGTAGAAACCCAGCCCGCTGAGGGAAAAGCCGGACAGGCGCCGCTCGAGCACGCCGGTGGGCTCGGTGCGTGCCCCCACGAAGGACACGCCCAAACGATGCATGCCGGCCTCGGCGGGGAACCGGACCACGAGTCCAGCGTCCGCGTCGATAGACACAAACTGCTCCCAGTCCGGGTCTCCCCGAATGGTTCCAAAGAAGCTATAGGCCGAGGGATACCCCACCCGATCCGCCCCCCCTACCGTGAACCGTTTCACCAACGCCCCATCCAGGCGCACCTCGACCTGCTGCTCGGTCCCCATGCCGACGATGTAGTCGTAGATCATCCGGCGCAGGCGGACCTTCACCTCGTACTCGCCGTCCAACGGAAAGTAGTGCCGAACCGCCAACCCACCGCGTGACCCGAACGGCAGGTCATCGCTCATCCGTTCGTCTTGGTAGAGCAGACGCGGGGTGTCGTAGGTCGTCGCGGCAAACCCCGGTCCGACGCTCAGGTCACCCACGGCCAATCGGCTGATCCGATTCGCTGCCGACAGGTAGCGGTCGAAGAGGGCGGGTGATACCGACAAGACGTCGCCGTTGGTGGCAAAGCCGTCCTGGTCGACATCGTCTGGCGGAAACAGCAACCAACGTTCGTCAGCATCGACCGCGAGCAGGCTGCTGACGGCGTGTCGGTACTCTGTGGCGGTGAGGCGACGAACGGGTGGACGACCTGGATCGGGATGGCTCGCCGCCGCCTCGTCGAGCGCCGTTTCCAACTGCGTCACGAACCGTCGGTGTTCATCAGGATCGGGCTGCGGGCTGCCAACCGGCGGCATCATGCCGAGGCGCAGTTTACGCACCGCCTGTTCCCAGAGCTCGGTATCGGCCGATACGTCGGCGGCGTCCACGTGCTCGAACGAGACGGGCGCCGCCCCTTGCGCCACACGCTGGTCACTGTGGCAACTCACGCAGTACTGGTTCACCAGCGCCTGGCGTGCCTCCGCCTCTGCGACCGTGGGAGCCGGTTGAGCCCAGACGGCACTCTGCATCAACAGTGCGGCGGTTGCCGTCACTGCTCCCGCACGCCGCGCCAACCGTCTGGACATAACTCCCCGTAGCCAACCCGTCGGCCGGCACACTCAAATATCGCGATGGAACCACTGTAGTGGCGGGCGACGGGTAAATCAACACCGTTCGACTCGGCGGAATCGTCCACTGGCGGCGTCCTTGGCTCACCCCTGCGACCGCGACACGGCGCGGTCACCGTCTTACATGGTCTCGTGGTCAATCCGAGCGGCACCATCGATATCGGCGAAACCCTGGAAACGACCGCGTCCAGCGAACACCCCCTTGTGCCGACGGGAATGCTATCCTGACGACGGTTCTCCCCACTGAGGTATCTGTGTGACCACGCAACCCGCTCGACACGCCGTGCGACTGGCGCTCGTCATCGTCACGTTGACCCTGACCACGCCCGCGAGTGTGCTCGCACAATCGTCGCAGGGACTACGTACGCCCTGGGGTGACCCTGACCTGCAAGGTCTGTGGACGAACGCCACCCTGACACCGGTGGAGCGGCCAGATGCGATGGCCGACAAGACCGTGCTGACGGCCGAGGAAGCGGCGGAGCTCGAGGTCAGGTCGGCCGAGGACCGCGCCGCATCGGACACCTTTATTCCTGGCAACGTCGGGGCCTACAACCAGTTTTGGATGGACGGCGGCACGAACGTGACGGGCGACCGACGAACGGCGCTGATCGTCGATCCGCCCGATGGCAAAATTCCCTGGACCCCCGCAGGACGCCAGCGACTGGCCTCGGATTCGGCCAGATACGGCGTGGGACCGTTCAACACCTACGAAGACGCGGACACAGGAGAGCGCTGTCTTACGGACGGTCTCCCTTTTGTTCCGCTCCAGGGATACAACATGAACTACCACATCCTGCAGTCGCCAGGGTGGGTGGCCATTCTCACCGAGATGTTCCACGACGTGCGTTTGATTCCGGTCGATGGCCGGGACCACGTGCCGCCGCATGTCGGCCAGACGCTGGGAGACTCCCGCGGGCGATGGGAGGGCGAGACGCTGGTCGTAGAGACCACCAGCTTCTCCGACAAGAGCGACTTTCTGTGGCGAGCGACCTGGCGCGCAGCGCGGCCCAGCCTGCATCTGGTCGAACGGTTCACCCGGCTGGACGACGAGACCATCGACTACCAGTTCACCATGTCGGACCCGGACATGTTCACCCAACCGTGGACAGCATCGGTGCCGATGACGACCAACCAAGCGTCCCGCGGCGTCACCGCGGGACCGATGTATGAGTACGCGTGCCACGAAGGCAACTACGGCCTCCGCAACATTCTCCGTGGCGCACGCACCGAAGAACTTGACTGATGACCAATCGCACCCTGCTCTCATTCATCTGTGCGCTCTCCGTGTTGGCCTGCGCGGCCCCCGCGTCGCAGGCCCAGCCCTGGCAGACCTACGACACCTCGAATGGCGAGTGGCGCAGCTACGCCGGTGACATCGGTGGCACGAAGTATTCGCCGCTGGCTCAAATAGACGCCGGTAACTTCGCCGATCTCGAGCTGGCCTGGGAATGGACCTCGGTCGACAATTTCGTCAGCAAGACGATGCCAGACGGCAGCGAATGGTGGGCCCCGCTGGACACCATCGTCGACCATCTCGTGGAAGAAACCCCCGACCTCTACCGGATTGGGCATCCGCCGAACCCCAGCGGCTTCCAGGCGACGCCACTGATGGTCGGTGGCGTCCTGTATTTCAATACCCCGCTGTCCCAGGGGGTAGCAGTCGACGCGGTAACCGGCGAGACGCTGTGGGTCTTCAACCCGAAGAGCTACGAGGCGGGCACAACCACGATGACCGGCACGTGGCGTCAGCGCGGTGTTGCCTACTGGACGGATGGCGACGCGGACGAACGAATCTACTGGGGCACTGGCGACGGCTACCTTGTGTGCGCGAACGCGAAGAACGGCCAACCGTGCGCCAACTTCGGACCCGACGGCAGCGGGATGGTTGACGCCATGACCGGCGTCCCCCGAGCCAACCGAGGCGAGCGTGACTATCTGAATGCGTTGACCTACGGCATTCACTCCCCGCCGATCGTGGTCCGTGACCGGATCATCCACGGTTCGCACGTGGCGGACCGACGCATTACCAAGGAGGCCATTCCTGGATGGGTTCGCGCCTGGGACGCCCGCACGGGCGAGCATGCGTGGGATTTCCACACCATTCCGAACAGTGGTGATGAATTTGGCGCTGACACGTGGGCCAACGAATCGTGGCGCTATTCAGGGAATGCGAATGTCTGGTCGATGCTGGCCGGCGACAACGAACTGGGCTATGTCTACCTGCCCACCGGAACCACCACCAACGACTACTACGGTGCCGACCGACTCGGGGACAATCTCTACTCGGAGACGTTGATTGCCGTCGACATCGAGACCGGTCAACGGGCCTGGCACTTCCAGGCGGTGCATCACGGATTGTGGGACTACGACTTCCCCACCCACCCGAATCTCCTCGACGTCACCGTGGATGGGCGCGACATTCAGGCGATCACCCAGGTCAGCAAGCAGGGGTTTGTCTATACGTTCGACCGGGTGACTGGCGAACCAGTCTGGCCCATCGAAGAGCGACCGGTGCCACAAGAGACCAACATGCCGGGCGAGGTACCGGCGGCCACCCAGCCCTTCCCCACCCGACCGGCGCCGTTCGACTACCAGGGCATCACGATTGATGACCTCGTCGACTTCACGCCAGAGATACGCCAGATGGCGATCGACGCGGTCGAGGGCTTCACGCTTGGCCCACTGTTCCAGCCGCCGAATCGTCCCGTCGCAGGCGAGACCCTCGGCACCATCATGCGCCCCCCCCCGGGTGGCAGCGCTGGATGGGCGGGCGGCGCGGTCGACCCGGAGACGGGCATGCTCTACATCCCGTCACGCAATCAAGTCTCCGTCGTCGGGCTATATGCGGCGCAGAGCACAGCCGGCGCCACCGTCGAATTTACCCACGGCGCGCCGGAGGCGGAGCGCATGCAGCAACTGCGGGACGGTGTCCGGACGGGGCCGCAGATGCCCCAGGGCCTGCCGCTCCTCAAACCGCCCTACTCCCGCATGTCAGCCATCGACATGAACACTGGCGACTACGAATGGGTGGTGCCGACCGGCAGTGGGGATCGCGTTCGCAACCACCCGCGCCTCCGGGATCTCAACCTACCCCCACTCGGCGGAGACAACGCGACCAACGGACCGCTGCTGACGAAGACGCTGCTCATCTATTGCCTGACGGCCGGCAGCTCATCCGGTGGACCGCGCCTGGTGGCCTATGACAAGGCATCGGGTGACGAGCTGGCCTCCCTCGATCTCCCGTCGGGCGCAATCGGCACCCCCATGACCTATATGGTGGACGGCCGCCAGTACATCGCCCTTACGGTTGGTGGAGGCCCCCGCCTGGTCGCATTCGCCCTCCCCGAAGCGTAGCGGACCGCCCGCCCCGGCATGACCGCCAAGAGAGCGACATCGGCATCCGCGTCCGTGGTGGCAGCGCGGCGCACCCGATGCCATGCCGGCGCGCTAGCGATGCTAGTGTTCCTTGGCGCCTGCGGCGGTGTCGCCCCCCTCTCGGCCCAAGACGAACCTCGACTGCTCGACAAGAACCGCGGCGCGTTCCCGGCCGCACCCAGATCCGGCACCGGCGCACTGGCTGGTCCCGTCCGCGATGCGCTAACAGACATCGCGCCGGCCTTGCGGCAGCAGCGGTTTCCGACGGATGCGGTTCGCACCATTGGCTCCTCCGGGGACCCGCGCCTCCTTTGGTACCTCTATGACCTGCTGCGTCTCACGTCGAGCGACTCGCTACCTGTGGTGGTCCAGGCATTCGAGACGCTGAGTGGCAGTTCACTGGCCAGCGAGCCGTTGACCACCATGGGTGATCGCATCTTGGCGTGGGATCTCCCGGCCCCTCCAGACTATCGGCGCCTCAAACGCGATCTGTTTCTGCTGATCGAGCCGCGCTGGGCGCCGTTCTTCGACGACGAAGACTCCACCATCGACTGGCGGCTTGTCGGGTGGGGTGGCGTGTTCATCGACGACCGGCCCGTCGCCACCGCGGGCGAAATCTGCCCTCGCGGGTGCATCCCGGCCCTGGACGAACCGGCTGTGACCGATGCTGAGGGCGGGTCCTGGTATCCGGACCAGTCCCTGGTGTTTGGCGTGGTCGTCGGCGGGGAGGCCCGCGCGTACCCGAAGCACATCATGGAAATACACGAGATGGTCAACGACACCCTCGGCGGGCGACGGCTGGCCATCCCCTACTGCACGCTGTGTCTGTCTGCGCAGGCGTACTTCACCGACGACGTCGACGGGTTTGAACCCCTCCTGCGAACCTCGGGGCTGTTGTCACGCTCAAACAAGTTCATGTACGACGTCACCACCTTCTCGGCCGTGGATACCTTCACGGGAGAAGCCATCTCTGGACCGCTGCTCGATGCCGATGTCACGCTCGCGCAGACCACTGTCGTCACGTCCCCCTGGGGTGCCTGGCGCGCGGCGCACCCGGACACGACGATCATCGCGGAGGATGGCGGTATCGGCCGGCGCTACCCGGTCAATCCTCTACGCGGGCGGGACGACGCCGGGCCGATCTTTCCGGTGGGCGACGTCGATCCCCGGCTGGGCGTGCACGAGGTGGTGGTGGGAGTACTCAATGCGGAAGGGCTCCCGGTCGCGTTCCCGGTCGCACCAACTCGGCTGGCACTGAACGCGGGTGAGGAGGTCTCCCTGGCCGGGGTCACACTGCAACCTGATTCCGGTGGCCTCCGCGCGTTCATCAACGGTTCGGAGACCCCCGCGCATGAAGCGTTCTGGTTTGCGTGGAGTCAGTTTCAACCGAGAACGCGCTTGTGGGCGCGCTAGGGAACGCCTCGGTGGCGGTGAAGGGACGGGCCCGAGTCGCTCTCTCGGTGACCGTCACCGGGGCGCGAACCAGCCCTCAACGACCGTCCACTGCCGCGTCCGCCAACCGAGCAGTTCGGAGCATGCCGCCCATCGAGACATTGCCTTCGTGACAGGCGAATTCGAAGAGCGTCTGGTCGCGGCGCTTCAACGGGATCTCCGCCGTCCACGGTGACTCCCAAGTGGTGGGGTCAGTGAATGTGAGCTGATACAGGATGGTGTCTGGCCCGGTCCGCGTGAACCGCTCGACGAGGTGCAACTCGCCGGCGGAACCGTAGAAGTAGCTACCAGACGCGAAGTTTCGCGTCTCGACCACCAGCGTGTCGCCATCCCAGTGGCCCCGCGGGTCGCCGTTCCACTGCCGGATGTTCTGCGACAGGTGTGGGTGTCCGTCGAGCGCGATCAGCCGGGCGTCATGAAACGCTTCACTCAGGAACGCCAGATGATCCGGGGTCTGCACGATTTGATAGAAGGTGTAGGGGCCCGAACCGAAATTCCCCCCCAGCCTCGGCACGCCGGTCGTCACGCAACGGTGAAAGTTGTTCAGGTCCTCTGGACCGGTCTTGAACTCCCAGCCGGTGTCCACACGCGCCTCGCGCGCCTGCCCGGCTGCGGTTAGGGCTGGAATGCGACCGTCGGGCGGGTCGATGACCTGCGACGTCCTGTTCGTGAACTCCACATCGACCATCCCAAGAGAGTTGCTGGTCGAGGACGGACCACCGTAGGTATCAACGTCATTCAACGCCGCGAAGAACGCCCCTTCCGGCGTCGTGAAGGCGCTACGGCCGTTCTGGAAAATACGGCCCGCGCGCGCGCGGAGCGTCGCGACCTCTTCATCGGTCAGAAACTCGCGCCCCTCGAAAACCGGCGGACGCTGCAACGGCGTGGCAGTGTTGCTGAGCCAGACGCCTTGCAGATCAGGCCGCCCGTCGGACAAGCGAGGCGGGGTCCAGTCCTCAGCCGACTCGGTCTGCGCACCGGCGGGCACGACCGCACACAGCAACCCGATCGACGCCATCACCACCACGACGCGAGCCAGACCACTGAAGCACATACGCCCCTCCTTCGGTTGCGGCCATTCTATGGCACACCGCTCGCTTCGCCTACCGCCGTGCCGACGCTCGACGCCTCCTGGTATCCGAGAGAGAGCCCATGAGCAGACTCACCCGCCGGGGCGGTCCCGGCCATCCAGTGTCTCAGAACCGGAACAAGCGGGTGAGCTTGATAACGAACGCCCGATTCTCGAGCGTCGGATACCGGGGCGAGAGCGTGTCACGCTCATCCGTGTACACGACGAAGAGCTCACTGCCCGGCAGATACTCCCATCGAAAGCGGACGTTCGTGCCAAGTGAGTCGGCCCCCGAGTTGTATTGCAGAAGAGCAGACACGAACATCCGTGGCGTGAGCGTGTAGGTGCTCCGGGCCGCCACGACCTCGGTGGTGAAGGCACCCTGCGGCAGGTCGATCCAGTTGAGCGATACCGACGGCTCGACGGTCAACCGGGGCATCAGCCCGATCCGGCCGTTGAAGAAACTGACACTGGTCCGGTCGCCGCTAAAGAAGCTTCCGCGGTCGAGCGCCAGCGCCCCGGACCACGGCCGCTGCTGGGCGAGAGCGTAGACGACCCGGGTGTTCACGAACGAGTAGCCGCCCACCGGAATCGACACGCCACTGGCGATCTCGAACGGCGCTTTCAAGAACTCGTAGCTGTCGGTCACGCCGGAATAGAACCGGTCGCCGTTCTCGAGCTCAATACCGAAGAGCCCCTGCTGGATGCGCGTCTCGAGCATCCCGGCCCCATCCGTCGTGTAGTCGAACGAGCCCTCCCACAGGAACTTCCGGATGGCAGCGATCGACCGGGGGCGCGGACTGAAACGGAAGGACCCAAAATTCCGCCGAAAGTCGTCTCGGCGGAGGAATCCGACCTCGGGGTTGAAGTTCGCCCCGACGGCCAACCGCTCGGCTACGACGCCCAGGTGTCGCCGCTGTAGTCGAACTGCGCTTGATAACTGATGTCATCCCCGCTCACATCAGGCGTCTGGGTGCGAGCCAGGTAGGTATTCACGTTCAGGTTGTCGAAGAACGAAAAGACGCCGTCCACGCCGTAGGTGCTGTTGGCGCCGCCGCCGTCGATGGCCACGGACCGCCGCGCGACCAGAGCGCCCACGGTACTCCGGCGCAGCACATCGCGTTTCACGCGAGCGACCGCGAAGTTGGTCCCGAGGGCGCCAGCCTCGAGGTCCTCGCCGGTCTGCACGTCCAGCAGTCCGATGCTGTATGGCCCTGCCCGTCCGGTGAGCCGCCCGCCGCCCTGAATGGGTACCGCGCCGTCTTCAGACACCCCGATTTGCCGGCTGAAGAACATGACGGGCGCCGTCCCCCCGAATCCCTGCCCGCTGAAGAAGTAGGCCGTGGGATTCGGTCGAAACCCGCCACCGAAATCGAAGATACCCTGCCCTTCCAGGAAGAACTCCCGCTTCTCCGGGTAGAACAGGCTGAAGCGCGTCAGGTTGACTTGCTGCTCGTCCACCTCGACCTGCGCAAAGTCGGTGTTGTACGTGAAATCAGCCGTCAGTCCCTGCGTCACCCCGTACTTGACGTCGAACCCGACATCCCCGGCCAGTTCGTTGCGGAAGGTCGGCACCGATGCCAGGTTGGTCGTGGCGTCAGCAATGGCATACGTCTTCAACTCGAGGCGCGTACCGGCTTCCGGCACCTCGAGCCCAACGAGCGTCGCGGCCGACGACAACTTGAACAAACCAGCGAAGGAAAGCGCGGCCGGGATCGGCGTCAAGAACGAAATCTCGTTCTTGGATGCCGCTCGGCGCTGCACGTTGAAGCCCCAGATCTGCTCTGGTCCGGCGCCATAACGCAGCGACTTGAACGGCACCGCCATCTCGACCGTCCACCCGCCGTCGAACCGGCCGGTGCGCACGTCCCATACCGTGTTCCAGTCGCGGTTCGGTGTCCGCTCGTTGGTGATCGTCGCGTCGAAAAGACCGCCCAGGGGGTTGGTGATGAAATTGAACGCGCTTCGCCGGTCGTAGAAAGTGTCGAGTACGACCCCAAGCGTCTCGTTGCCGAACATACCGGCGGCGTCACGCTTCATCTCGTTCGCAACTAGGCGGTCGGGAAACTCGCTCCAACACCGCGCAGCGATATACAACATGTCGTCGTCGAACAGTACCCACAGCTCGGTCTGGTCGGTCGCCGGCGCACCTTCGTCCGGCTCCTGCTGGATGAAATCGGTGACCGGGTCCACGTCCGCGTATACCCCTTCGTCGAGGAGGCCATCGAGCTGCAGGGGACCGCCCAGCCGTACGGCGCGCATCGTCATCCGGCCCTGCGAGTCACGCGCCACCACCGCTGGCGGCGCCGGCGGCGGCGGGCCGTCGATGATGGCGGACCGTGTCATCGCGAAGCCACCGGTTCCCGGCCGCGATTCCACCGGCGCGGCATCGACGTTCGGCGACGACTCGGCGCGCGGCTCAGCCCGCTTGAGGCGGCCGGCGACACCCTCTTCGCCGCCACCGGGGACGGGAGCGGCGTCCCCCATCGTCACCTGGCGTCCGAGCAGGCCAGCCAGCCGCGCCGCCAGCTCGTCCTGCAACGCGAACAGGTCGCTGACGACACCGTCGATTTTCACGGCGTCCTCCATCGGTCCGACAACCCCATCGACCAACGTCGCCGTAATCCGCACGCGATCGCCAATCCGCTGGTAGCTCCCCCGCACGCGCGGCCCCACCGCTCCATCTCCTGTGTCGACGCGGCCCCCGAGGTCGGCCGCCACCGCCTCGGCGATACCGCGTCCGATCCACTCGTCGGCGGCGGCGCCACTCAGATTCTCGAACGCCTCGACCACCACCGACGGCGCCGCCCCACCGCCAGCCGAACCACGCCCCGTCTGCGCGGACGCCGCCCCAGGCGACGCAAGCGTCGCCGCGACGACCAGGCACACTGTCACGACGTTCGTCTGTCTTCGTATCACGGGGGGCACGGGAGGAAGCTTTCGGGGACGGCCAAACGTAGTAGTGTACCGATTTTGAAGGGGGAGCATGCTTACTGACCAGCCACGCCGCACCGCCGCCCGGCTTCCCTGGATCTTGACGGGCGTCTGTGTCGTTGCCGTGTGCCTGACCTTCGCCACCGTCGCGGCTCAACCGTCGCCGGAGCGTCTCAACCCGCTGGTCGCCAAGCTGGCCGGGGGCGACCGCGCATTCGGGGTCAGCACCTACGACCTCTCACTCGAGAACGCGCGGTCACTCGCTCGGTCCAACCTCGACTATGTCTATGTCGACATGGAGCACGGCCCGATGGACTTCGCCGCGTTGCAGGAGTTCCTGCTGGGTCTGACGGACCGCGCCGCCGTAGCCGAACGCGGGAGCGTGGCGCAAAGCCTGACACCATTGGCCCGCCTGGCACCCTATGGCCGTGAGTCCCCGCAATGGGCCGTGAAGCAGGCGCTCGATATCGGCGTCATGGGATTGATTTTCCCCGCGATCGACACCCCGGACCAGGCGCTCCGTGCGGTGCAGTCGATGCGATACCCGCAGCGCCGTGACGCCCCCTACCCTGACCCGCCCGGACAGCGGGGCTCAGGACCGACAGCCGCCGCCTGGTTCTGGGGACTATCGACTGGCGACTACGTCCGTTACGCCGACACGTGGCCGCTCAACCCAGCGGGGGAACTGGTGGCCATCATGATGATCGAGTCCACGGAGGCGGTCCGCAACGTCGAGGCGATTGCCGAGGTCCCAGGCGTCGCCGGCTTCTACCTCGGTCCCAGTGACCTGTCCAATTCGCTGGGCCTTCCCCGCGACGACCCGCGCGTCGAGGCGGCGATTCAAACGGTGGTCGACGCCTGCCAAGGCCACGGAATCGCATGCGGCATCACCGCCAGCGCGGCCGACATGCCGCGCCGAATCGAACAGGGCTTCACCATCCTCGGCGGGGGCCGCGCCGGAGGCGGTCTTCCCACGGCGGTCGACGCTGCGGTCGCGGCTGGCCGCGCCGTGCCCGACTAGCGCTGCGGCAGTTCCCCGGGGGAGCACGGGCTAGACACCCACCTGCTCAGCGCTCCCAGGCCGGGTCCGACCCGCGCACAACTGGCCCGTCCATGGCTGGTCCTCGGTCGACGCTCACAGCAGTGCCACCCAGCTATGGAAGCGCGTAGACGAAGATGCCATTCCCTGCTCGAGGGTTCTTCATCTCCGGCAGGAGATCTCCTGGGAGCAAGCTGGTCCAGCTTGATCCGCCGAGCGGGCTCCCCGCCCCGAACGCCACGTATTGGCGCCCGTCGACGGCATACGTGATCGGATAGCCATTGGCCATGGTGGAGAGTCGGCTCCGCCAGAGCTCCTCGCCGGTCTGCGCGTCATACGCGAACACGTAGCGCTCCCAGTCGCCTATGAACACGAGACCGCCTGCGGTGGTCAGCGCAGCGGTGTTGTAGGGCGCTCGACGGCGCTGCTTCCACAACGCCTCTCCCGTACGAATGTCCAGGGCCTGGAGTTCGCCGAGCTGGTCTGGCGCATCCGGATGAAAGTGGTTCTGACGATCACGAACACCACCCGTCCCGCCGCCGCCGAGACGTTGCTCGACCGGCAGGAACGCGGCAGTCTCGCAGTTCAGGTTCAATGGAATATACAGGGCGGTGGTGTCCGGGTGATAGGCCATCGCCCGGAGGCTCTTGAAGCCGCCGGTGCTCGGGCAGAAATAGAGTTCCTCGCCCACGTCCGAGATCATGTCCTCGCGATGGGTAACGGCACCAGTTTCCGTATTGACGTCGACGATGTTCTGGTAGCCGAGGTCGATGGCGTTCTGGTACTGGCCATTGGCCCGATCAAGTTCCCACAAGACGCCCAACTTGCCCATACTGAAGACAGACTGCTTGCCGTCGTAGTCGATCAGGATTCGCTCGAACGTCTCGTCCATGTCGTGGCTGTCGCCAGGAATGTGCTGGAAGTACCACTGCATCTCGCCGGTGGCCGGGTCTAGCGCGAGTGTCGAGTTGCTGTAGAGTGCGTCGCCGTCGGTGCCCCGGGCGTCACGCGACCACGGCTTGGCCTGCGAGGTGCCGTAGTAGACCAGCCCAGTCACCGGGTCGTAGCTCCCGGGAATCCAGGCATCGCTGCCGGCGCGCATCAGCAAGGGCAGGTCGCCCCAGGTATCGCCGCCACGCTCGCCAGGGCGGGCGACGGTTGATGTCCGCCAGAGCACCTGCCCGCTGCGGCCATCCACGCCGATGATGTAGCACGTGTCCTCGCGGAACCGCTCGCAGCCGCGGAGCCCGGCCACGACGACGCCATCGGCGATCACCGGACCGCTGGAAAAGCCATAGCCTTCCTGGTCTGGGGGGGCGGCTGGCGTGTCGTAGCGCACGACTCCTGTGCGCGCATCGAGACCCACCACATGCGCGTCGACGGTATTCAGGATGACCAGATCCTCGTAGATGGCCAGACTCCGCATCTGCGCGCCTGGCCTCCGGCGCTCATCCATTTCGTACCGGAACTCCCAGATGAAGTCGCCGTTCCGCGCATCGAGCGCCTGCACGACATTGCCCGGGTTGGCGATGTACATCGTTCCGTCGTGCACCACTGGCGTAGTCTGCGACACCCCTGCCTCGAGGCCCCAGGCCCACGCCAGCTGCAGGTCGCCGACATTACTCTTCTCGATCTCGTCGAGTGGGCTGTAGCCCCAACCGTCAAGCGTGCGTCGCCAGCTCAACCAGTCGCCATCATCGGGGTTCTGCAGAACCGCGTCCGTGACGGGGGTGAAGTTCTCGATCTGCGCCTGGGCCGGAACGGCCGCGGCGAACACGAACGTGGCACACGCGAATAGCGTACGGCGTCTCTTGGGCGACATAAGGACCTCCTGGAGCCGAAACGTGAGACCAGATACTGAAGGACACTGATGAACGATGCGGCGAATTGTACCGTGGCCGGACGCGAACGCCGAAACGGCGCGCTCGCATCAGCAAGCGCGCCGCTTTGTCTCCCCGCACATCGTTCGGCCGCTCGCTACTGACCGGCCTCTTCCTGACGGGCGCCGCCGAGCGCGTTCGGTACCGAGTAGTTCCCTTCGTGGCAGGCGTACTCGAACTGGAGATACTCGTCATCTCGGTTGAACGGGAACGCCGCGGTCCAGGGCGCGGTATAGGTGTCCTCATCGTCCATCCTCACCGAATAGCGAATCTCGTCCGGACCGACGACGGTGAACCGCTCGACCATGTGCTGCTGCTCGGACTGCCGAGACCGCGTGCCCGCGGTTGGGCCGCGCATGTTCTTGACGGCTTTGAAGTTTGTCGACTCGACGACCAGGGTGTTCCCTTCCCAGCGCCCGCGTGGGTCGCCTTCCCACTGCTTCACCTTTGTGTCGGCATGTGGCTCGTCGATCGGGATGATCCGGACGTTGTGGATCATCTCGCTGTGAATCGTGACGTAGCCGGGCGACTGCAGAATCAGCGTGCCGTTGTTGTACTCGGTGGGCATCATCATGCCGAGCACGCCGCGAGAGATGCACCGGTCGCCCGATTCCATATTCCCGGCTTCGTCGTGCAGCTCCGCCATGGCCATGGCCACAGACTCCCGGGCGTTGGCGGTGGGTGCCGGAATACGGCCGTTCGGTGGGTCCACGATGATCGACGCCTGACCGATATCGTCCGGGGTCTCCCAGTACCAGTCGAACCAGTAGGTGCCGTAGCCACCGACCCCGCCCGCGTTCTCCTCGTGCCCCTTCCACTCCGACCCCGCGATGCGCCCTTCGCCGCGCGCCGTCGCCCGCTCCTGCAATTCCTCAGGCGAGAGCTCTTTCCCGGCGAGTTCCTCCGGCAATTCGAGCGGGGTGAATATCGCTCGCGAGTTGTTCCACATGCCGGTGATATTGGGCTGGCCATCCGCCAACAGCTCGGGCGTATACCCTGACGCCCCGGGGGTATTCTGCGCAGCTGCCGGCGACGCCGACGCGACCATCAATCCACCCGCCAACGCTGCGACGGTGAGTAATGCACGATTCATAAACTGTCTCCTTTACGGCACCGCTGGCCTCTCTGGCCTCGCAGCGTGTCGTCTGTAGTCCCTACGCTGAACGCGCGCGGAATACGCCTACTCGGGCGGCAAACGATACGCGAGCAACCGACCCGACTCGCCGCTTCCACTGACGGCGACCACGATGTACTGAGTCCCATCGAGCATGTATGTCATGGGTGACCCGGTCTGCGGAGCCGGCATGTAGACCTCGCCGACCTCCTCGCCCGTCATCTTGTCGTATGCCCGCAGCATGGCTCCCCGTTCTCCGGACGGCGTCGTGAACATTCCGCCCTCCCCGGCGACGACGAGCGTTTTCGTGTTCAGCGTGCCGATACGTCCCACGCGGCCGGTGCGAGGCACGTCGACGCCCTGAAGCCGCGGGTGATTGCGAATGTTGTCCGGGGTGGCGCCATGCGGCACCTGCCACAAAATCTCGCCGCCATTCAGATCGATCGCGGTGATGCGGCCCCACGGTGGTTTGATAATCGGAATCCCGTCGATGGTCAGGGCCGCCTCACGCGCGCTGATCTCGGAGGCACGGCCGCGAATGAAGTTCATATCCGACCGCTCCGGGTCGTTGATGAGCCCCAGGGACACGACCTGGGTGTAGCTGTACAAGTAGATGATGCCGGTCTCCGGGTCCAGCGACGCGCCTGGCCAGTTAGTCCCGCCAGCCTGCGAGGGCAGCATCAGTGTCCCCCACGGTCCCTCTGGGACAGAGGCCGTCGGCGGGGTAAAGATCGGCCCGATCCGGTAGTGGGACGCCACCTCCTCGGCTGCGGCCCGGAGCTCTGGCGTGAAGTCGATCAGGTCGTCGACGGCCACCCCTTGTCGGTCGTAGGCCGGTGGCTTTGTCGGGAAGGGCTGCGTGGGCGCCAGCAGCTCGCCCGGCACGTTCGAGGCTTCGACCGCGCGCTCCTCGATTGGCCAGACCGGTTCACCGGTCACCCGGTCAAAGACATACAACCAGGTCTGCTTGCTCGGTTGGGCAATCGCCTTGATCTCTCGCCCGTCGACGGTGATGTCGACCAGGATCGGCGCGCACGGGAGATCCCAATCCCAGACGTCATGGTGAATGAACTGGTAGTACCACAGTCGCTCACCGGTCTTCAGGTCGACCGCTACCAGGCTGTCGGCGAACAGATTGTCGCCATGACGGTGACCACCGTAGTAGTCATTGGTTGGCATCTCGGTGGCGAAATACGCGATACCCAGTTCTTCGTCAATGGTCATCTGTCCCCAGACGCCCGTATTGCCGGAATACCGCCACGATTCATTCAGCCACGTATCGGCACCGAACTCGTCGCCACCCGGAACCGTGTGGAAGATCCAGTTGCGCTCGCCGGTGTTCGCGTCGAATCCGCGGACGTGCCCTTTGACGTTTTCCATGGACTCGGGCGCGCTGCCAGGCAGGTGCGCCGCTCCGATCAAGATCGTGTCGCCGGCAACGATTGGCGCAGCGTGCAGGCCGACCTCACCCGTGACCAGATCGATGTTCTGGTCCATGTTCTCCTTGAGATCCACGACGCCACCGGAACCGAAACTCGCGAGCCGCCGTCCCGTGGCCGCATCGAGGCCAACGAGTTGATAGCCTGGCGTGACGTAGAAGATCTCGCCGACGCCATCGTGGTCGCGGTACGCCAGACCACGGCCCGACAGGCGACGCGGCGCCGCGGCGCCGCGCTCCGCCTCATCCAGTCGATGGATCCACAGCAACTCGCCCGTAGCGGCGTCCGCCGCGATGACCGACCGTCGCGTCCCAACGGTGGAGTACAGGACACCGCCAACCATCAGCGGCGTCGACTGTAGGTTGAACTCCGGCTCGGGACCGAAATTGTCGGTCCGCAGACTCCACGCCAGTTCGAGATCATTGAAGTTGGCGGCGTCGATCTGGTCAGCGGGAGAGTAGCGAGTACTCGCAAGGTCCCCACCGTAGGTGCGCCACTCGATGTCCTGCGCGGCCGTAGGAATAGACCACACGACCGCGACCACAGCACAGCCGAACGAACGCCAGCCTCTGACGGTACAGGACACAATTCCCCCCGGGTTAAGAGCGCGCGGCCGGTGCCTCACGCCGTCTGTCGGTGCTCGATGGTCATCCTACCGGCGGAACGCCGCCAACACAACGCGGGGCTCTCACTCCACCGGCGTCACGAGGAGGTTCACGGCCGCGGTCGGTGAATCGACATCAGCAAACCAGGCGACCTCTTCAGCCACCATATCGAAACGCATGACATACTCGCCCGCGGTAGCGATGGCCGGCAGGTCCACCTCGATGGTGACCACCCCACCTGGTCCGACGTCGCCCGGGAGGGCAGCCCGATGCCAGTCTCCGTCGAGCAGCGCCGCATCATGCGCCGCATGCAGTCGGATACCGAGGCGGGTCCAGCCTGCCTGTCGGGGAATCCCAGCCAGCCACAGGGTGTCACCGGTGTTCTCGATCTCCACCGCCACCCGGCCCGGCTGGCCGACAATCATGGTTGCGGGATCCGTCGAGGGTCGCGGGGTGATGCGAGCGGTCAACCGCCCGGGACGTCGCGTATCCGGGACCGAGTCCCCCTTGTACATGAGGATAAAGCTGGTGTAGACGAGTGCGGCGCAGAGCGGCTCCCAAAAATGACGCAGGTTCTTCCCCTGCATGAAATCGCCCAGCTCGGACGCCGGCACTTCCACCGACTCGTCGATCGTCAGTGGCACAATCGTCGTCCGGTCGAGCCCATACCGTCGGCCCAGTTTCTCGATCTCCTCCACGACGATGTTGTTCTCGAGCACGCCGAACTCGCGTACCTCGGCCAGGCTCTTCTCCGCCCCTGCGTGATGACGACCCGGCTCTCGCATCCCGATGATGCCGCCCTCGCGTAGCACGCGAGCCATCTCTGCCAACACCGCCTCATAGTTGGGAATATGGTGAAACGCGTCGTAGACGATGATCTTGTCGACCGAGCCGTCCTCAAGCGGCAACCGGTGCCCGTCGTAGAGCACAAACTCGGGCTCGACCGTCCAGTTCGTATGCTGGTCGGAGTCGAAGAGCTCGCGCCCGATACCCAGGGCCGTCTCCGACACGTCCACCGATATGGTCTTGCACCCGTATCGATTGAGCAGATGAGACAGCCAGCAGGACCCGGCTCCCATCTCGAGCACGGTATCCCCGGGGGCGATGCGCAACCAGTGGAAGAGCACCCCCAGATCAAACAGCCGCCGGGCAAAGAACATCCGGTCGGTGAACGGTTTACCGAGCAGGTACTCGCGGTCACTGCGCACGAAGTAGTCCTCGGCCGCGACGTTGAGATCATCGGTCCGACGATTCAAGTCGGCTGGGTCGTAGTGCGGTGAGACGGCGTGGAGGGGAAGTTGGTCGAGCCCCATGCCCGCGCTCAGAAACAGGCGGCTCCCGACGTCGTCGCATAACAGTCGGAACCGGACGGAGCGCCTGGACAGCCAGAGGCAGCCGTTGGCAATGGCTCTGGCGAGTCGGTCTCGTTTTCCTTCTCCTGGCATGGGAAGCTAAGCCGTCCTGGGACGGCCCTTGATGTGGACACCCTCGTCCTGGATCGTCTTGTTCAACAGACTTGCGCACGCATAGACCGCGCGCAACGTCGGCACCTCTACGCCGGTGATCTCGGCCAGTTCGACGACGACGCCCAGCATCCCGTCGATCTCGAGGGGCTTCCCTGCCTCGACATCTTGCAGCATCGAGGTCTTGTGTCTACCGACGCTTTCGGCGCCGGCGATCCGACGCTCCATCGGCACACGGAAGCTGGCGCCCAAGCGTTCGGCAATCGTCTTCGCCTCGGTCATCATGGTCGCCGCCAGCGCCCTGGACAGTGGGAACTGACAGATATCCACCAGCGTCGCGTGCGTCAGTGCGCTGATGGGATTGAAGGTCAGGTTCCCCCAAAGTTTCAGCCAAATCTCGGACCGGATGTCGTCGAGCACGCGAGCCTTGAACCCACCCTCCCCGAACAAGGCGGATACCATGGCCACCCGGTCGGATGCGCTACCGTCGAGTTCACCGACCGGGAAGCGGTTCCCTTCGATGTGCTGGATGACGCCGGGCTCAGCCACGGTGGCGGCCGGATACGCGATACAGCCAACCACCTGATTCGGATCGATCGCGTTGAACAGCACGCCGCCCGGATCGACGGTCTCGACCACACGGCCGGCATACGGCCCGCCCAGCTTCTGGAAGTACCACCAGGGGATCCCGTTCTGGAGCGTCACGAGCACCGTCTCGGGGCCAACGATAGCTGGCAGGTCCTGAACAACCGCCGCAATCTGGTGCGCCTTGAGCGCGAGCAGTACGACATCCTGCGTGCCCAAATCTGGAATGGTGTCGGTCGCGGTCAGTGTCGTCGCTACCAGTTCCTGGTCGCCCTCCAGCAAGGTCAGGCCCTTGGCCCGAATGGCCGCCAGGTGTGGCCCCCGGGCGATTGCCGACACCTCGTGCCCGGCGTGCGCAAGCCGCACCGCCATATACCCACCGATGGCTCCCGCCCCTACGACGCACACTTTCATGTCGGCCTCTATACGGCGCCGTCGGCCTTTGCCGCGGCAATGGCGTCCAGGTCCATTCCCAGCACGCCGCCGAGTACTTCGTCCGTATGCTCTCCGAGAAGCGGCGAGCGCTTCACGTCGACGGGGGAATCTGACAATTTGATGGGATTGCCGACGCTCAGATACGCCCCCCTGGTCGGGTGATCGACTTCAACGATGGTCCCGGTTTCCCGCAATGACGGTTCCTGCGACAGCTCTTTCATTGACAGCACCGGCCCACAGGGCACGTTCAAGGGGTTCAAGATGGCCATGACCTCGAACTTCTCCTTGGTCTGGGTCCATTTCTCGATCTCATTGAACATGGTGTCGATCTTCGGGAGCCGGGCCGCCGGGGTGTTCCAATCGGGATCGTCCAACCAATCCTCACGGCCCACCGCCCGCGCCAGACCAGCAAACGCGGCCGCCTGGGCAATCACGTAGATGTACGCATCCGGATCCGTTTCCCATCCTTTGCACTTGACGATCCACCCCGGCTGGCCACCACCAGACGCGTTGCCGGCCCGCGGGGTCGCCTCCCCAAACGTGCCATTGGGATACTGGGGGTACTCCGTCAGCGGCCCGTGCGCAAGCCGCTGTTGGTCTCGCAACTTGACCCGACACAAATTGAGCACTCCGTCCTGCATGGCACACACGACCTTTTGGCCACGACCGCTCTTCTCTCGTTGGAACAACGCGGTCACGATGCCGAGGGCCAAATGCAGTCCCGTCCCGCTGTCACCAATCTGGGCGCCCGTCACGACCGGAGGACCGTCGGGGAACCCGGTGGTGCTGGCACCGCCACCGGTGCACTGAGCGACGTTCTCATACACCTTGCAGTCTTCATACGGACCAGGACCGAACCCCTTGATCGATGCGTAGATGATGCGCGGGTTGATCTCCTGGATACGCTCCCAGGAAAACCCCATCCGGTCGAGCGCGCCCGGGGCAAAGTTCTCAGCTAGGACGTCGCACTCTTGAATCAGCTTGGTGAAGATCGCCTTCCCGCTGTCGTGCTTGGTATTGAGCGTGATGCTTCGTTTGTTGTGGTTGAGCATCGTGAAATACAAGCTGTCGACATCCGGAATGTCCCGCAACTGGCTTCGAGTCGCGTCACCCGACCCCGGACGTTCAACCTTGATCACGTCAGCGCCGAACCACGCCAGTAGCTGCGTGCATGTCGGGCCCGACTGCACGTGGGTCATGTCGAGTATCCGTACTCCCTCGAGAGCTTTCATCGCGTTCTCCGTAGGATGGTCGTATTCTATGAACTGCGGCCCCACATTATGGCACCGACCGGTGACGGACGACAGCCGCGACGCGACGGCCTACGCCGACGCCGTAACCGGCCCTTGGACGACCCACGAACCCGAACATGCGGCACTCCGCGATTCTTCGTCGTGGCCGGCGACGTCCCCTCTACCCTCGATCCATCGGTAGCCCTATAACGAACACAGCCCCGCCGGCATCATCAGAATCGGCAGTGAGCGTGCCGCTATGCATTTCCACCACGCGGCGGGCCGTGGCCAGTCCCAACCCGCTGCCTCGGTGCTTGGTCGTAACGAACGGTTCGAACAGGCAGTGTCGAATCTCGGGGTCGATGCCAGGGCCATGGTCGCGAACCCGAATCTCGCAGCCGGTCGCCATGACGCCAAGGCACACACCGGCGACGCCGCCCAACCACCTGCCGCCCTCATGCCTCATCCTGGTCCCCCTCTGGAGTCCCCATTCTAGTGCGCAGTCACCGTCGAGCGTGCGACGGTCGAATCGGCGCCGCAGTCGGCTGACCGGGCGAGACTCAGGCGCGCGTCGTATACTGGCGCGGCGGTCGTTCCGGTCATGCTCATCTGCCAGAAATCCCATTTCGCCCTGCCTCCCGGGGTGCACTATCTGAACTGCGCCTACATGGCGCCGCTCGCGCACGCGGTCCGATCGGCTGGCATCGCCGGTATCGATCGGCGCGCGACGCCACACCTGATTCGTCCCCGCGATTTCTTTGAGGAGAGCGACGTGGTCCGGTCCCTCTTCTCGCGGATCGTCAACGCTCCGGATCCCAATCGCATCGCGATCGTGCCGTCTGTCTCCTACGGCCTCGCCACCGTCGCACGGAATGTGCGTGCCACCGCGGGTGACAACATCGTGGTGCTGGAGGAGCAGTTCCCCAGCAACGTCTACGCCTGGCGACGGCTCTGCGCCGAGCAGGGCCTCACGCTTCGGACCGTTGCGTCGCCTCCGCACCAGCACAGCGGACGCGCCGCCGAATGGAACGCTCGCGTGCTGACGGCAATCGACCGTCGGACCGCGGTGGTCGCTCTCCCGCAGGTCCATTGGACGGACGGGACGCTGTTCGACCTGGAACGCGTGGGCCAGCGAGCCCGCGAGTGTCGTGCGCTCTTCGTGGTCGATGGCACCCAATCAGTGGGAGCGTTACCATTCGACACGCGACGGATTCAACCGGACGCGCTGATCTGTGCCGGCTACAAGTGGCTGCTCGGTCCCTATTCGACCGGATTGGCCTACTACGGCCGAGCCTTCGACGATGGCACCCCTCTGGAAGAAGGCTGGATCACCCGGCGCGAAAGCGAGAACTTCGCCGATCTGGTTCGGTATCGAGATGACTATCAGGGCGCAGCCATCCGATACGACGTGGGTGAGCGCTCCAACTTCACGTTGCTGCCGATGCTGGCGGCCGCGCTCGAACTCGTCCTCCAGTGGACCGTGCCCGCGATTCAAGACTATTGCCGCAGTGTGTCGACCGAGGTGACCCAGACCTTGCGAGAGCGCGGGTACTGGGTTGAAGAGGACGAGTGGCGCGCCCCGCACCTGTTCGGCCTACGCCCGGCAGACGCAGGCAGCACCAACACCCTGTCAGACCGACTCGCGGCACGGGACGTAACGGTCTCACTGCGGGGTGACGCGATTCGGGTCTCTCCCCACCTCTACAACGACTCCGGAGACGTCGAAGCCCTGTTGGACGCACTCGCGCTGTAACGAGGGCGGTTACGGCCAGGGACGCGTCACCACGCGACTCGCAGGACCCAGCGCCTCCCCGAGCCGGAACGCCCGGCGGGTGCGCAAGTCGAACCGGTCACCGGCTTCAAGAAAATAGAATCGGCCGCCGGAGTCCAGTTGGCGCGCGTGGTCGTAGATGGCCACGTAGCTACGTCCGATGACCTCGAACTCGTCGCCGCGCACGACAATCGCCGTATCTTCATCGAGCCCTATTCCCAGCAGCGCGGGGTGCGCCTCAACCACGCTGATGAGGTCGAACTGACGATTGCGTCGCAACAGGTGCTGATCGATGGCGGTGTCGCGCAGAAAGCCGAACCCGACGACGTGGTCGCCCATCATGATGGTGTTGGTGGCAGAGTCGCCCCGGGCGAGATAGGAACCCAAAATCGTTGCCCCGGCCGAGGAGCCGCCCACAACGCCCCCGCGGCGTAAGACGTCACGGAGCGCCTCCTGCACGGCGGTATCAAGATACGCGTCGGCCAGCCGCCACTGCCGTCCACCCGGAAACCAGACCCCACGTGCGCGACGCAGCGGAGCCACGAACGACTCGCTGTTGGCCACGTCGCGGTCAGTCGTGTGCAATACCAGCAAATCGGTGGCGCCAAGGTCCCGGAACGGCTGCAGCCCCGGATACGACTGGTCGTAGATCTCGCTACCACCCGCGGTCGGGATGACGACTATGGGCGCGTCGGGTCCGCCGGCCAGCCCGACAAACCGTTCGAGAATCGCCGGGTCGCGCAGACCACCGCCCACGACCACCAGCGTCCCGGCGGGAGGTCCGACGGTGGCAGTGGCCGTCTGCGCGCTCGACCCATCTGACACGGCAAGCGCCAGTCCCAGAACAGCCGCCATCCGCATGACGTACTTCGCGTCGGTGCTCACATGTCACTCCTTCTGATAGAAATAATTGTATATCCCACATCCGAGCCGCCGGGTGCCATTCGAGATCTACTACAATGTGCGGGTTACTCCCTGCGCTGAGGCTGGAATTACACTTATGCACGCGCTGAACCGATTCGTCTTCAGTGCCGTTCTCTTCACTCTGCTGACCCTGCCCAGACCGAGTTCGGCACAGCCCCCCGCCTCAAACGGGGTCCTCACGCTGTCTGCTGGTTCAGGTTCAGCCCTCACTGCGCTCCGCGAGGCTGACACGCTGGTCAATCAGCTGAGTCGCGACGGATCTCTGCGGGTCGTAGCGCTAGACGCTGACCCTCTGCTGGCCGACCGTGGCCACGAGCGGCTGCAGCAGTTTCACAACGGAATCCCGGTCTTCGGCGCGACTGTCACGCGCCAGACGTCGGGTGGCATTCCCGTCTCCGTGTTCGGCACCCTCCACGTCGGCATCGCCCTGGAGACCACGCCGGCATTGTCAGCCGATGACGCCGCGCGCGTCGTGCAGGAACTGAGCGGCCGGACGCTGTTTCGCTCGGCCGCCCCCCAGCTGGTCGTCTTCCCGGACCGAGGCGGTGAGGGCGTGTACCGTCTGGTGTACGAGGCGCGGGCATTCACCGGCTCGCAGCTCATGGTCTATTTCGTTGACGCCGCGACGGGCACGCTGGTTTGGTCCTACAACGATCTCAAGACACAGCAGACTGTCCTGCCATGCTCGCGGTGCGTTATTGGCGAGGGGCTGGGGATCAAGAGCGACCACAAAAAGATGAGCGTGACAGCCGTCGGCGGGGCGTTCTTCGCCCACGACCAGCTGCGCCCGGCTGAGGTCTTCACGTTCGACATGCGCGGCGATGTACAGCGCACCATGCAAGTCCTCGAGGGAACCGCGCCACTGTTCGACGCCGATCTCGCCACCGACACCGACAATCGATGGCTCGACGGCGCAAGCGTCGACGCCCACGTCGGCATGGGCTGGACACACGACTACCTGCTCAACCGCTTCAACCGCCAGAGCCTGAACAATGAAAATATGCGCCTGCTCAGTCTGGTCCACCCGGTCGACCGCGCCGACTTGCTCTCGGCGTCGCCAGAGGTGATCGGGTTGTTTTTTCTCAACGCATTCTATTGCGGACTCTGCGGCCCCGATGGGGCAGGAGTCGCCGTCTTTGGCGAGGGGCTGCCGCCGAACATCCTGCTTGGCGGCCAGCGTTTTAACTTTTTTTCAGGCGCGCTCGATATCGTGGCCCACGAGCTGGCGCACGCAGTGACGGACTTCACCTCGGCGCTACTATATGTGGATGAGTCCGGCGCATTGAACGAGGCGTTCTCTGATTTCATCGGGGTCGGCACGGAGTTCTACGCGGAGTCTTTGTTCCGGGATGGAGCGGGCGCCGCAGAATACTCGCTTGGCGAGGACGTCATCGAACCAGGCGGGATCCGGTCGCTGGCCACGCCTCAGCAGTTCGGCGACCCAGACCACTACAGCTTGCGGTTCCTCGGTGAGTCCGACAACGGTGGCGTTCACACGAATTCGCTTATCCCCGGCCACGCGTTCTATCTCGCTATCGAGGGTGGCGTGAATCGGGTGTCGGGGCTGAGTGTCGCCGGCGTCGGCGCGCAGAATCGGGAACAGATCGAGCAGGTCTTCTTCCGAGCGTTCACCGTGCTACTGACGCGGAGTGCCGACTTTGCAGCGGCCCGGGTCGCCACGATCCAGTCGGCGCGCGACCTCTACGGTGCCAACAGCGCCGCGGAACTCGCCATTACGCAGGCCTGGACCGCCGTGGGCGTGAACTGATGGCCGCGGTCCCGCTAGCCCGCGACGTCACGGTGTGCTCGCCAGGAGTTCTAGGAGCCAGACCGGTACGGACTCGGCCACCGACTTCCTCACGGCCGGGTGCCCTAATCGGATCCCTACTCTGGGTCATCGCAGGGGTGCTTGTGACCGCACCGGCGACAACGGCTCAGCCTGCAACCGACCGGACCATCGTGCGACTGGACTCGGGCTGGCGACCAGCGTCACGGACCTTCGCGGACACGCGCCTGTTCACGGCCCACCTCGAACAGGGCCAATTCGCGGCGGACTATGCGCTCAAGGACGGCGGGGTCATCGACGGTGGCGTTTCGTTTCGTCTGTGGCGCAACCTTGCCGTCGGATTGGACGTGTCGAACTTTCGTACCATCCACGACGCTCGAATCGATTCAGAAGTACCCCACCCCTTCTTTTTCGACCTCCCGCGTACGACCAACGGCCGCGCCGGTGGTCTCGAACGACGGGAGGTTGGTCTCCACCTCCGCGCGCTGTGGATATCGCAGGTCACCGACTGGTTGACGGTGTCGGTCTTCGCTGGGCCTAGCATCATTTCCGCGACACAGGACCTCGTCTCGGCGGTTCAGCACACCGAAGTGGGCTTTCCATTCAGCGAGGTCGTCTTCTCGGGCCACACCGTGAACTCGCAATCGGAAACCACCAAGGGGTTGAACGGGGGCGTCGAGATCGACTCGTTTGTCTTTCACCGACTCCCGTTC
>CAWWAF010000006.1:0-68279 GCA_963934795.1 uncultured bacterium
CTCAGTCCGCTGCGAGCAGCTCGCGGACGCGCGGATGTAGCACTTCGCCATCGTGGGAGACCAACGTGCCTTGTGTGATTTCGTCGGAGAGATCGAGTTGGAGCACCCCATCGGACACAAGGTGTAGCAGGAGCGTGGACAGGTTCTTCGCATACATCTGGCTGGCGTGATACGGCACGGTGGCCGGCAAGTTCGTGGGGCCAACGATGGTCACGCCGTGCGCAACCACGGTCTCGTCCGGCCGCGACGGTTCGACGTTGCCGCCGCGTTCGGCGGCCAAGTCGACGACCACCGAGCCCGCACTCATGCCCGCTACCATCTCGTCGGTGATCAGCACCGGCGCTGGGCGACCCGGAATCAGTGCTGTCGTAATCACGACGTCGCTCGCCGCCACCACCCGGCTCATCATCTCGCGCTGTCGGGTATAGAAGTCCTCATCCTGCGCCTTCGCGTACCCGCCCGCGTCTTCCGATGTATCCGTGTCCAGCGGCAGATCCACGAACGTGGCGCCGAGGCTCTCCACCTGTTCCTTCACCGCCGGTCGCACGTCGTAGGCCTCGACCTTGGCGCCGAGTCGGCGCGCGCTGGCAATGGCCTGCAAGCCGGCCACGCCGGCGCCGACCACGAACACCCGGGCGGGGGTGACCGTGCCCGCCGCGGTCATCAGCATGGGAAACATGCGTGGCAGGGCTTCGGCCGCCATCAGCACCGCTTTGTAGCCGGCGACGGTCGCCATCGAGGACAACGCGTCCATACTTTGCGCCCGCGTGATTCGGGGAATGAGCTCCATCGAGAACGCGGTGACCCCGCGTCCGGCAAGGTCGCGCGCGGCGTGCGGCTCTCCGAGCGGTTCTGAGAAGCCGATGACGATCTGGCCGGTGCGGAGTCGATCGAGGTCCGATCGGCCGTGCACGGGATTGGCCCCGAGGGCCCGGACCTGCAGGATGGCCTGCGCTTCAGCGAAGACCTGCGCTCGATCGCTCGCGATACGAGCGCCTTTTTCAACGTATGCGCTGTCTGGGAATCCGGCCGCGGTGCCCGCGCCCGTTTCGAGCAGGACGTCGAGTCCCGCCTTCGTGAGTGCTGGAACGGTCGCGGGGATGGTCGCGACGCGCCGTTCGCCTGGGAGAGTTTCTGTGGGGATGCCGACGATCATGAGAATTCGGAAAACGTGCCGTACGAAGTCAGGCGACAGCGACGCCGGTGTCGGAAATTTCGCCCGATGGTACCACAAGCCGAGGAAGGCGCGGGGCGCGTCCGAAAGTGGACAACGCGGGGGGCCTGCAGGTAAAATACCACCCGCTAATAGAAAGATCCTGGACAGCGCTGTGTGCCGTCCTGAGGAGCTGCTTTTGTGGATAGTTTTTTGGAGGTAACGGCATGAAAAACGTCACATGTGGTGCCCTGCTCTTGGCGTTCGCGGCGGTCGTCGTCGTGACGGTTCCGACAACGGCATCAGCGGCCGTGCCGGACAATCCGACGTTCCACAAGGACATTGAGCCGATCTTGCAGCGGTCGTGTCAGGTATGCCACCGGCCCAATAATATGGCGCCGATGTCGTTGATGAATTACCAGGAGACGCGGCCATGGGCGCGGTCGATCCGCACCAAAGTTGAGGCGCGCGAGATGCCGCCGTGGCATGTGGACCCCAAAGTTGGCGTGCAGTCGTTTAAGAACGACCGGTCACTGAGCGATGACGAAATCGCCACGATCGGCGTCTGGGTTGACGCGGGGGCTCCCCGCGGTAACGCGGCCGACGCACCTCCACCCGTGGAATTTCAGGAGTTCGGCGCCTGGACCATCGAGCCGGATCTCATTGTGACCTCTCCGCCGCACACCGTGCCGGCCGAGGCGGGCGACTGGTGGGGCGACTACATTGTGCCCTCGGGGCTCGAGAGCGACCGATACATCCAGGCCATCCAGACGAAGGCTGGCGATCTCCGGGTCGTACATCACGCGTTGACCTACGCGGTGACGGACCCTGATGCACCGCTGGCAGACAGCTCTGGCGATGCGTTTCTGAACGAATACGCGGTGGGAAAGAACGGCGATGTCTATCCCGAGGGTACGGGCCGGCTGATCGAAGCGGATTCGCGGGTGCGATTCAGCTTTCACTACCACTCGGTGGGTGAGGAAGTCACCGATCAGACCGAGCTGGGCTTCGTGCTCTACCCTGAGGACTACGAGCCGGACCATATCCTGTATTCTCGTCAACTCGGTGCGGCTGGCGAGCTCGACATCCCGGCCGGTCAGGTGACTCGTCACGACGGTTACCAGAAGATGTATCTGCCTGGGAAGCTCACGGCGTTCCAGCCGCACATGCATTTTCTTGGCACGCGTCAATGTGTCGAGATGATCTATCCAAACGGCTCGACGGAGATGGTCAACTGTGCCAACTTCGACTTCAACTGGCACATTGTCTACAACTACGAAGAGGACTCCGCTCCGGTGTATCCGGCCGGCACGACGATGCACGTGATCAGCTACCACGACAACACGGCGGGGAATCGTGGCAACCACGATGCGAAGAACTGGACCGGTGGTGGTGCCCGGACGGTCGACGAGATGGCGTTCTCCTGGCTCAGCTGGCACGATTTGACCGAAGAAGAGTATGCCGCCGAGATCGAAACTCGGAAGGCCGATGAAAACGACTGAGCTGTGACCGCTCGGTTGGTAGGACAGGCCCTCTGTGGGAGCCGGTATGGCTCCCACAGAGGGTTTTTCGGTTGGGCCGATATGGGGAATACCGCGGTTCGCCACGACGTGTGGTCCGCTGAGTAGGGGAAGCGGGAGGTGAGCATGAGAGTTGTCAATCGCCGGGTTCAGCAGACGACATTGGTTGGTGTGGTTGCGCTCTGTGCGCTGGGCTCCGCCGCGACGGTGGCGGCCCAAATCAATGCTCGCGATGTGCCCCTTGTGACCCAGCCTCAGCAACGCTTCCGTTCGGGGCAGGATATTCAGCCGATCTTTGAGGGTTGGAGCGGGAACGATGACGGGAGTTATACGTTTCATTTCGGCTACCTGAACCGGAACTACGCCGAGCGGCCGACCGTGCCAATCGGGGCGGAGAACTTCTTTTCACCAGGCGAACCGGATCGTGGGCAGCCGGCCTATTTCTATCCGCGGATAAACCGCTATCAGTTTGAGGTGGTCGTGCCGGCCAGCTTTCCCCAGGACGGCGAACTGGTATGGGAGGTGACGACCCACGGCAGCACCCAATATGCGTATGGTTGGCTGCAATCAGAGTGGGAGATCGACGTGAATACGATCACGTCGAACAATCGCACCTCGTTTGGCAGAGGGGTGGACCAACTCTATGGGAACGGATGGCCGTCGGTGACCGTCAAGGCCAGCCATGCGTCAGTCAGCGTGGGCCAGCCGGTCACGTTGACCGCCATGATCACGGATGACGACCTCCCAGACCCCGTCGACGAGCCTGACCCGAACGCACCGCCGCGGCGCCGCGACCCGACGCTGGTCGCGCCCGAGGGCTCGCCAGAGATCCCGGACAACATCCCCCAGTACACGAAACCTGCTCCCCCTCGAAATCACCTGTCCGTGCGGTGGCTTGTGTATCGAGGCCCGGCTGACGCCACATTCGAGCCGAACGACTACAGGAAGTGGGAAGAGGGGATGGAGGGCGATGGCTGGACATCGGCGACGGTTGACTCGACGGTCACGTTCGACGAGCCGGGCACGTACATGGTACGTGCGTTCGCCAGCGATGCCATGCTCATCACGCACGGTAACGTCACGATTACGGTGACCGAGTAGGTCGCGCCCGGCCCCGGCTACCGAGAGACGTATCGAATGCTTCCCGCGGTCCAATCCCGCGTCATCCACGGTTGGGTGTGCAGACGGCCATGTCAGACTCAGCGTTGACGATCCGAGCGTTACAGACCCGTGCGGTGGCCGCGCCATTGGCTCGACCGCTGCGCACCGCGTCCGGGACGATCCCCGAGTCCCCTCTGCTGCTGCTCGACGTCACATCCGAGCAAGGCCCGGTCGGCCGCGCCTACATCTTTGCCTACACCACGTTGACGCTGCGCGCGTTGAAGTCCTTCCTTGACGATCTGGCCGGGGTGGTTGCCGGGCAGCCGGCTCATCCTGCCTCGATGTACGACCATCTGGTGGAACGGTTCCGTCTCATGGGGCGCCAGGGACTGGTTGGGATGGCGCTGTCCGGCCTCGACATGGCGCTCTGGGATATGCAAGGCCGAGCGCAGAATCGACCAGTGGTCGAGCTCCTCGGTGGCCAGGCCACGCCGGTGCCCGCCTACGACAGTTTTGGGGTGGTTGATCCGGTCGCGGACGGTGACGCGCTACGGCGAAGCGTGGAGCAGGGCTTCCGTGCCATCAAGATCAAAATAGGCGTGGGTGATCTGCCCTGGGATCTCGCGAACGTCGCATGGGTGCGCGACATCATCGGTCCAGACGTCCGGCTGATGGTGGACTACAACCAGTCGCTGACGGCCACCGAGGCCGTCCGCCGCATCGACGCGCTGGCGCGATTCGACTTGGCCTGGATCGAGGAGCCGGTACCGGCGGAGGACCTGGCTGGACACGCGCGGGTTCGAGCCGGCTCTCGTGTGCCGATCCAGACCGGCGAGAACTGGTGGTTTGGACACGACATGGCGCATGCGCTGGACGCCGGCGCGTGCGATTGCTGCATGCCGGACCTGATGAAGATCGGCGGGGTGACCGGTTGGGTGCGCTCGATGGGGCAAGCCGAGGCAGCCTCGGTGCCGGTCTCGAGCCATCTGTTCATTGAAGCCAGTGCCCATGTGCTGCCAGTGACACCCGGGGCGCAGTATCTGGAGTACCTGGACCTGGCTGGTGCAGTGCTCGCCACGCCTTCGATGCCTGTCGATGGCACGGTCACGGCGCAGGGACCTGGGCTGGGCATGGCGTGGGACGAGGCGGCGGTGCGTCGCTACGCGTTCTAGTCTCGTCCGTCGCCTGGTGTGCGCGACACCTCGGCTGAGCCCGAGGCCCGCGCCGCGAGAAATACCGCAATCAGCAGACTGGTAGCCCCGATCGGCGCCAAGATGATGCCGGGACCAGGGTCACCGCCATAGACGCGGAGGCCACCGGCGAAGAACCCACCAGGGAGCAGCACGCTCGCGCCGATGAGGCACCACGAGGTTCGGAGCCTGCCCAGCGCGTCCAAGCTCGGCAGGTGCGGAAGGGACAGCGCGAACGCGATGTGGACGAGTCCCAACAACGCCCCGTGCGCATGCGCCAGGGTCCACATGAGCCGTCGCGTCTCGTTGTGCGCGTCGAGATAGAGGCCTGCTTTGAACCCGTGCAGCAGTTCCAACGCGAGACCGAGCATCAGGAAGCCGAAGAGCGACCACCAGCCAAGCCGAAGGTGACGTCGGGTGTAGTTCATGGCGCGAGTCACGACTACTCTCTGAGGAACAGGCCACGCTGATCCCGTTGATCGAAGAGTCGCCGCATGGCCTCCACTCGAGGCAGGCCTTCGGGGCCGACCAGCAGTTCGGGGTCGCGTCGTTGCCTGGCGCGTGGATCAGCACGCCAGGCCTGTATCAGGCGTACCGCGACGTCGACGCGCTCCGCTTCGGGGGCCACGAAATCATACGAAAGACCGGAGTACCCGGGCAAGCTCCGAAGTGAGCGCGCCGCAATAAACCGCACCGCTTCGTACTGATCGCCCAGCGCCTCCGCCAGATGGGGCGTCATCCAGCTTGTTCCCGACGCGTCCTGGGCCGGGCCCCACCCCATCGCGTCTGCGGTGATCGCTCGCAGGCCGGCGTCGCCCCGCAGCATCCATAGCACGCCGGCGGCGACGGTACGGTCGTCGTCGTCCAGCGATGGCGCCGGTGTGTCATACCACTCGTCGAGACGGTCCGCCGTCCACGCGACCGTCTTGTCCAGGTGGCAGAGGTTGCACGCGTTCGGGCGGCCCAATGCCACGGACTCCGTGGCGGACGGGCTGCTGACCGTGTGGCTCCGCATCGTCTTCAAGAGCCCGTAGCTGGTGTACGGCATGTGGCAGTTGTAGCAGCGACTCCCGGTCGAGCCGGTCGCGTGCCGGGTATGCGCGGTGACCTGGTCGGCCATCGGTTCGTGACACTGCAGGCACGCCTGGTCCCCTTGCCCGTTCGTCGACACCTGGTGGGTGTCCGCCCATTCCTCGATCGAGCGGGTATCTTCGCCCGGTTTGTGCATGTCGTGACAGGAGAAGCAACTCAGCGTGCGGTCCGCGTGCGTGGCGTCCCTGAAGCATGGGGAGTCCAGGAGTCCGTTGTACTCCCGTCCGGATACGCGAATCATGCCATCAGGCCAGAACGAACCTCGCACAAATTCAGGGTCCGCCTCGATAAGGGCGGACATCGCCGCGGACGTACCGTCGAGCGAGGGTTGCGCGACGAACCGATTGTCTCGGAGCTCATCTCCCGGTCGGTACGGCAATCCGGCGACATTGGCACGTCGTTCGCCGGCCTGGTCGTAGAACTCCCACACGCTGTGACATTGCCCGCACACCTGCGACGATCGCTGTGGATCGAGTCTGGTCGGCAACACGATGGTCGGGTCGCCGTCCGGTTCGCCATCCTGCCGCTGACCAAGGTGCCTTGCATACCGCCGAAGAGGATTTCGGTTTGCTTCGACGTGAGCCTGTCCGGGGCCATGACACGACTCGCACGAGATGCCGAATTCGGCCACCGTGGTGTCCATGGTCTGGGAGTCGAACGGTTCAGAACGGTATGGTGTGTCAATCGCGGTCTTGCCCTGTGTGGTGTGACACGCGATACAAATCGCGTTCCAGTGGCCGTTCAACATTGCCAGTGTTTGTCCCGGCGGATGCAGCACCAACGCGCTGCGGGGGACCCATCGCTGTTCCTTCAGCAGATAGGCCGCCGGCAGGACGTTGAGGGCTCGGTTTCGACCTGTCGCATACCAGTAGACGTTCTGGTGATGAGACCCCGTGATCATGACCACCTGGCGCCTGATTCGCGGGCGGGCGTCCGGGGCACCCTCCCATCCGGGGTCGTCGAACTCAGCCCAGAAGTCGTTACCGTCACGGCTCAGGAGCATCGGGGCGCCATGGGCATCCTCGACTCGCACGTCGTCGAAGTCGGCCCGTACGGTCTCGGGGGTCGGCACCTGCGTCATCGTGCGATGGAACGAGCCGTACCAGCTCGCGTACTCCGTCGGATGGCACGCCTGGCACGTGTCTGAGGACACGTACCCGTCCGCGTCGAGCTCAACAGGGCGGTTGGTGATCTGGGACTCGGGAACCGGGCGGTCAAGCGAGAAGACGGCTGTGAGCCCCAGGGCGGCGGCGGCAGCCAGGAGCAGCAAGATTGGGAGGTCGGTCCGGATGCGATGCGCGAAGGTTGGGGCGGCGGGGTCGCGAGGCGACTCCTGTCGACGTCCGCGTCGTGCGGTCATGTCGTAAGGCCGGGAAGGGCACCTGGCTTGGGCCGCGACCGGGCGCGCAGACGCTGCGCCCGGTCGCGACACACGTATTTGGCTCGTCAGCAATGCAGTGCGCGGATCTGCTGACCTGGATGAGGCGGTGACGTTAGTTACCCGCGAAGCAGTAGAAATAGCCGTTTCCGCCGGTCGCCTGGAGGTTCGCCTGGCTGCAGCCGCGCGAGCCGTGTGCCGAATTCCAGGAGGCCGGGTTGGCACCACCACCGGTCCGATCGAAATGTCCGACCAGTGCGCTGCCGGCGCCGTCTGCGTTCGACGTCCAGTTACTGCAGGTGCTGTCGTCGCTGCCCGAGACCGCGGTCCCGTCCAAATAGGACCCCGTCAGAATATCGTGCTGGTTCGGGTCGTCACCCCGCCCGTTCGTCATGCCGCCCTTTTCATTCAGGACGCTTTCCTTCGTCAGCAGGTTCTCGAAGTGCAGCTGGTCGATGCTGCTGGCCACGACGTCGCCTGCGACGTTCTGCCACGGACCTGCGCCGATACGGTCACGCGCGTTGACGCCACCCGAACCGGTGGTGCTGAGATACGCGCGCCAGGTCTTGCCGCCGGCCCCGACCGCAGCCGCGAGTGACTGGCAGTGCGCGTCCGCGCCCGAAAGACCGCCGAGGTTGGCGCCGTCGCCGGATCCCACGCTACTGAGGAAGAAGGTCATGTCGGCGGCTTGTGCGAAGACCGGCGATACGCTCAGCCCAGAAATCAGCGCGGCGGCGCCGACAAGTTGAAAAATTCTCATGGTGGTGCTCCTTGGTCATGTGTCCCAAGCCAGGCGGTTCGGGGCGAAATTCACTAATTCGGAAGAGTATAGCGCGACGGCGGTGTCGACGGGGCTCGGGCGCCGACCGCCACCGGCGTTGCGTATACTGGTCCTCCGACCCGCGCACAGGTTGGCACAGGGAGGTCGTAGCCGGAATGACTGCAGGAATCAGATACATCGTCACGTTGGTCGCACCGAAGGTATGCGCAGCTGGGCTCGTCCTGCTGGGCCTGGCGGCCTGCGCGCCGGCATCCGGGCAGACTCCCGGCGAACTCATGCGACAAGCGGAAACGGACTTTCTGGCTGGTCGTGTCGAAGAGTCGATGATCAACTTCGACCAGGTCGCGCAGCAGCGCCCTGACGTTGCGCCGCAGCTGTGGCAGCGCGGTATCGCGCTCTACTACACGGGGCGCTACCAAGAGTGCCGGGAGCAGTTCGAATCCCATCGGTTGGTCAATCCCGCCGATGTCGAGAATGCCGCGTGGCACTTTCTCTGTGTGGCCCGGTCTGATGGTGCGGACGCGGCCCTCGCTGCGTTGCTCCCGGTCGGGAGGGATGGGCGCTCGCCGATGCCTGAGATCTACGAGATGTTCGGTGGCCGAATGAGCCAGGAGGACGTACTCGCCGCGGCAGGTGACAATGCCCGGGGCCAGTTCTACGCCCACCTCTACCTGGGGCTGTATCAGGAAGCGCTCGGCCAGATTGCGGGTGCCCGCGAGTTCATACTACTGGCCGCCGACGATCGGTTCGCCGCGGCCGGCGGGTACATGCACGGGGTCGCGGTCGTACATCGCGACCGACTGGAACCGTAGCCCGGGGCGGCGTGTCCGACGCACCGCGGTGGGAGACGGGGCTCACGCCGCCGTCAACGCAATACTCGTATCCGGTGGGCTTCGCTATCGCCGACATACAATCCGCCGTCTGACGTGGCGAACACGCCGTGCGGCCGATTGAGTCGGCAGCGGAGCGGATCTGACTCCGGCCCGTCACCGCGTTCCCCGTTACCGAGTACGGTCGAAATGGTCCCGTCGGTGATGTCGACCATCCGTATGACGTGATTCTCCGTATCGGCGACGTACAGGAAACCGTCACGATAGGCCAGCCCTTTGGGACCGCCTAGGGTGGCTTGCGTCGCTGGTCCGCCGTCGCCGGTGTGGCCCGGTTCCCCGGTACCTGCCACATGATGCAGCGTCTCGGTGTCGAGCGCGATCCGGTAGATGGCGTTGCCCTCTCGCAGGGCCAGATACAGGTTGCCAGCCGGGTCGAGCGCCATCGCTCGCGGTCCGTTGAGTGGCGTGCCCGCGAGCGGCGCCCCGTCGGGGGTCGGTTCCCGCTCGCCGGTGCCGGCCCAGGTCTCGATGACTCCCGTGGCCGGGTCGACGCGTCGAATCCGATGGTTCCCGATGTCGCAGATGAGCAGGCGCCCCGCAGGGTCGAATGCAATGCTGTGGGGTTGGCGCAGTTGTGCCTCGCGGGCCAGTCCGCCATCGCCAGAGAAGCCCGCCTCGCCAGTGCCGGCCACCGTCAAGATGAGGCCGGTGCTGGCGTCGACCCGTCGTACGACGTGGCTGTCCCGCTCAACAATGAACAGGTGCCCGTCGCGGTCGAACTGGATCTCGTGCGGCATGTTGAGCCGGGCCTCGGTCGCGGGACCACCGTCGCCGGCGTAGCCCCGCTGGCCATTGCCCGCGATGGTGGTCGTGCGCCCAGTGGTCAGGTCGAGTCGACGGATCCGCTGGTTGTCGAGATCGCAGAAATAGAGGGCACCATCCGGTCCGATGACGACGCCGTACGGATTGGCCACAGCGCCGTCCGAGAAGCCCGCCGTCCCGTTGCCGATGACGGTGGTCACCGTGGCCGCTCCGACCGGTTGCGCGAAACACAGGAGCGTGCCGGCCAGGATGAGCCAGCGGGTCGGTTCCGGGGCAGGTCTCGGCTGAGTCCAGCGAGATGACGACGGCTTCACGATGTGCATGACGTGTCTCACTTCAATCCTCGCCAGCGGCTCATACGCAGCGAACTTCTCGGGCGACGTGCGGCCTTGCAGGCCCCGTGTGCGAACGGACGGCCGGCGATCGACACCTCGCCGACGACTCTAGAGCGCGTCGCGGATCGCGCGCGCCCGGCCTTCGAGGGCCAGCGCGTCGTCCGGGCGATTCATCCCACGGAAGACGACGGCGTACTCCTGGAGGATGGTGAGCAGTTGGTCCTGATCGGGTTCTGCTTGATCCAACGTGAGGGCCAGCACCTCGCGGTACAGCGGCTCGGCGTCCCGGTGACGTCCTTCTCGCAGATACAAGCCCGCCAGCGCAGTCCGGAGAACCAGCACGTCCGGGTGACCCGGTCCGACCTCCCAGTCGAGGATACCGAGGGCTCGCTGAAATAGCGGTTCCGCATCTTCAGACTGGTCGAGTACCGCATAGAACACCGCCAGGTCGGCGGCGAAACGCGCCACGCGAGGCGACTCGGGTCCATCAATCCGTTCGAGGCGCGTCAGCGCCTCCTGATAGAGGGGTTCCGCCTCGGAATCTCGCGCCTGCGCGTGGTAGAAGTCGGCGAGGTTGCCCAGTGTGATGGCCAGACGCGGATCGGACGGCTCAAACTCGAGTGCGGCGTGTTCGGCGGCCACGAACCACTGCTCAGCGGCCTCGAAATCCTGGTCCTGGTACGCAAAGGCGGCCGCCTCCATGTACTGTTCCCAGCTTTGCGTTTGGCAACCGAGAACGCAGACCAGCAAGGTCATGACGACGAGTCGTCGTGTGGGGAGTCCGGCTCGCGCGCTCAGTGGGACCCCGTCGCGTGCGCGACCGCGCGAATTGGACGTGACCGGTTGGCGCACCATGACAGGCACCGGATTATAGCGCGCAAGACCTGAGCCTTTCCCGATGGACGCCCCAGGTATAGACTGCGACCAGCGATTCGACGTCCACGGTGGAGCGTGGAGGAGGGGCCAATGTCCAGTATCGCCTCACATGAATTGCAAGACGAATTTGCACTCCATTTCGACGTGGGTTTGATACCACTGGGCTCCGGTCGGACCGATCGCGGCCGGGCAGTGCTGATGATGCGCGCGAAGAGCGTCATCACGCCGGGGCTCGATCTCGAAGCCCGGCTCGTCAATGACGCGGAAGCAATGCGGGACCGGATCGCGGCCAGAGGAGCATGAAGATGACGTCAACCACAACGGCAGTGGCGGCCGTCGCGCTGTTAGGCGTCGGCGGTGTGGCCATGGCCCAGACGGGTGAGTGGCGCGCCTATAGCGCCGACCTGGCCGGAAGCAAGTACTCGGCCCTTGACCAGATCACGGCGGACAACGCGGGCAGTCTGCGGGTGGTGTGGCGGCAGCCGACCATTCCTGACGCGGTCCGGGAGGGCAGTGAGATTCGTCCGCCGGCGGTGGTGCAGAACACCCCGCTGATGGCGGACGGGCGGCTGTATGTCAGCACCGGTCTTGGCACGGTCGCCGCGCTGGACGCGATCACCGGCGAGGTGGTGTGGTTCGATCCGTTGCCCGAGGGCGTGACGAGCCGTGGGGGCGCCAGTCGTGGCGTGGCGTATTGGGACGACCCGGAGAGCGACGACGCCCGGGTCGTGGCGGTCATTGGTTCGACGCTCGTCGCACTGAACGCCGGCACGGGGGCCAGATATCCCGACTTCGGCACCGACGGCGAGGTGGACCTGACACAGGGCTACGATACGCGGCCCGTGACCGAGTTTCGGTGGCGGTCGGCTCCGCTCGTGGTCAACGGGGTGGTGATTATCGGCTCTTTTGGCACCGACTTCACCAATGACACCCAACCGGCGCGCAAAGCGATGCCGCCGGGTGATGTTCGCGGTTTCGACGTGCGTACCGGCCAGCAGCGCTGGATCTTTCACACGGTGCCGCAGGAGGGCGAGGTGGGGAACGACACCTGGCTTACCGGTCCGAATGAGGATCAGGCGTCGTGGGAGTACACCGGCAACACGAATATGTGGGCCTGGCCCAGTGGGGACGAGGAACTCGGTCTGGTCTACCTCCCATTGTCGACCCCGACCAACGACTACTATGGCGGCCACCGCCCGGGCGACAACCTGTTCGCCGAGAGCCTCGTGTGTCTCGACGCGCGAACCGGCGAGCTTGTATGGCACTTCCAGGCGGTGCACCACGGCGTGTGGGACTACGACTTTCCGGCCGCGCCGAACCTGATCGATATTACGGTCGATGGTCGCGCCATCAAAGCCGTGGCGCTGGTCAGCAAGCAGGGATTTACCTATGTCTTTGATCGCGCCACAGGCGAACCGGTATGGCCGATCGAAGAGCGTGCGGTGCCCGTAGGGGACGTGCCCGGCGAATGGTACGCAGCCACCCAGCCGTTCCCGACCAAGCCGCCACCGTTCGAGCACCAAGGGGTGCTGGTGGATGATCTCATCGACTTCACGCCGGAGCTCCGCCGAGAGGCCGAGGAGATATTGGCGGGGTATGTTTCGGGTCCGCTGTTCACCCCGCCGACGGTGATCGATCCGCGTCCTGGTGGGACGCGCGGCACGATTCAGTCGCCAGGATTGGTCGGCGGCGCTGACTGGAACGGAGCGGCCGTCGACCCCGAGACCGGTGTGTTGTATGTGCCGACGGCGCGCACGCCGGCCGTGGTTGGGTTGACCCGGTCGGAGCATCCGCGGTCGAACGTCGATTTCGTGATGCGGGCCCTTGAGATGGCCGAGGGGCCGCAAGGACTCCCGCTGCTGAAACCGCCGTATGGCGCCCTCGTGGCGATCGACCTCAACGAAGGAGAGATCAAGTGGAGCGTGGCTAACGGCGACGGTCCGCGAGACCATCCCGCGTTGCGCGACTTGGATCTGCCGCCGTTGGGACAATCGGGACGGGTGTCCCCGCTCGTGACGCGGACGCTGGTTTTTCTGGGTGAGGGGGTCGACCGGGGCATGGTGTTTCTGCCCGGGGGCGTCGGTGGCAAAGTGCTGCGTGCCTATGACAAGGAGTCAGGCGCGGTGGTGGCCGAGGTCGGGCTCCCCGGTGGGACGAGCGCGGCCCCGATGACCTACATGGCCGGTGGCAAGCAGTACATCGTGGTCACCGTCGGCTGGACCGATATGGAGAGCGAGTGGGTCGCGCTCGCGCTCCCTTGACCCGTTGGCCCGGTAGCGCGGGTGCCGAGCAAGGTGGTGCGCAGCACAGGGGCGTCGGGCGGGTGATACGGAAGGCCGACAGCCGACACGGGCTCTGGGCCCTCTGAGACGCGACAGGAGACACACGATGAACGTACGCAAGAAGATGGTGCTCGGGAGCGCCGCGGGCGGGGTGATGTTGGCGGCGCTGCTGGCGGCACCGGGGCTGATCGCGCGACAGCCGGCGATCGCCATCGATGGCGACGACATCGGTGGGGTCGTCACAGGGCCGGACGGACCCGAAGCGGGTGTCTGGGTCATCGCCGAGACGACCGACCTGCCGACACGGTTCAATCGAACGGTGGTGACGGACGACCAGGGACGCTACGTGGTGCCGGACCTGCCCGACGCCACCTATGAGGTGTGGGTCCGGGGGTACGGCCTTGTGGATTCGGTCAAGCAGCCGGCGTCGCCGGGCGCACGGCTGGACATGACCGCGGTGGTGGCGCCCGATGCCCATGCCGCGGCGCAGTACTTCCCGGCCGGCTACTGGTATTCGCTCCTCGAGGCGCCAGGTCCGGATGAATTTCCTGGCACCGGACCCGAGGGCAATGGCATTTCGCCGAGCATTCCGGATCAGTCCACCTGGCTTCGCGGATTGAAGTCCGGCGGGTGCACCGCGTGCCACGCTCTGGGGAACAAGGCCACCCGTGAAGTCCCGCCGCAGCTCGGCGAATTTGACTCGCTGGTCGACGCGTGGGACCGGCGAGTGCAGTCAGGGCAGGCCGGCGGCAGCATGAGCGGGGCGCTGGATCGAATGGGCCGCCGGCGCGCCCTCGAGATGTACGCCGACTGGACCGGACGCATCATGGCCGGCGAGCTTCCGCCGACGCCGCCACGGCCCCAGGGCATCGAGCGCAACGTCGTGATCACACAGTGGGATTGGGCCGACCAGCACGCCTATCTTCACGATGAGGTGTCGACCGACAAGCGCAATCCGACCGTCAACGCGAACGGGCCGATCTACGGGGCCCTCGAAGCCAGCGCCGACTACGTGCCAGTGCTCGACCCGACCAGCAACAGCATCCGGCAGCTGCGCGTGCCGGTGCGGGACCCCGACACCCCGTTGGCGGCCGGTCCGCCGATGGCGCCGTCGCCCTACTGGGGCGAGGAGGCGATCTGGGACAGCCGGGCGAACATTCACAACCCGATGCTTGACCAGGATTCCCGCGTCTGGCTGACCTCCCGCGTACGCGGGCCGGAGAACCCTCCGGACTGCCTGTCGGGGTCCGATCATCCGTCCGCGCAGGTGTTTCCCAACGCGCGGGCCAACCGGCACCTGGCGGTGTACGACCCGGCGACCGACGACATGACGCTCATCGGTACCTGTTTCAGCACGCACCATCTGATTTTTGCTGAAGACGACAACAACACACTCTGGACCAGCGGCGGCGGACAGGTCCTCGGGTGGTTGAACACCAAGCAGTTCCTGGAGACGGGGGACGAGCTGGCGTCACAGGGCTGGAGCCCCCTGGTCCTGGACAACAATGGCAATGGTCGTCGCGACGCCTATACCGAGCCGGACGAGCCGGTTGTCGCGTCACAGGACCGGCGGATTCGGTCGGGGTTCTACGGCGTGTCTGTTGACCCGAATGACGGGTCTGTCTGGGGGTCATCCCTGGGGATGCCCGGAGCCCTCCTCCGGTTCGATCCGGGCGAGGATCCGTCGTCGACCGGGCTCACGGAACGATATGAGGTGCCCTACCAGAACCCACGGGCCGCGGTGCAGGGGTATTCGCCACGCGGCATGGACATCGACCGCCATGGCGTCGTATGGACACCGCTGGCCAGTGGGCATCTCGCCAGTTTCGACCGCCGCAAGTGTGCTGGTCCGCTGAACGGACCGACCGCGACCGGACAACACTGCCCCGAAGGCTGGACCCTGTATGAAGAGCCGCTCCCGAAGATGAAGGGCATCACCGAGTCCGGTAGCTCCGAGGGTAGCTACTATGCCTGGGTCGACCAGTTCGATACGTCGGGTCTCGGAGCCAACACGCCCATCAGCACCGGGAACGCATCAGAGGCGCTGCTGGCCCTGACAGACGGCGAATGGGTGGTACTGCGGGTGCCCTATCCGCTAGGGTTCTACACCAAATGGATGGACGGGCGTATCGACGACGCCACCGCCGGTTGGAAGGGGAGAGGACTGTGGGCCACCTGGAGCACGCGTGCCCCGTTCCACGCTGAAACGGGCAAGGGCACGCCCAGCAAGGTGGTCAGGTTCCAGATGCGCCCCGACGGGCTCGCGAAGTAGTGGCCGGGGGCAAACCCGTGGCCTAGATCGCCCGTGGGCCGCCGAGCACCCGGGCCGGAAACATGATGATGGCGCCCAGGAGGGCAAAGACGCCGCCCACGGCGATCCCTACCACCCGGAACGGGAGGAGGAGGACCCAGACAATCGTGTACACGATCAGGGCGATGAGGGCCAGCGGCCAGCACAGCACGAGTAGCAGGCACCAGAGCAGAAATTTGATCATGCTGCCTACTCTGACGAACCCCGTGGCCTGACGGTTCCGCCCGTTCCCGTCCCCGCGCCCGCCACACCGAGCCGTCCTTTTTGTCGCGTCCTAACGTGCGCCTGGCTCCGTCTGGGGCGTCATGCCGGTGCGCGCGATGATCGGCGCTGCGCTGGGTGAGGCGAGGAACGCGATCAGGCGTCGTGCGGCGCCTGGGGCGACGGCGTGCGTTGTCACCCCGGCCGAGAACATCGTGACCTTTTGCGCCTCGTCGGGAATCGGCCCGACGTAGGTGATCTCCTGAATAGGCAACAACTCGCTCACTTGTTGGAACCCGATCGCCGCGTCGCCGCGTGCCACCACCGTGCCCACGCGCTCGCCCACGACGCGCATGCTCTTGAGAGCCATTTGTTCTGCGATGCCGAGGCGGGGAAAGAGGACGGTCGCCAGATACGTACCACTGGCGCTGGCTGAGAACGCGACCGACTCGGCCTCCAGGAGTGTGCGCGTGAAGTCGTCCAGCGTTCGGATGTCTGGCACCGTGGCGCCGTCACGCACGACCATCCCGACCAGCGATGCCGCCAAGTCGACCTGGCTGTCGGGAACGACTCGTCCTGTGCCCACCAGCAGGTCGAGCCCTTCGCGAGCTAGGATAACCACGTCAGCGGCTTCTCCGCGGTCAATCCGGCTCGGGATGGAGGACGCTGCGCCACCCATGGAGGCGCCGTACGCCGTATTGAGGGCAATCCCCGTCTGGGCCGTGAACGTCGTCGACAGTGCCTCGTACGCGGCCGTGAAGCCACCTGAGCTCATGACGTCGAGTTGGACGACAGGCTGCGACGATGCTCCGAGCACGGCGGTGGCAGCCAGAATGGCTGCGAGTCTGAGGGGACGATACGTAGACACGCTCACAGTGGATCGATTATCTCCCGCGTGGCCCGCCACGCGCACGCCTCGCTGACCGTGGGGCGTCGGCGGTAGGCAGCGTCGTGCGTGCCGCATCTTCAGGTACACTCGCTTCTACTTTGTGCGTCGCCGACGCGTCGGATCGATTGAACTAGCGGGCGTGGCTGTCCGTACTGGAACGAATGCCCATCGCGGGCCAGGGAGAATGTTGATGAACGTTTCGACAACGAAATGGGCCGGACTGGTCGTGCTCGCGGCCGCGGTGGCGACCGCTGGACTTCGCGGGGCAGAGGCCGATCTCCCGGTGATGGATGGCGTCCCGACCGCGGAAGCGGAGACCGTGGGGATGTCGTCGGAGCGCCTCGCCCGGATCGACGAGGTGATGCAGGCGTATATCGACCGGAACGAGACGGCCGGCGTCGTGACGCTGGTGGCGCGGAAGGGGAAGGTCGTGCACTTCTCCGCTCTGGGTGAGCGCGACGCTGAAAACAACGCGCCGATGACCCATGACAGCATCTTCCGCATCGCGTCGATGACCAAGCCAATCGCGTCCCTCGCTTTGATGATGATGTACGAGGAGGGACACTTCCAGCTGCGCGACCCAATCTCGAAGTGGCTGCCTGAGTTTGCCGACATGCAGGTGGCTATTCCCTCGCCGTCGCAGGAACGCGTGACCGGGCGCTACAAGACCGTACCGGCGGAGACGCAGATTACGGTGCAGCAGATCCTGACGCATACGGCGGGCCTGCCGAACAGCTACCGCGGCATCACGCAACCAGAATTTTTGCGCATGTCGGCCGAGACGAAGCCAGGCGATACGGTCGGCGACATGGTGAAGCGGTTGGCGATGCTGCCGCTCAATTTCCAGCCTGGTGAGCACTGGGAATATGGTCGCGCCACCGATATCGCCGGTCGGCTGGTCGAAGTGATGTCCGGGCAGACGCTCGACGAGTTCTTCACCGAGCGAATCTTCGAGCCGCTCGACATGCCCGACACGCACTTCTTTCTGCCCGAGTCGAAGCTGGACCGATTCACCGCGCTGTATGGCCCGGCCGCCAGCGGCCAGATTGCGCTGTCGGAGGCCCCGACGGCGGACAGCCGATACGTCGCTGAGCCGCATACCTACTACAGTGGCGCCGGCGGTCTCGTCTCGACCGCCCGCGACTACTTCCGGTTCCAGCAGATGATGCTGAACGGTGGGGAACTGGAGGGTACTCGTCTTGTCAGTCGGAAGACGGTGGAAATGATGACCGCCAATCACACCGGCGAGAAGGGGATCTGGTTGGCCGGACCTGGCTACGGGTTCGGACTGGGCTACGCGGTGGTGACAGATCTCGGCCCGGCGGCGACCCCGCGCTCGGAAGGGTCCTTCTACTGGAGCGGCGCCTTCGGGACCATTTTCTGGGTTGACCCGGTCGAGGAGATCATCGGCATCGTGATGCAGCAATTACGCCCCTACACGCACATCAACGTGCGGCCCGACATGGCTTCGATGACCTATCAGGCGCTCATCGACTAGTCGTTGGCGGCGAGCGAGGCTGAAATGATCTCCTCGTCGTTTCTCGCGATGATGTGCTGATTGGCGTAGGCGGGGTGTGACCAGTTCACGTACGTCAGTTCTCGACGGTTGCCGGGGCGTGACGTTGGCGCAATCAACGCGGTCCGGCTGATCTCCTCGTAGCCCTCTGGCGACAGCTTGGCGATGATGAGGTCGCCGCGGTCGTTGTTGATGAAGACCCGGTCTTCGTGCGTGACCATGAAGGCGGTCGTCCACCGGGCGCGCTCACCGGTGGCCTCCTGCGTCTCCCAGACACGCTCGCCCGTGGCTGCCACAAGGCATCGGAGCTGTCCGTAGCTGCCGAACCCGTAGATGTGGTCGCCCTCGATGATCGGCGTGCCAATCACCCCGTGCAGGCCATCGGTCAGAATCTCGCTGCTACTGCTGCCGCGCCAGCGCATCGTGGCGTCGGGTCGGTCGTTGTCGAGTGCCAGCATCATCGGACCGTCATAGAACGTGGTGACAAATAGATCCGAGTTGCGACGCACGGGTGTGGCGACCGTCATGTCGTAGCCGACCTCGAACGGCTGCTCCCAGAAGACGTCGCCAGTGGCGGGGTCGAGGGAGGAGACGGCCAGGGGGTGCCAGATGATGAGCTGTCGTTCGCCGCCTGCCTCGATGAAGAGGGGTTGCGCCACCCCGGCTCCGGCCTCAACCGAGGAGAGTGCGCGCCAGACCTCGGCCCCTGTCGTGCGGTCGAACGCGACCACTTTCGCGTCGGGCGTGCCGCCAACGAGGGTAATCACGCGGTCGCCGTCGACAATGGGCGCGCTGCTGAACCCCCATTGTGGAATCTCCGCTGCGAAGTCCTCTACAAAGTCGGTACGCCACAGCACCTCGCCGGTGTCGACTGTGAGCGCCGTCATGATGCCGCTGGCGCCCACCGCGTACACCCGATCGCCATCGACGGTCGGGGTGGCGCGAGGACCCTCGTCCCACGCGACACCGAGGTAACTGACGTCCCAGCTATGGGTCCAGAGAATCTCGCCGGTCTCTTCGTCCAAACAGAGAATGCGTTCCGTTCCGTCGAGCCCCCGTGTTCGCTCGAAGTCGGTGATGAAGATACGTCCATCCGCCACGGAGGGGCCGGAGAAGCCATGGTGAATCGGTGTGCGCCAGCGCACCGCGAGCCCCTCCTCCGGGAAGGTCTCAAGGATGCCGTCCTCCGTCCAGACACCGATGCGACCCTCGCCGCGGAATTCCGGCCAGTCATTGGCTGACGGCGCGGCAAGACTCAGCGTGAACGCCGCAGTGACGGCCAGTAGATACGGTGCGATGCGGCTAGGTGTTTTCATGTGTCCTCACAACGTGGTCTCGCCCTTGCAGCTAGGCCGCACGTCACGGCCGAGCGCCCTGGAGCGCCGTGCCTTCTACTCCTGGCGGCCGGCTGTCTACTGCGCGTCCAACTCGTCATAGATCGCCTTCGCATTCGCGGCCGCGCGGTCCATGGCATGGTCGGGGTAGCGGGTTTGAAGGTCCAGCGCGACGACCGCCTCGTCAACCGTTCGACCCGCCTCCTTCGAGGCGCGTACCGAGTCGAGGAAGTGGCGGTTGAATCGCGCGTATTCCTCGACATGGTCCCACGTGATCCAGGCCGGCATCGGGCTCCCGGTGGGTGGCGGAATGTGGCCTGGAATCACACGACGGATACCATCGATGGAGGCGACGACACGGTCGAGCGTGTCGGGATAGGCGACACCGCTTCCTCCATTGTTCACGTCGATGTACGGCGTCCCCATGAATGCGAACAGGTCGCCCAGGTGGGCCATCCCGAGAGCCGGGAACACGACGACGACGTCGCCGTCTGTGTGGCCCGCGCCGAAGTGATAGAGATCGATTTGGTCCCGTCCCTGCAGGAGGGTCATTTTGTCGGTAAACGTGCGGTCCGGTAGCCCGTCCGCTCCCTGGCCGGCAAAGACCTCCATCTCCTGCATCCGAGCCGACGCCCTCTCGTGGGCGACGATCTCGACGCTAGCCGGGAAGTCGATATTCCCGCCGACGTGGTCACCATGCGTGTGCGTGTTGATGATGGTGGTTACCGGCTGGTCGCTGATCAATCGCATCGTGTCCAGTATCGACTGTCCCCAACCGGCCAGCTTGGTATCGACCAGCACGACGCCATCGTTTTCAGTGACCAGGGCCGCCGTATGTCCTCCGCCACCGCTGATGACATACAGGTTCTCGCGGACGTCCAACGACTGAATGGCGACCGGCCGCTCCTCCTGCGCGGTGCTGCCAGCGGCGGCGATCGAGAGAAGTGCGAGGGTCGTTAATCCGCCGAGGGCCATCGTTCGTAGCATGTCGCAGGGGCCTCCTACCGAAAAATGCTCTTGGGTATCTTGCCGGTGACCAGTTGGGTGAAGTCAACCGCTTCGGCGATGTGGAAGTCGACAGCAATGCTTGCTAGCGACACCGCCTTGGTCGGTGTTAGACCTTTTTCCGCCACCAGGAACGCCACGACCGCGTCCACCGCTTTTTGCAGGGCGCGGTCGAGGTCCAGGTCGATGCCCATCATGATGTAGTGCGTCTCGTTCTCGGCGCGCGGTCCGGCGATTGGCGTGTTCTTGTGCAGAACGAACCGGAATCGGCCGGCCAACGACTGCTCGATGGCCGTCCCGCTGACCTCACCGTCGCCTTGCGCAGAATGCGGGTCGCCCACGTAGAACAGCGCCTCTTGATGCAGGACAGGCAGAAAAAGTGTGCTCCCGACCGTGAGCTCCTTCACATCCATGTTGCCGCCGAAGTCACCGGGCGGGCGTGAGGCCTGCACACCGGGAATGTCGACGCCAGGCTGGCCGAGCACCGGGACTGGCGCCACCGCCATGATGCCCATGAACGGCGCCAGCGGCACGTGGATATCGTCCGAAAACAGCGCGACTTCTCGGCCGTCGACCATGCCCGTATGGATGGCATGTCGGGTGGTCTCGATGTCGCGGATGGCATCGTCCGGCCGAGAGCCTGGATAGCCAGCCCCGAAGACCCCAGCACGTGACCCTGTGTTGTTGATGCCATACGGGGCCCGTGTGGTCAATTCGAGAATCTGGACTTCGAGCATGTCGCCAGGTCGGGCGCCGGTGATCGCAATCGGTCCGGTGATGACGTGGCCGCTTCGACCTTCCCGGGGGCGTCCGTCGCGCGACGCCCAGAAGTCGAGGACGTCGGGGAGGATGTGCTCTGGGGCCACGCCGAGATCGCGGAGCAATGTGGCCGGATGTTCACGCTGTGTCGAGCCGGCGTGACTCAGTGTGTCTATCCGCACGGTGTCGCCAGACTCGATCGTCAGCACCGGTGGTTTGTCGACCGGGTACCAGCCCCAGCTGAGGGTCTCGGGCCGTGACGGGACGAAATGCTCCGGAGGCTGCGCCTGCAGTGTCGCTGAGCAGAGCCAGGTGCTGGCTATCACGCTCGCCGCTGTCGAAGTGAAAATCCGTCTGGTCATAGTCAGTGGGCTCGACGTGTCTACGGTCGTCTCGCGCAGCCGGCGAACCTCGCAGCGAATGCGCGACCGGCGATGCGCGCTAGAATACCGCCAAACCGCGCGGTATGCAGGAATCGAGGGAACTGGACGACGCAGAGGCCAAGGTCGGGACCCGGTACGGTGCGGCTGGTATTGACCGACACCGGTGTCGCGGCCCAGGACAACTGGCCCCAGTTCAGGGGAGAGTCGGCGGGGTCGTGGCGGACAACCTGGCCCATTGGAGAACGTAAGACATGGCAGAGTATCGACGTGACGACGGATCATCCGCGTGGACACGCCGCGCATTTCTCGGGGCTGCGTTCACGGCTACCGCCGCGGCCCCGGCATGGGCCCGGCAACAGGCGCCGACTGTGCCACCCTACGAGGCGCGAGACTGGTCGGGCGGGAGTCCGCTGCGATATCCGGACCCAGACCTCATCGCCCTCGACCCGCGATTCAATCGCTACATCCTGTTCAACACGCCAATCAAGCGGCTGCACATGGGCACGATGTGGGCCGAGGGGCCCGCCTGGAACGGGGTCGGACGGTATCTGGTCTGGAGCGACATTCCCAACAATGTGCAGCACCGTTGGGTCCAGGAGGACGAACGCGTCACCGTGTTTCGCAGCCCATCGGGGCATAGCAACGGCAACACGTTCGATCGCGAGGGGCGCCAGTTGTCGTGCGAGCATGGCGGCCGGCGGGTCGCGCGGTACGAACAGAACGGCGATGTCACCATGATCGCCGATCGCTACGACGGCAAGCGGCTGAACTCGCCGAACGACGCCGTCGTCGCACCCGACGGCGGTATCTGGTTCACGGACCCGCCGTATGGCATTCGAGGCGACTACGAGGGGTTCCGCGCGGAGTCGGAGACCCCGCCGGCGGTATACCGAGTCGATCCGCAGGACGGTCGCGTGGTGCTGGTCACCGATGAACCCGGCGGGCCGAACGGTCTCTGTTTTTCGCCGGATTACCGCCGTCTGTACGTCGCCGACACCGGGTCGGGGCGCGAGATCCGGGTCTTCGACGTGGACGGGACGCGTCTGACGAACGGCCGTCGGTTTGTCGAGCTGCGCGCGCCAGATACGGACAACCTGGTGGCGGCCGATGGAATCCGGTGTGACGCGGATGGCAACGTGTGGGCGGGCGCGGGTGACGGCGTCCTGGTGACTGCGCCCGATGGCGTGACGATTGGTGCCATTCGTTTGCCTGAACGGTGCGCGAACGTCTGTTTTGGCGGCACCCGGCGCAACCGCCTGTTCATGTGTGCCAGTCAGTCCCTCTATTCCGTCTATGTGGGCGTGTTGGGCGCCGGCATCGCCTAGACTCCGGCCGGAACCGGACATGCCAGGGCGATACCGATCCCTCCGCTTTGGTCCGCCGCGCTCGCGCGTCAGCGAATGTGTGTCGATTGAGTCGAGATGCGGGTCATGTAGCCGGCGATGACCCACTCGGCGTCGACATCGAGCGGCTCGGCGATCTGTCTGAGGTATCCACGCAAGTAGACGGGGGCGGGTAGTGCGTCGAGGTCGTCCGCTTCGATGAACCGGAGGTTCGAGAGCGAGATCTTTGTGGTGAGATTGATCTGGCCCAGGCTCACGTCGCGCGCCTCGCGCAACCGTTGGATGGTCGGCCCGTCGCACTGGGTTACGGTGGTCAGAAGGTCGTCCACACGCTGGTCGTCGCTCGTGACCGGCGCGTCCGGTCTCTCGCGTGGCCTGGTGACCGGACCTGCGAGATGAGGCGGTGGGGCTTCCTTGAGCAACGTGGGCGAATGTGAGATCTGCATATGGTTTGCGCAGTTGTCCGTCTGCTGCTCCCTACGTCGGCTCGGATTCTGGAGCCGAAACTTTAGAGGTGACCGGTCTGGTCATCCTCGCGCTATTTCGTAATTGACCCTAGCCTGAGTCAGAATCCTCCTGGCCTGAGCGCATATCTTGGCGGTTTCGATTGAGGGATGCGGCCTCCCAGGCGCCGCGCCGGAACGCTGCCAAAGGAGCCCTGATGTCACTGCATCGTAGGAACGAGACAGACCTAAGGTTGAGACGGACGTGGACGCCGCGCCGTCCGGTGGGGAGTGCGCTGATGGCGCTGGTCTGCTGCGTTGTGGTCGAGACGGGCGTCTGGGCACAATCCAGCGACGAGAGCGAGACTGCTATTCGCGCTCTGGTCCGTCGCCTCGATCTCGAGCAGTATAAGGCGGCGATTCGTGGACTAGTGCGGTTTGGCGACCGACGTCAGGGGACGACGCGCAATCGAGAGGCTGTGGACTGGATCGAGACACGCCTTCAGACGGGCGGGTGTACGAACACCGAGCGACTCGTGTACACCTTCGACCCGCCACCGCGTCCGGTAGGGCGTCGAAGCGGCGGAACTCGTCCGCCGTTGAACCCCGTCGACCCCACGCCCACCGGAGGCCTCGTGGGACGCAACGGTTCGGGACCAGGCGGCAGCTCGATATTCGGCTATCGACGCCGCACCGGCGTTGTGCGCGCCCCGTTGGCGCAGCCGAATGAGACGCTCCGGGCCCTGAACCTGGAAGAGCCGCGTAACGGGGAGCGATCGGAGGTGTTCTGTACCAAGGTCGGTACGACCAACCCAGATGAGATGTACATCATCGGGGCGCATATGGACGGTCATGGATTCGGCGAAGCAGCCAACGATAACGGGTCAGGCACCGCGATTGTCATGGAGCTGGCCCGTATCTTCAGTGCGCCCGATGTGCAGACCGGGCGGTCGATACGTTTTGTCCTCTGGAACAACGAGGAGACCGGGCTCAACGGCAGCGCCGCGTATGTGGAGCAGCGGCGCGAACGTCAGGGGCTCGAAGACCCGCCGGGCTCCGGTCGTTACCCCGAGCCTCGATGGCTGGGCATGATTCAGCACGACATGATGTTGTTCGATCATGGCGCCCCCGGTCCGGACGGGCGAGTCAGTCGCGATCAGCGACCGGAGGCTGATGTGAACATCGAATTCCAAACGGACTCTGCGCTGGCGCTCGAGTCTCGCGATCTCGCCTTTTTCTTCAAATCGGCCAATGACGCCTACGCGACGGACTATCCGGCAGCGGTCGGTCCCCATATGACCAACACCGATTCCACGCCGTTCATGAATGTGACGCCAGCCATCAGTCTTCGCGAAAACGAGCGGGGCATGCATATTGGGGCGGGCTGGGACCCACATTGGCACCAACCGACAGATCTTTACGTCACCTTCACGGATGACGACTTTCGCCTCGGGCTCAATGCGGCGCAGACAACGTTGGCCGCCATCGCGCAGTTGGTGGACGCCACCGTCAGTGCGCCCTGACCGCTGACGAGGTTCATGACCTTCCCGCGTCACGCAGCCTGCCGGCTGCGTGTCGGTACGCATAGAGGCCTTCCACCCCGAAAATCGCGACGGCGACCCACACGAACGCGTACCCCACCAGCTGAGTCTGACCAAACTGCTCTCCGTAGACCAGGACTCCAAACAGGAACTGCAACGTCGGCGCAAGGTATTGAATGATGCCCACGTGCGACAGCGGTATCCGACGGACCGAGGCCCCGAACAGGAGCAGCGGTCCGACGGTGATCACCCCGGACGCCGCCAGCAACGTCTGATGCAGCCACGGATCCCCAGCCTGTGAGCCCCCACCCGGGGCAGTCATCACCGGACCGAGCAGCAGCAAGAGAGCCGTGGGAACGGAGAGCAGGCTGATCTCCAATGTGAGTCCCTGCATCGCTCCCAACGCCGCCTGCTTCTTGAGGAGTCCGTACAGGCCGAAGGTCGACGCCAGCAGGAGGGCGATCCAGGGCAGTGTGCCGAGCGAGACGCTCAGATACACCACGCCCGCCGCGGCCAGGCCCACCGCGACCCACTGGCCGGACCGCAGACGCTCGCCCAGCACGAGGACCCCCAAGCCCACCGTCACCAGCGGCGACAAGAAATATCCCAGGCTGGCCTCGACGATGACACCGGTCGTGACCGCCCAGATGAACGTGAACCAGTTGGCATACAGCAGCGCTCCCGCGGCGGTGTAGGTTGCGAGGACCCGTGCGGTAAACTGCCCACGTGTGAACCGATCCTGTGGTCGGAGGGCGAGGAGGGCGACGAGAATCAGAAGCGACCAGAACACGCGGTACCCGACCAGACTTGTCGGCGGTACGCGGTCCAGCTGTTTCCAATAGATGGGGCTGACGCCCCACCAGACATACGCCGTGATGCCGTACCAGAGGCCCGCTCTCACCGGGCGCCGATCGGGGAAGTTCGCATCGGGCGCGTGGGCTGCATCACTGTCAGGGGAGGTCCGGCGTGACGCACACCACGCGATGGGTCAGGCGCCGGGCCGAGGCGTCGCGTACTGCCGATGACCACGCCGGTGCGTAGAGCGGTGAATTGGTGACCCACAGTCGATTGGACTCGCCGAATTCGCGGTCGCTACTCCAGAGCGTCACGCCCCAGGGGTACCGCGTCGGATCGAGCCGCTGCAGGACCGAATCGAGTTCGGGTTGCGTCGGGAGGCGCCAGGAGGCGGTCCCGCCCAGCGCCAACCCTTCGCAATAGGTGTTGGCGGCGGTCCACAAGAGCCCGTCTGTGCCTTGACGGGGGGTGCCGGTCGCCGTCCACCGCATGCCGATCTGGCGATCCAGAAAGGTCCCGTCGCTGAGATCGGGAAACGGGTCGTCGGTGTCGGCAGCGCTGGAGATCGGCGTGCGCTCAGGCTCGGCGCCCCCTGCCCCGGTGAACCGGCCGCTGCCAGCCAATGGCAACGAACGGGCCAGGAGTGGGTTCTCCTTGACCGCCGGTGGCCTGTCGGACACCGAGGCGGGAACGATCGCCGAGGCTGCGGTCGCGATGCCGGCGAGGCCGTCCTGCACGACGCCGGCTGACTCATTGGTGTTGGCCGACCCCGTCGCCGCAGTCGAGTTGGTCGCGACGCTGGCCTGGCCTTGGGGCCCTTCAGTCCGCCCCGCAGGAGCCGCGCCCGGGTTCGGCTCTGGCGTCGTGCCCACTGGATGCGCCGGCTCCACCGGGTCCGCCATTGACCCCGGCCGCTCGACTCCCAGCGACGCGAGAGGCACGGGCGTGTCGTGAGCCCCCCGGTCGGGCTCTGGGAGGCGGAACCACAGGAGCAGGATAAGGATGACGGCGGCCGCCGCCAGTGCACTGGTACGCCACCGGCGGCGTGAGGTCGCGTGGTCGGTTGGCGCTGCAACCGTGGTCGCCGCGTCCGGGGGGGACACGCCCGAGACGCCTCCCGCCGGTAGCGGAGGGAGGCCCGCCTGCAGCGGAGGGAGGCCCGCCTGCAGCGTCGTCGCATCCCCTGTATCGGGAGTCTTGGTAGGCGCCAGCGCCTTGATCGCCTCGACCATGGCCGCCGCAGAGCCGAATCGCCCCGAGGGTTCCTTGTGTATCGAGCGCAGAATGACGCGTTCGAGCGCCTCGGACATGTCGGGGTTGATGGCGCGCGGGAGCGGTAGCGGATCGCGGATGTGTTTGAGTACGACGGCGATCGGGGTCTCCGCCTCGTAGGGGACGAGGCCCGTCGCCATTTCATAGAGCACGACACCCAATGAATACAGGTCGCTTCGGCCGTCTATCGCCTGGCCCATTCCCTGCTCTGGCGACATGTACTTCGGGGTGCCGATTAATCCTCCGGTCGCGGTGAGCTTGTCGGCGCCCTCAAGGATCTTGGCGATGCCGAAGTCCGCCAACAGGCAGTTGCCTCGCTCGTCGATCAAGATGTTGCTGGGCTTGACGTCACGGTGGACAAGGCCTCTGGCGTGGGCGTAGTCGAGGGCATCGCCCACCTGGGTGATCACGCGGGTGATCTGCTCCAGTGGCAGCGGGTGCTCGTCGATGGCATCTGCGAGCGTGCCGGTCTTGATGAAGGGCATCACGATAAACGTGAACCCGTCCGAGTCGCCGTAGTCGTGGACCGGCAGAATGTGGGGATGTTGCAGGCTGGCGAGAATCGTCGCTTCCTGTTCGAAGCGTGCCAGGAATTCGCGGTCTTGAGCGAAATGCCGAGGGAGAACCTTCAGCGCGACGTGTCGGTCGACGGCGGGTTGATAGGCTTTGTAGACGGCGGCCATGCCGCCGGCCCCCAACGGGCCGACAATGCGATATGGTCCGAAGGACCGCCCGGAGAGGTCTTCCATGAGTCGTGTCTATGGACGGCGACTCCGTCATTGAGTGGCCGCCCAATCCGGTAACCGGCAGCGAAACCGAATTACAATCACGAGACCGGACCTGAGACACCGGTTTCGCGATCGGAGTCATCATATCCTTGGAGTGTGACCATGCGTACAGAACATAAGTGCAGATTCGCGGCCGCCATGCTCGGTCTCGCGGTGTGGCTGATGGCCCCCGCGATGGTGCTGGCACAGCCCCGTGTAGCGGTGATGAATTTTGAGAACAACAGCACCTGGTCCTACTGGGGAGACCGGCTCGGGGAAGCCGCGGCCGATGAGTTGGTCACACAGCTTCTCAAGACCGGGTCCTACAGGATGATTGAGCGCTCGCAGCTGGCGGCGGTGCTGGCCGAGCAAGATCTCGGCGCGAGTGGGTCGGTCGACGCATCGACTGCGGCCAACATCGGCAGATTGCTGGGGGCGCAGTTGATCTTGACGGGATCCATCACCCAGTTTTCCATCGAGACTGTCTCCGGCAGGTTTCGCGGTATCGGCGGATCCAGGTCCAAAGCGCAAACCATCCTTGATGTCAGGCTGGTCGACACGACGACCGGCGAGATCCTGGTGGCGGAGAGCGGCCAGGGGGAGAAGACCTGGGGCGGCGGATTCTTCCGTGGCGCCAGTCTGGAGCGCGATTTTGACGCTGGCGTAGCGCAGGAAGCGCTCCGTCCGGCCATTGAGCAGGTCACACAGACCCTGGCCGATCAGTCCGATCGGTTCGCGACGATGGAGCCAGTGGCGCCGGTCGCCCAGATTGTCGGGGTCAGGGACGGGTCCTTCTACATCAACCAGGGAGAGAATTTCAACGTCGTGGTCGGACAGCGTTTCGACGTCATCCGTGTCGTAGATGAAATCACGGATGCGAATGGCAACGTCCTTGATCGCATCACTGATACGGTGGGTGTGATCGAGGTGACCCGGGTGTTATCGCAGTCGGCTATTTGTTCCGTCGTTGAAGGGGACGCGAGGGAAGGCGACAGCATTCAACCGTTGTGATCACCTTCAGGCAGGGGCCCCTGTCGAGAATAGTTCAATAGACTCGCAGATTGTCGATCCAGATGGTGCCACCGGTCCCGGGTGGGACCGCCCCGATGTCGACCAGGAAGACAATCGCCTGGGTGTCTCCCAGCTCGAGCGTGCCGCGCGGGTCGTCGATGACGTTTCTCATGGGCGCGAAAGGTACGGTCACGTCCTGCCACGTGGTGGACGATCGGACTGACCCCTGCCAGGTGTCGGCGCCTTCTGGTTCTCCGGGGTTGAGATCGCGGACCTGCACCCAGAACCGATAGGGAACGTCGCTCCGAACGGAAAACAGGAGACCGGCGCGACCAGTGAGGTCCCGCGTTGCGTAGCTGCCAAGCGACGCGAACGGGGACGGGTGGTCCGCTGTCGGGGTCCCCAGTTGGAATGTGATGCGGGCGGCGTTCGACCCGTCCGGCCCGGCCCCGGGTGCGATGAACTGCGGGTCCATCGTCGTCGTGTTGTCCGCGACCGCCACGAATGTCGAGCGGGTCTCGAATCGTTCGAGTTCCACGGTGTTTCCGACCACGAGCGGATCTGGCAGCGCGGCCGCCCTGCGTCGCCGAGCGCCGTCCGCCTCCGACACCACGTAGATCGGGTTCGACACGATCCAAGGCACCGGCCATCCAGGAAGATGGACCTCGACTCGATAGACCCCAGGGTCCGACACCCGTTGGTCGAGAACCCTGTCAGTCGACGCGAGCGCCATCCCGTTGCGCAACAGCGTCAGCGTCGCGTGTGCCGGGAGCGCCCCGCCAGCGCGCAGTCGGACCGGGCCTGCCGCTGGGACGTCATCGCCCATCGTCCATCGCTCGTCGTCCCGTTCCGCGTGAAAAAAGAACTGGTCTGCCGGCGCGAGCGCGCCGAGACCCACGTAGAGCCGGCCCCTCGCCAGCGCGTCCAGGAGCGCCGCGCTGTCCGCAGCGGCGTTGCCGCCCAGCGGCTCGTCCAGAAGGACATAGTTCTGGGCAATGCGGAAGACGGCCTCATAGGAGGGAAAGGGAAGCGCGGGGGACAGCGTGGTGAGCGCTCCGTGCGCGTCAGCGCCGGTGATGCCGGTGGCGCGGCGACGGGAGAGCACCTCGTCCCACCGGTCGAGTGTGGCCGGGCGTTGCAAGAGGCGCAGCAACGCGTAGTCAGCGTTCAAGGGATATCTGGCGAGCGCGCCCAAGAGCCCGACCCAGCCGGCGGCCCGCCACTGTGAGTCGCCGTTGAGGAGCTCGACACCCCAGTTTCCAGGCAACTCCCAGTCGCGCCAGCGAAGATCCTCACGGTCGCTCTCGGGATGGGCCGCGAAGCTCAGACCGCCCAGGTCCGCCAGGTCGAGCAGTGCCTCGGTGGCGTCGCCTGAGAATCGATAGGTAAGCTCGGGGAGGCCCATGGCCAGGAGATGCCCTTGCCGGTTAGAAATCTCAGTGCCTACCAGGGTCAGCACCCCCGCGGGGCCGTAGCCTTCGTTGGGCTTGGCCGCCAGCGAGTTGTGGTCGGTCACGATGACGAAGTCGAGCCCGGCGGCCGCGGCCGCCGCCTCCACGTCCTCCACTTGACCACTCCCGTCAGAGTGCGCGGTATGCACGTGCGCAACGCCCGACACCCGCACAAAGTCATCGGGCAGGTCTGTCGGAACGATCGGCTGCGGGCGCCAGGCCGCGACACGCCAGACGATCACGAGGGCTACGAGCAGGATGCTGGCGGCGATCACCCTCCGGAACGCCGGTCGGGCCGCAACGGTCATCGTGTTGGTACTGCGGTCCCCGGCCGGTCAGACCTTGGCGGCGGTGGTGAGGACGATGTGCGCGCCTGCAGCAGCGAGAGATCCTGCGGGGGGTTGCCCCGTGCGCCCCGTGTGACGTGTTCACGTAGAAGAAATCGAGGTGCGAGGTGCCGACGAAGATAGGCTGCCGAGAAGAACACGCCGCACCGGTTGCTGCCGGCCGCGTCGGCGTCGCGCACCACGAGCTCAGCCGCGTGGAACCGGTCTCGTTCGGAGGCTGACAGTGTGTCCAGATACGCCTCACCATGGGTCGAGATGATCAGGTGCCCACCGGGACGAAGAACCCGAGCCAACTCGGCGACCCATCGGCTGTGCAACGGCTCCGGCAGATGCGTGAACACGGACAGGGCGTAGATGAGGTCGAAGCTTGCGGTCGGGTACGGAAGTGGCGGTTCCAGGCCGTTGGTTGCGAACTGCGCGAACGGCAGGCGCTGCCGACACCACCGGATCAGCACGGGATTGTAGTCGCACCCGTGAACCTCAGCCGACAGGTTGGCCCAGTGTCGAAGCACGCGCCCGCATCCGCATCCAAAGTCGAGGATGGTCCTGACGTCCGAGACAGGGGTGTCGTGTCGGGCGAGCTGCGCGCGGATGCTGTCGGCGCCGGCGCGGCCGCTCTGCACGAACCACTCGATCGACGGCGACGCCGTCGTCAACATCAAGAGCCGCGCGGGTGGGATCGGCAGGCTATCGCCACCGCCGGCACGTAGGAATCGACGATTGTGTGCTACCCAGCTCAGCGCCGTGACCGCGTCACGGATGCGGCGGGCACCATCTAGCATCCGGAGTCGTGCGAGTGCGGCCTTCAGCACCGCTCTCGCGGAAAGCCGCGGCACGTAGGCGCTCAGCGGGTCTTCAGGGGGCCAAAGGCGGTTGCGAGCCACAGGCCTACAGCCAGGACTGCCGTGCAGGCGCCGACCACCATGTACACCGTCGAGTCGGGTGCGTAGTCCATATACAGGTAGTAGGGCAGGATCGCGATATCGAGGAAGATGGCGACCAGGAAGAAGGTGAGCGTGAGCTTCCCGGCCGGTCCCAATTCTTGTGTGTTGGTCATGAAATACCTAGAGAAATGAGGCCCTTAGTCTCGCCGCTGAGCGCCGCGCTGTCAACGGCTGGGCTCGTGTAAACTCTGCTCACTGTCACGCGAAGGCTATTGAGGAAGGGAGACCCACGCATGGTGGACGGCACTCAATACATTGTCGTTGCGGTGAGTGACGGGGTGTATTCGGGGGAATAGAGGGCCTACAGGGTCTCGCCCGAGTAGTGTGCCGATGACGTCTGGCCCCCGGACCTGGGCTGGTCGGAACGTGTGGCGGGTGGCGCGGTCGCCGCGAACTGACTAAAATTGATGGGCTCGCTCAAAGGAGCCGGTGCTGGCCAGGTTCAACGACCGCGCCGGAGCACCGATAGATTCTCAAGGAGATTCGACGAATGCGTCAGACATGTGTGACGACCCTGCGTTGCGCCGCGGTCCTCTTGGTCAGCGGGCTCCTAGTGCCATCCCTTGCCGTGGGGCAGACGCCCGAGGGCGCCTGGACGCTCCCACGGACGGCGGATGGCCATCCGGACCTCCAAGGAGTCTGGGCCAACAACAACGCGACCCCACTTGAGCGGCCTGACGTGTGGTCTGACAAGGACACGTTGTCCGCCGAGGAGTTGGCAGCGCTCGAGGTCGCGGCCGCGACCGCCGTCGGCGACGGCGATGCGCTGTTCGGTGACCAACTGGTGCTCGCCGCGATCGAGGGGATCGAGGCCACGTCCTACGACCCGACCACGGGGAACTACAACCAATTTTGGATTGCCGAGCGGGATTTCACCAGTCAGACCTCTCTGGTGATCGACCCGCCCAACGGTCGGATTCCTGATGTGACCGCGGCCGCGCGCGAGCGCGGACAGCAGGCCGTCGCCTACTCCCGCGATCACCCGGCCGATAGTTATACCGACCGACCCCTGTCGGAGCGTTGCGTCAGCTACGGAGTGCCACGGCTCGGCGCAGGTTACAACAGCTATAACCAGTTGTTCCAGAGTGCGAGCCACGTCGTGTTCATGAACGAGATGATTCACGACGCGCGAGTGATTCCGCTTACCGGGTTGCCCCATGCTCCCGATGCGGTTCGGCAGCTTCATGGTGATTCCCGCGGCCGTTGGGACGGTGACACGTTGGTGGTGGAGACGACCAACTATTCATCGGACGCGACGTTTCGCGGCTCATCGGACGGTTTGCACATGGTCGAGCGATTTACGCTGGCTGGACCCAGGACGCTCAACTACGAAGTAACGCTGACCGACCCGACCGTGTGGTCCAGACCGTGGACGGTCTTGATTCCATTGAGTCGGAGCGACGAACCGATGTTCGAGTACGCCTGTCACGAGGGCAACATCGGTATGGACGGTATTTTGTCCGGCCACCGCGCAGAGGAGCGTGCGGCGGCGTCCAAATAGACTCTCCGGTTGCGTCGCGCGGCGAGTTCCGCGTGGCGCGCCGGTGTGTGTGTCCTGCGCGCGAACCCAGCCATGAATCTTCCGGCACGACTCTTGGGAGTCGGCGCGATCGTGTGCGCGTCCACAGCCACCGCGGCGTTTGCGCAACGAGACGTGGATCCGGTCGCGGTCGTTCGACAGCTGGCCGCCCGGTCGGAGATCCGTCTGGCCCTCGAGCTCGCTCGAGTCCTCGAGGCTGACGCGGAGTCCGACCTCATCGAGCTCACCGAGATTCCCGCACCGCCGTTTGAGGAGTCCGCTCGGGCGTCGCGGTTCGCCGAGATGCTGAAGGCAACGGGTCTGCCCGAGGTGACGATCGACGAGGTCGGCAATGTGCTCGCCCGTCGGACCGGGTCTGGCGCCGGAGAGACGGTTGCGATCGTGGCCCATCTCGACACCGTCTTTCCTGCGGGGACAGACGTGACGGTCCGTCGTCGCGGTGATCGGCTGTACGCGCCCGGCATCGGCGACAACACCCGCGGTCTGGTGCTGCTCCTCAATGTGGCGACGGCGCTGGAGCGCGCAGGCGTACGGACGAGCGCGGACATTTTGTTTGTCGGGAGCGTCGGTGAAGAAGGGCTCGGGGACTTGCGCGGCATTCGCCACTTGCTCCGGCGCGGTGGCCCCCGCGTCGACCAGATGATTGCCATTGACGGCGGCAGTGATAGCCGGGTGGTCAATCGGGCCCTCGGTTCGCGCCGATATCGTGTCACGGTGACCGGCCCGGGTGGCCACTCGTGGGGTGACTTCGGTCTGGCGAATCCGGTTCACGCACTGGGACGTGCCACCTTTTACTTTGACGAGGCCGCGGCAGCGGTCGTCAATACGGGGTCGCCGGCCAGCTACAACGTCGGGCGTGTCGGGGGGGGGACGTCGGTCAATGCGGTGCCGCACGACAGTTGGGCCGAGATTGACATGCGTTCCGTGGACCCGGACCAAGTCGACCGGCTTGAGCGCGTATTGCGTGAATCGGTCGCGCGAGGCATCGACGAGCAGAACCGGGCCAGGGACCGGGGCGAGTCGCTCGAGGCCGATTTCGAGTTGATCGGGGATCGTCCCTCAGGCACCGTTGCGGAGGACACGCCACTCGTGCAACAGGCGATGGCGGTGACCCGTTTTCTCGGGAGGCAGCCCAGGCTGGGTGCCGCGTCGACGGATGCGAATGTGCCGATCGCCAACGGGCTTCCGGCCGTCACGCTGGGGCGGGGTGGGAATGGCGGCGGCGCCCATGCGCTCCAGGAATGGTGGGCCCCGCGTGACGCGCACATCGCGGTACAGCGTGCGTTGCTCGTGCTCGTCGCGTCCGCCGGACTGGCTGACTGACTGACCGACTGACGAGCCCGATCGGGTTCCCGCTTCCCTCAAAAAAAAAGACGCCGGCCGGGAGTGTCCTCCCAGCCGACGCCTGTCTGTTACCCGAAGGGTCTCGCCGCCGCGCTAGCGATACGACTGGACCGGCGGGAGCTGCGAGCCCGACAGGTCGTCGGGAACGCCCTCCTCGGCGACGACCGTGTGGGTCAGCGTGCCGATGCCTTCGATGCTGGCGCTGATGGTCTCGCCCGCCTGCAGGTAGCCAGAGCCTGTTGCGCGCTCGACGCGGCCTGCGCCGGTGCCGCCAGACGTCCCGCTCTGCAGCACGTCACCAGGGTATATGGTGATGAGCGACGACGCGTATTCGATCAGCTCCGGGATGTTGTGAATCATGTCCCCCGCCCTGGCCTCCTGGACGGTCACCCCGTCGATGACCAGGCTCTGGTGCAGGCGCTCCATCGGATCGCCGTAGAACTCCTTGGGCACGATCCACGGCCCATGGGGCGCGAACGTGTCATGGCCCTTACCGACGAACCAGTCTGAACCGGAGCCGTACCCGCCCGGCGGCCGTCCGCCTCGGTCGGAGACATCCATGGCGACCATGTAGCCGAACACGTGGTCGTAGGCGCGATTGGCGGAGATGTACTTGCCGGTGCGGCCGAAGACGATCGCCATCTCGACTTCCCATTCGATCCGATCACGGCCGAAGGGCATCACGATGTCGTCGCCGCTCCCGATGACCGCGCCGCGGGTGGGCTTCAAGAAGAGGTAGGGCACGCCGCGGTCCTCTTTCCGCTCCTGGGTCCGCGCTTGGAGGTCCTCTTCCGTGCAGCCCTCACACGCGTGCGTGTAGAAGTTGACCGCCGCATTCATGAGCTTGCCCGGATACATGATGGGAGGTCGGGCGCGCAATTCTGACACGTCGTAGACGTAGTCGGCCCGACTGCCGCCGGAGAGTGCGTTCTGTGCGATCGCGTGATTGACGATCTCATACAACCGGTACTTGAGGCCGTACTCATAGCGGCCGATGAGTTCCATCATGTCCTCCGGCATCGGCACCGTGGCGTACTCTGGGCCCGCTTCGAGCACCATGTTCGCGACTTCGATGTCGATTACCAGGGAGTCCCGGAGGATCAGCACTACATGTGGCACACCGTGGATGTCGAAGGTGCCCACTTTGAACGGCTCAGCCGGGGTGACGTCCGTCTGGGCCGTGGCCGTGCCGACGCTGGCGAGCGCCACGATCAGGCCTAACATCAATGTTCGTCGCATAGAACTCCTCGTTTTGCAGAAATTTGGTTCACTAAGAGAGGTTCGTTGTACCTCCCTGACCTTCGGGGTGTCAAGGACGGCTGAGGGGTTCGCACGCCTACAGGGTTGCGCTCGCGATCGGCGGGCTTCCGTTGCCGGTCCCGCGCCGGCCGTCCGGCGAGACCGTATACTGAGCGGATGCGTAGCGCATTGGTCACCGTGCCATGGGTGCTGGCCGCCGCCGCCATCGCGTGGGGTGGGGGTACGACCCCCGAAGCTCGCCAGACGACCCCGGCGCGGAACGCTATCGTGTTCATCGGAGACGGTGTCGACGACCATCAGTTGACCATCGCTCGGAACTACTTGTTTGGCGCGAGCGGCGGGACCGCCATTGCAGCGGGTGTTGTGACCAGCCGCGGCCGTATCGCGACCCAGGCGGGACACGGGCGTCCGGTGCCGACACTGCTCGAATGGGCCTCAGCGGCCGGCAAGTGGACCGGCATCTTCACGACGTCGAGCATTACCGATGCGACGCCAGCCAGCTTTGTGGCCCACATCAATCGGCGGTTCTGTCAGGGACCGCGAGACATGCAACCCACGCCGACTGACTCTCGGTGTCTGGGGGCCCTGAAAGCGAACGGGGGGCCGGGGTCGATTGCCGCCTCAGGTGTCGATCTGCTGCTTGGAGGCGGGTATCGACACTTCGACCAGCCGGACGAGGCTGGTGTGTCCGTGCTCCGCCAGGCACAAGACGCTGGGTATCGCGTGGTTCGGGATGCGGCCGGGCTGAGCGCGGCGTCGGCACGGCCGGGCAAATTACTGGGGTTGTTCGGCGACGACACGTTGCCGGTGGAATGGACCGGTGAGCGCGATGGCCGCGCGAGGTCGGTGGCGTTTGAGGCAGACGGGTCAGTGAGCGACCCCGCGCCGTTTGGGTGCATCGACAACCCGAGGTTCGGGACCCGACCCACGCTCGAGGCGATGACGGCTTTTGCGCTGGAGCGCCTGGGGGATGCACCTGACGGGTTCGTGATGATGGTCGAGAGTGCTTCGATCGACAAGCAGGCGCATCAAGGGCGACCATGCGGCCAGATTGGTGAAACCCGCGCGCTCGACGATGCGGTTCGCGTCGCGGCGGCATTTCAGGTGCGACACGCGGACACGCTGATCGTCGTGGCTTCGGACCACGGGCATGCGGCACAGATTATTCCCTGGCCAAGCTTGTTCGCGTCTCGTGCGGAGCCTCAGTATCCGCCCGGTAAGGTGGCGCGCGTACGGACCCTCGAGGGAGGGATCATGGCGGTGTCGTACGGGACGAACGTGACCTATCTGGAAGAGCACACCGGGACTCAAGTGCCGGTGTGCGGCCAAGGCCCCGAGGCGGCGGGGGTGCAGGGCCTCATTCAACAGGCTGATCTGTTCGGCATTGTCCAGCGGGCCCTTGGACTGGACTGAGCGGGCGGTGCGGAAGTGTGACCAGGGATTGATGAGACGCAACAGCGATCTGTTCGCCGGACTGGTGTGGGTGGTGCTGACGTGCGGAGCGGCGACCGCGTCGTGGGGGGCGCCGGCCGAGCAAGACCGACCAGCGGCCGATGGTCCGACAGGCCTGCGGGTGTTCCTGGATTGCGGGCGGCGGGCCTGTGACCGTGACTACCTCCGCCGGGAGATCACCTTCATCGACTACGTGCGCGATCGCCGAGTCGCCGAGGTGCACGTCCTGGTCACGACGCAGGGTAGTGGCGGCGGCACGCAGTACACGTTTGATTTTATCGGTCTCGACCGGTTCGATGGAAACGACGTGAGACACGCGTATTCCGAGAGCCGGACCGACACCTACAACGAGACCCGCGCCGGGATTGCCCAGGTGCTGCGGGTAGGATTTCTGCACTACATCATCGAGACGCCGCTGGCCACGCAGATTGAAATCGGCACGGCTCGGCAGCAGAGCGGGGCTCGCTCGGTCATGGTGCAGCCTGAGGACGATCCATGGGACTTCTGGGTCTACCGAGTGTCGGGGAATGTGCGGGCCTCGGGCGAGGACATCCGTACTGACCGAAACTTCAACGGGTCAGTCTCCGCAAACAGGACAACCGCAGACTGGATCATCCGTACCGAATTCGACGGGTCCTACAACGAGTCTATTACCGAATTGAGTACCGGCGATTTCACCAACATTCGCACTCGGTATAACCTCGACGGGCAGCTGGTAAAGAGTCTCGGAGAGCATTGGGGTGCATCCATCGCGGGGCGGGTGGGCGCCACCACGTTTCTGAACCAGGACCGGTACATGAGGGTGCAACCGGGGATAGAGTTCAACGTGTTTCCTTACTCCGAGTCGTCCCGTCGTAGCCTGACTGTCTCGTACGAGGCGGGGATCGAGTCGTTCGACTACGAAGAGGTGACCATCTTCGACAGGCTCGAAGAGACGGTGCCATCGCAGGAGATCCAGGCGACGCTCGACGTCGAGCAGCCGTGGGGCGATAGCCGCATCCGGGCTCGCTACAACAGCTTGCTGAACGACCTCGATACCTACAGCGCCTCCGTGTCCGGGAATCTCTCCTTTCGCATCGCCCGCGGGCTGTCGCTGAATGTCAGTGCCAGCACCTCGTTGGTGCGCGATCAGATCTATCTAGTCAAGGAGGACCTCTCGGATGAGGAGATATTGCTCCAACGCCGGCAACTCGCGACCGACTCCCGGTATCGCGTGTCGTTCGGATTCAGCTACACCTTTGGGTCGATCTTCAACAACGTCGTGAACCCGCGGTTCTGACACGCCAGCGTTCGCAGCATGAAGCACAACTACGCCCTGCGCGAGAACGACGAGTGGGTCACGCCGCTTCGCGAAGCCTTGGCGGCGCGCGAACTGCCGTTCGATGAGTGGATTCCCGACACCGGTGTCGTGGATCTCGCAGCGGGGCCGCCGGAGACGGGTCGGGAGTAGACAGATGGCAGGCACAAGCAGTTGGCGACGGCAGCCGCAGGGGATGTGGCTTCGGAAAGCGCTCTTTCAGGTGCATCTCTGGACGGGCCTCGGCGTTGGCCTCTACGTGGTGGTCATCAGCCTGACCGGCAGCATTCTGGTCTACCGCAGCGAGCTACGGCAGTACTTCAATCCACAGCCGCAGACCGTGGCCGTGGAGGGGACCCGCCTGAGCGCTGATGCGCTGGTGGCCGCGACCCGGCAGGTCTTTCCTGATACCGAGATCGAGGTTTGGACCGACCCCGATGAGCCGGATCTGGCGGTGACGATGTCGGTTGAGGCTGAGGGCAGCGGTCGGGATCTGCTCCTGTTCGACCCCTACAGTGGCGAGTACCTGGGGAATTCGCTGCCAGCCGGCTGGCGCCTCACCACCTGGATGCTGGATCTGCACGACAACTTGCTTGGGGGGGACACGGGCCGCGAGATCAATGGTGTCGGCGCCGCGTTGTTGGGGATCTTGACGCTGACCGGTCTGGTCATCTGGTGGCCCGGGATCGGGGGATGGAAGCGGGCGCTGCTGGTTGACTGGCGCGCAAACTGGCGGCGCGTGAACTGGAGTGTGCACAGCTCGTTTGGGTTCTGGACCCTGCTCTTCCTCGGCATGTGGGCGTTCACCGGGGTCTATCTGGCATTCCCGGAACCGTTCATCGCCATCGTCGACTACCTGGAACCGTTCGAGGAGGACAACTTTGATCCCCGCACCGGCGACCAGATTCTGTACTGGTTCTCGCTCATGCACTTTGGCCGGTTCGGCTGGGCGACGAAAGCGGCCTGGGCAGCGATCGGCTTGGTGCCGCCGGTGATGTTCGTGACCGGGGCCATCATGTGGTGGAACCGCGTGGTCCGCCCCTGGTTGGCGCGGCGATAGCCCAGGGAGCGTCGGCTGTCGCCACGGCGGGACCGCGTGTGAACCGTTGTAGAATCAGCGGATCCGTGAGCGCGCCGCTACGTCCGGCGTGGAGGAGAAATAGATGAGTCTGATGGGTTTCCGCACCACACGTTGGTCCGAACAACCTCTGTTGCCGGCACGGGCGTGCGCGCCGTGGCTCGTACGCACGATGGCGACCGCGATCACCGTGGCCGTGATGGTTGCCCCGGCGTTCGCGCAAGCGGGTGCTGACGAGGTGGCGGTGCCTGACCTCGCTGGTGTGTGGGACGGCGGTTTTCGGGCGAGACCCGTCAATGGGCCGAACATGCCGTGGGTGCCGGGCGAGAATTTTCCGGTCCTGAACGAGCGGGGACTCGCGTACCAGGCCGCCTTCGATGAAGCGATTGCGCCGAAGTACGACTGTGTGCCTTCGGCGTCACCGGCGATCCAATACGACCCCTACATGATGGAAGTCACGCAGTGGCCGGACCGGGTGCTCGTTCGCTACGAGAAAGACGATCAGATCAGGACGTTCTGGCTCGACGGCCGAGAGACGCCAGTCAACGATTTTACGGTCCAGGGCTTTTCGGCCGGTCGTTACGAGGGTGGCGCCTTGATCGTCGAGACCACCAAGTTCGTGTTTGATATCGCCGGCTTTGACGATTACAACGGCATTCCGTCGTCTCAGCAGAAAAAAGTCACCGAGCGGTATTGGCGCGAGGGCGAGGAGTTGCGCATGACGCTGACGGTCGAGGACCCGATGTTCCTGCGCGAGCCCGTGGCCTACACGACGCGCTGGCTTGCGGGACCGGAGGGCTACAAGCTGCAGGGCTACGACTGCGACCCGTTCGAGGCCGGGCATCCGCGCAAGTTCCTGGTGCCGAAGTATCGTTAGACGTGTCGGCGCTGGCGTCGTGTGGAGTGGGGAAACCAAGGAGGACGTTGTGAAAGCTCTGTTGTGGATCTCTGGGGTGGTGTTGGTCGGGACGGTAATGGTGACGAGCGTGGGTGCGCATCACGCGAGCGGGCCGTTCTACGATCCGGAGAAGAGCGTCGAAGCGGTCGGCACCGTGACGGAGTTTGTCTTCAGGAACCCGCACTCGTTTGTCTATGTCGATGGGGTGAACGCGGATGGCACGACCACCGCGTGGGAGGTCGAAATGGGCGCGTCGGTCTCGATGAGCCGCCGTGGCTGGACCCCCGAAACGATCAAGGCGGGCGATCAGATTAAGGTCGTCGGGCAGCCGTCGCGGGCTCCCGGCACGTTCGGCATCTGCTGCGCCGAGTTGACCAAGCCGGACGGCAGCCCGTTGCGCCCATAGCGGTGTGAGATGGAGCCCGGTGCGCCGCCGCCGGGCTGGCTCACGGGGCGGGGCTTCCGGACGTGCGCAACGCCCGCGTCACGGGTCACTCGGATACCAGAAGCGCGAGTGGCAGTTCTCGCACGTCGCGTCGAGTCGATCACCACCCGCCAACAACGCCTCCACGTTGCGGGCCCGTACGGCCTCCAGCATCACGACGCCGACGTCATGCAGCTCTCGGGCCGAGCGTTGCCATGCATCGGGGCTCGCGACGATACGCGCTGCAATGTCGGCCGGTTCCAGGTCGACGCCAGGCAATTGCGACACTGAATCCGGTGCGGCGACGGGGCGGTGCTCAATCTGAAGAAGATTGCCGGCCTCGAGGAGCAGAATCGCGTCCCGTTCCAGCGCGAGCCATTCGTCGTCCGTTTCGGGCCGCTGTTCTTCGAGCCCATCCAGGGTGGACGTCACCACAACCGCATCCCACATGGCGTCGGCGGCGGGGTCGATCATCACCCGCATCAGGTCTTCAACCGTCGCGGTCGGTTGGAAGTCTGCCGTGGGTGGCGGAGGTGCGACCGGCCGGCGGTCTTCGCATGCCGCGACCACGAGCGTCGTCGCTATGAGCACGAGCAGTGAGAGACACGGGGCTACTGGCCGCGTTCCCGAACCGATTCGGTCGTTTACTCGATGATGACGCTCTGGCAACATGGCTCGTCTCGGCGCCTGCGGCCAGCAGACGAATCAGGGGCAGCGGTAGGTGTTCTCCAGCGCGCGGAGGACCAGATCCGAGTCCTCGTCCGGAAGGGCGATGGGATTGTTTTCCAGATACTGGACCACCACCCACACCGCCTGCGCTGTCGTCGCTTGAGGTGGGAGGCAGACACGGTCTGGCATGAAGGTCTCGGCCATATCGACGACGCCGTGCACCAGGCCGGCGCAGTAGCCCATCCCGAATGGATTCCGCTCCAACGTCTCGTCCCGGCCGGCGCCCGTGCGGCCGAGATACTCGAAGTACAGTCGACACGTCTGCACCAGTTGGATACCGGAGCCGGCGGTGGTCTGGCTGGCCTGCCCGGTGTCGCCCGGGTGCGCCGAGGCGACCAGCAGGATGACGAACAGAAGGCCCACGCGTTTCATGGTCTGTACCGGAACGAACACCCGATTGGTGGGCATCGCGAGGCCAGTATAGCTGGGTCGGGGTTCCTGCGGCGTGTGTGACCCGCGCGCCGGGGACGATCTGGCCATAGCGGGTCTCGCGTCACCCGCGTTTCGGGCCTGGCTCCGCGCGGATTCCATATAATCGCGCAGTGCAGACCGACCAACCGCCACCGTGGCACCGAGTCGTCCGGCATTCCGCGTGGGCCCCGTGTCTTGCGCTGATGCTGGTGGCCGTCGCAGGATGCCAGTCAGGGGGGCCCACGCCGCAACCGGCGAGCGTGGCGTTGGCGCCTGGTCTGATGCCGTGGATCGCACGCGCTGACCACGAGGTCGTGGAAACGGACGGCGATCTGTTCGCGCGGGTGCGGTCTGGTGAACTGGAATTGGCCGTGCTGGTCGACCCGGACTACGCCGTAGATTTCGCGGCTGGTGCGCCCGCTCGGGTGCGCCTGATCGTCGACGGTTCGAAGAACGAACTGTCGCCGCTGGTGCGCCGCGCCCGCCGCGTCCTCGGCAGCTACGGAACCCAGGTCAGCACGCTGCGGCTGATTGCCAGAGGGGTGTCGACCGATCTGCGCACGCCGGTTCGGCTCGAGGAGTTGGACATCGCCACAAGTCAGCAGCGTTTCGCCAATTTTCTGAGCTTCATCCCGCTCTTCATCATCACGGCGGCATTCGTGTCGGGGATGAACGTGGCGATTGACACGACCGCGGGTGAGCGTGAGCGCGGCTCGCTCGAGCCCCTTCTGATGAACCCCGTGTCGCGGAACGCGATCGTCATAGGGAAATGGCTGGTCACAGTAGTGTTCGCGAGCGCCGGCATCGTGCTGGTGCTGGCGGGTACCTTGACGATGTTGCGACGCATGTCGCTTGAGGACCTGGTATCCGGCTGGATATTGGCCCCATGCAGGTTGTCGCAATTCTCGCCGGTACGGTACCGCTCGCATTTCTGGCCGCCGGCGTCCAGTTGCTGGTGTCCACCTTTGCTCGATCGTTTAAGGAAGCGCAGACCTACGTGAGCACGCTCATCTTTGTGCCGATGATCCCCGGCATGATTGCGGCCGTGTCGTCCCTCCCGAACGTGCCATGGATGGCCGAGGTGCCGTCGCTTGGACAGCAGGTGCTGCTGACACGGGTGTTGGGTGGCGACGACCCAGGGCTGGCCCTATTGCTGGTGGCGGGTGGATCGTCGCTGCTATTGGGACTCTTGTGCGTGATGTTGACCGCGTGGCTGTTTCGCCACGAGCGGATTGTGTTCGGCGTGGAGAATTGACACCACCCAGCAGGACTGGCGGCCCACGTGGGGGACGCTGCCCCGGTTTGTGGTCATCTGGAGAGCCTATGTTCCTGAATCCGAGGGTCGTGTGCCGGAACCGCGGTGTCGCCGCTGTGGACGCCAGGTGGATCGTCTGGACCGCAGCGGCACTGGTGCTGACCGTTGTCGCGACGCCTGCGCGAGGACAAACGCCGCTCGGATTTACCGAGGAGCAGGCTGAGGCGGGGAGTGCCGTCTACGCCGAGCGCTGTGCGTCATGCCATGGGGACACGCTCGACGATGGCGAGGTAGCCCCGCCGCTGAAGGGCGCGGCCTTCCGTGAGCGTTGGCGAGCGGAGACGCCCGACACCCTGTTCAACCTGACCGCCGACACCATGCCGCAGGATCAGCCGGGCGTGCTCGACGACGCGTCGTACGCGGCGGTGCTCGCGTTCATGTACCGCGAAAACGGGTCCGCGGCCGGGGCGGACGCGCTGCCCGCTGATCCGGACATCCTGGCGGGGTTCACGCCGCCACGGTGGCCACGCGGGCAAGGCGGCGGGCTGGCCCCGGGCGCGGCGCTGCCACCGTATCCGGTGTCGGCGAATCCACTGCCAGGCCTCCGTCCGGTGACCGACCAGATGCTCGAGCAACCGGACCCGGGCGATTGGTTGCTCTGGCGCCGAACCTACGACGCCTATGGCTTCAGTCCACTCGAGGCGATTAACCGCACCAATGTCGACGACCTGCGCGTGGCGTGGAGCTGGTCCCTGCCGGCAGGACCGAATGAGTCAACACCGATCGTGCATGACGGCGTGCTGTTCATCCACGGGTACGGGGACGAAGTACAGGCGCTCGATGCGGTCACCGGAGATCTCCTCTGGCAGTACTCGCGTCGACTGCCACGCGGGACCGCCCCGAGCGTGAAGCGCGGGATGTCGCTGTACGGCGAGCGGCTCTATGTGCCGACGTCCGATGCGCACATCGTGGCGCTAGACGCACGCACCGGCCGAGTGGTCTGGGATAAGCCTGCGGCGGATCGGGAGGACGGCTACCGCATGACCGGCGGCACACTGGTGGCGCGGGGCAAGGTGATGGTTGGGACCACCGGGCGCGTCGGCGGCGGCAACTATATCGTGGCGCTCGATGCTGAGACCGGCGACGTCGCCTGGCGTTTCGCCACCATCGCGCAGCCTGATGCGCCGGGTGGTAACAGTTGGAACGGGTTGCCGGTCGAGGCTCGCAACGGCGGCTCCGTCTGGATACCGGGTAGCTACGATCCGGTCAACAACCTCGCGTTCTTTGCGCCCGGCAACACGTATGACACGGGGCCGCTGCGGGATCCCGTCTCCATCCCCGGGGTGACCAACGATGCGCTGTACCTCGACACTACTCTGGCGTTGAATCCCGATACCGGCCAGTTGGTCTGGCACTTTCAGCATCAAGCCAACGGACAGTGGGACCTCGACTGGGCATTCGAACGACAAATCGTGGATCTGACAGTGGGCGGAGAGAGCAGGCGGCTGGTGGTCACGACCGGCAAGCAGGCCATCTTCGACTTCTTGGACGCGGAGACAGGTGCCTATGTGTCGTCGATCGATCTGGGCCTACAAAACCTGGTGACCGCCATCGATCCGGTCACGGGCGCCAAGACGACCGACCCGGCGCTCTTGCCCGGCGACGGCGAGACCAAGATGGTCTGTCCCCACGTAAGTGGCGGGCGCGGATGGATGCCGACCTCCTACGATGCGCGTACGAAGGTCGTCTATGTGCCGATGGTCGAAGCCTGCATGGACCTCGTGCCGGTGCCGGACGGTGAGCGCGGCAGCCTGTCGAGCGGCGTCCGATGGACGGTGCGCCCGCGGCCGGAGAGCGACGGCAACTACGGCCGCTTGGAGGCCGTCAACCTGGAGACCGGCGACACGACCTGGATCGCGCGCCAACGCGCCCCCCAAACGACCGGCACATTGGTCACCGGCGGCGGGCTCGTGTTCGCGGGCGCCCTGGATCGGCGCATTGCCGCCTACGACTCCGGCACCGGGGAGCAGCTATGGGAGACCCGCCTCAATGAAGTCCCGAGTGCGGCGCCCATCACCTACGCCGTCGCCGGCCGGCAATACCTGGCCGTCATCGTGGGAAGCGGCGGATACCAGTCCGGTAGCTACGGGGTGATGGTGCCGGAGATCAAGAATCCGCCCGGCCGCGGCGCCTCTCTCTGGGTATTCGAAGTGAAATAGTTGTCGGTGGCGTGTAGGAGCGGGAACGGGACCCTGTGGACCGCGCAATTGACGGCCGAGGCTCGACATCATGATCAGCACACCGATGTATTTCCCCGACGGGTTCGATTTGGAGCTGGCCAAGCTGTGTGCCCGGCTCTCGTCCTATGCGTATGACATGTATACGCAGTGGACGAAGCAGGGCAAGCCTCGGAAGGAACGCGGTTTCCGCTGGACGCCGCCGTCAGACGCCGGTCTGACCTTTTCCGCCCCGTTCTGGAGCGCTGAGGAGGTGCTCTGGGTGTTCAACGAGGCGGAACCGTTCGGTTTCTGCGCTCGCGACCGGGCCGGCACGGGGTATCTGGTATTCCGGAGAACCTCGTCGAACAGCGATTGGGCCGACGACGCCGATGTAGACCAGCGGCCCTACGACCTCGTGCCCAACTACGGACAGGTCCACGACGGATTTCTGAAGCTCTATACCTCGATGCGAGCGGATGTCCTGGACGAACTCGACAGCGTGGGCCCGATCAGTGATCTGAGGGTGACAGGCCACAGTCTCGGATGCGGCCTGGCCACGCTCGCCGTTCCAGAGCTGGTCGGTCGGCCCGGAGCCGGTTCGATCACGCAGTACAACTTCGCGAGCCCGCGTGTCGGCAACCCCGACTTCGCAGCCGCCTACAATAGCAACGGCGTCCCAACCTTTCGGGTCGTCAATACCTGCGATCTGGTCCCTGAAGTGCCACCCAGCGTCCTCGCGAAGCTCGTCTTCAAGCACGTGGGCGCGCCCATAGACTTCACCGCCCAGTATGGGGCAGTTGGCGGCGACCACAGTCTGGACGGCGCATATCGATACGCGCTGGACAATCCTGGCGCTCCGCAGTCATAGCGGTCTTGCCCACGCGACGTGAGACGGCGCTGTGTCAGAGCTGGCCACCAACCGGCCATGACGTGGACCTCGACGACGGCCGGTTCCGAACGATCGGATATCCATCCTGGCAAGAAAAGTTGCTGCCGGTGGTGCTGAACTGGTTCGACGAACTCGAGCGCTTCGTACCGACTCCCTAGGTCGACGAGTGGAGCATCCACTACTGGATCTTGTGCAGACCGGGGTGTCTAATAGCCTGTATCGCTTGCCGGTCTTCCGTCATTGGGGGTGCACAGTGGTCCCGACCGCCCGGGCGTCGACGCCCCAGAACAAGGAGTTCCAGGTGCTCACACGACGCGTACCCCATGTACTTGCCGCGCTTTCGTTTACCACGCTCCTGATCGTTGGGGTCGGAGATTCGCTTATTGGTGCCGGTGCCGCTGCTGACGTGCCCCGGGGGACGCCGGAGGAAGTCGGTCTATCGGCGGAACGGCTGACCAGAATCAACGACGTCGTCCAGCGGGCGATGGACGACGAGGCGATCTCGGGCGCGGTGACCATCGTGGCTCGTCACGGGAAAATCGCGCATTTCGAAGCACAGGGGCTGATGGACATCGAGGATGGCACCCCGATGCGTACCGACACCATCTTCCCGATCGCGTCGATGACGAAGCCTGTCACGGGGGTCGCGATTCTGATGATGGTGGAAGAAGGACTGGTGCGGCTGACTGATCCGGTTTCGCGGTTCGTCCCGGAGTTTACTGATCCGGCGGTGGCAGTCTGGCAGAACGGCACGCGGCCTCGGCGCGGCGCAGATGCCCCCGAGGCATACACGATTCCCGCCGCTCGCGAGATCACCATCCGGGACCTGATGACCCACACCTCTGGGCTGGGCAGCGGCGGGGCCGGGGCCATCGCGACCCAGCGGGTCGCGCCGCGGCGGTCGACCGACACCCTGAAGACCTATGTAGCCGAGTTGGGCGACGCACCGCTCGACTTCCAGCCTGGCACCCACTGGGCCTACAGCGGCCTCAACGGCATCGACACGCTCGGTCGGGTAGTCGAGGTGGTCTCGGGCCTGACGTTCGACCAGTTCCTCGCGCAGCGCATCTTCGAGCCGCTGGGCATGGACGACACAGCATTCGTCCCGGCCACCGCCAGCGCCTCGCGCGTGGTCACGCTGTATCGCCGGTCACCGGACGGACTCGGACGGGTCGACGTGCCAGCCTGGGTAGACACGAAGACCCTCTTCTCCGGTGGCGGCGGTCTCTGGTCGACCGCCGAGGACTATCTCCAGTTTGCCCAGATGCTCCTCAACCGGGGTGAGCTGGGCGGTGTCCGTCTGCTCGGGTCGCGAACGGTTGAGCTGATGGCCTCCAACCACGTTGGCGAGCTGTATGCGGAAGGCGGCACGACCGGCGGACGCCCGGGGATGGGCTTCGGGCTGACAGTGCGGGTAGTCGAGAACGCCGTCGAGGCGCAGCAGTCTATGTCGAATGGAAGTTTCGGGTGGGGCGGCGCCTTCGGCACCAACTTCTGGGTCGACCCGAAGGAAGACCTCACTGCGGTGCTGATGGTGCAAACCCCGGGCGGCACCCTGCGTGGCGACTTTGCGAACGCGGTGCTGCAGTCGATCGTCGATTGAGTTCGACGCTTATTGCAGCGCTTCACGCTCGAGCGCTCGTGCGCCCTTGAGCAAGTTCTCCATGCCGTAGTTTCGTTCGTGGCAGGCGTACTCGTAGATCAGGCCTTCGGTCTTCGGCATATCAAGCGTCGCGGTCCAGTCGGCGGCCCAGGTCGTCGGGTCGGAGAAGGTGACCTCGTAGCTCAGGATGTTGGCCTCTGGCCGTGAGAAGCGCTCGACCAGGGTGAGGTTTTCGGCCGAACCACGCCAGGGCGCTTGTCCCGTGAAGTGGCTCGTCTCGACCACCAAGGTCTCGCCTTCCCAGTGCCCGCGCGAGCGGCCCAGCCATTGGCTTGGCGTCTCATCTGGTTCCGAGCCGCCACTCAGCGGGATGATGCGCAGTTCGTGCACCATCTCCAGCAGGATCCCCACATGGGTTTCGCTCTGGAAGATCTGAAAGTTGTTGTTGTAGACCCCACCGAGCCGAACGGTGCCGCGTGACAGACAGCGCTCCCACAGCCCGCGGTCTTCTGGGTTTTCTGAATTCTCGCGTCGGGACCGCGCCGCTCGTGCCACGTCCGCTCGCGCGATTGCACCGGCGGTGCGCTCGGGGATCTTGCCGTCGGGCGGATCTATGATCAGCGACGTCCGCCCGTCGGACATTCCCCGGTCCCACCAGAACTGGTTGTACGCGAGGCCCACGTCCCGTTCGGCAGTCAGTTCGCCCCGGCGCTCTGAGGTGGCGAACGTGGTGGCGTTGATGTTGGCCTCGGCGACCTCCTCCGAGGTGAGGAACTCGCGGCCCTCGTAGCGATCCGGTCTCTCCAATGGGGTCGCGGTGCCGTGGTCCCACACGCCTTGCAGGTCGGGCGTGCCCCATGGCATTCGGGGCGCCGGAGAGCCGTCCGGTGCGCGCCCGGCAGAGGCAGGTTGAGCTGCGGCGATTGGGGCCACCGCCACTAGCGCAAATAGTACCGACAGGACGTTGAGCATGCGGAGCGTCATTGGTCCTCTTTCGTCTCGGGTGCAGGCCATAGACAGAACGACGGCGCGGTATGACGGCCAGTCCATAGATATGCTGGCTGCCGGCATCCTATCTGTCGGTCGTCTCTGTGGCAATATGTCGGTCAATTGACGAGCGCGGCGTTGGTCGCCCAAGAGAGCGCCAGGGTCCGCGATGCGCTCGTGGCCACGGGCCTCACTACCTGCCTTGGCAAAGTCGATCGCATTGCTTCGCGATGGCGGCTCAGGTTATGCGCCGCATCCTGGTTGACGAGGCACGGGCTCGGCAGTCCGAGAAGTGAGGCGTTGGTCTGGTGCCACCGGACCAGTTCGCGACTGACGGTTGCGAGGGTCTCTTGAAACGTCGAGAAGGGGAGGATAAGCCCCCGGTCTATGAACTGCCGCCGCTGTCGGTCGTAGGTCTCAAGTTCGCGTCTGGCCTGCCCGTTGATCTCGTCCAGGTCGGTCGGCCCAGACGGATGTAACCCGTCGTGCAGAAAGATCGAGTCGCCGACCCGTACGACCACCGGCTTCGAGCGCAGCCAGCGGCCATACCGCCCGTCTGGACCGAACGCGTCGATGTACTCCAGGAACCCGGGGGGATGGGTATCCATCCAGGCGCTGCGCGACTGCGGTTGGGGCGCGATCGGACCGAGCGCGTCAGATTGAGCCGCGACCAAGGCCAGGTAGTCCGCGTAGCCCTCCTCCCGGCGGGACTCCGACTCAGCGTCCGCGAACGCGGCGAGCAGTCCGGGCGTCGTATCGCGCAGGTTCGCCATCAGGCTCATGGTGTCGTGATTGCCCAACACGACGAGCACTCGGCCACCGGCCTCGGCCGCATCCGTCTCCAGTCGCATCATCAGGTCGAGGACCGCCCTGACGCCCGCTCCCCGGTCCGTGAGGTCGCCCGTTTGGATCAGGGTGTTGCTCCCGCGAGTCCATTGCTGATCGCGGTCGGTCAACTCGGTAGCTTCGAGGAGGGCACGAAGCTCGTCGATGGCGCCATGCACGTCGCCGATGGCCACAACCCGACCCGGCTGCGCGGCAGGCGCCGTGACCGCGACCAGCAGGAGGATGCCCAGACACAGTCGCACGACCGCGGGCAGGCGACGAATGTCCTGTGTGGGGGCCACCGTCCCTCCAGCTTACCGCGGTGGGATGACCGGCGCACTATGATGAAGCGGTTCAGCCACAGGCGTGGTTGTGCCCGGGTTCATGCAGGCCGGAAAGGTGTTGACGACATGCGATTCGCGTTGCCGTTTGCAATGGTGGGCTTGGCCGCTTCGCTGATGGCCCAAGCGCCCGATACGGTGTTCCTCGAGGACTTCACCTGGACCGAGTTGCGGGACGCGGTGGACGCCGGGACGACGACCATCATTATCCCGACTGGAGGGACGGAGCAGAACGGACCGCACATGGTCCTAGGCAAGCACAACTACCTCGTGCGCCACAAAGCCGGGGAGATCGCGAGACGACTCGGGGCCGCGCTCGTCGCTCCCGTGATGGCCTACGTGCCGGAAGGCGACGTGGAGCCGCCGACGAGTCACATGCGATTTCCAGGGACCATCACGACGCCGCCTGAGGTGTTCGAGCAGGTGCTGGAATATGCGGCGCGGAGCCTGAAGCAGCATGGGTTCGTCGACATCGCGCTGCTGGGTGACAGTGGTGGCAATCAGGCGTCGCAGGCCGTGGTAGCTCAGCGGCTCAACGCGGAGTGGGCCGCGACGCCGGTACGCGTCCACCACCTGACCGACTACTATCCGGGGCGTGGTGACGACTGGCTGGTCGAGCAGGGCGTTCCGGCCGCGGACGTCGGATCCCACGCCGGCATGCACGACACCGCGAGCTTGCTCTTCCTCGACCCGTCGAAGCTTCGGCTCGATCGGATGGAGCGGGGCACCGGTCCGACCGGCAACGGCGTGGTGGGGAACCCCGGCCGATCGACCGCCGCCTTCGGCGAACGGATACTCGAGATGCAGATTGCGGCGGCGGTGCGGCAGATACACCGACTCCGGATAGGTAGTCGGCCCTAGCAGCGGGCAGGGAGGCGCGCCTCCCTGATGTGAAGGGCGCCCGGTCGGTAGTCTGGTTACGGAAGCGGCAGCGGTTGGCAACTGAAGATGCGGACATCATGACAACAGTCTTGCTTCGTCTCACTCTCCTGTGTGGCTGTGTAGTGGGGCTCGCCGTGGCCGCTGCGGCGCAAACGGGCGCCGAGGTGGCACGAGCCTACCGTGAAGCTCATGCGCCGGCGATCGTCCGGGACTATGCGGAGATGCTGGCCTACCCGAACCGGGCGCGCGATCTCGACGACGTGGCGCGCGCAGCGGCGTACATCCGCGACGAGCTCCGCGACGCTGGCATCGACACGCGACTGCTCACGCTCGACGGCGTGCCACCGCTCATCTTCGGCGAGCTGCGCGTACCGGGTGCCCAGCGGACGCTCGGACTCTATGCCCACTACGATGGCCAACCGGTGGATCCCTCGAACTGGACCCATCCGCCGTTCGAACCGACGTTATACACCTCAGCGATGGACATCGGTGGTCGGCCGCGCGGTCTGCCGGCTGACACCGAGGCGGTCGATCCGGAGTGGCGCATCTACGCCCGGTCGGCCGGCGATGACAAGGCGCCGATCCAGGCATTGCTGTCCGTCATCCGTGCGTTCCAGGATGGCGACGTGACGCCGACCTCCAACCTGATCTTCTTCTTCGATGGTCAAGAGGAGGCTGGCTCTCCGCGTTTGGGCGACTACATGGAGTTGGTCCGTGAACGCGTCGAGGGGGTCGATGTCTGGCTGTTCTGCGACGGGCCGGCGCATCAAAGCGGTCGTCCGCTTCTGGCGCTCGGGGCCCGGGGGGCGATGGGGATGGAGGTCACCGTCTACGGCGCCACACGCAATCTGCACTCGGGGCACTATGGGAACTGGGCACCGGATACGGGGATGATCCTCGCCCGCCTGTTGTCGTCAATGAAGGGCGAGGCCGGGCGCGTCTTGATTGATGGCTGGTACGACACCGCGGAGCCACTGAGCCAGGAAGCGGCCGCGGCACTGCGAGCGATGCCTGATTGGGATAGCCAGCTGAAGCAGGAACTGGGTCTTGCGCGCACGGAAGGGGAACCGCAGACGTTGCCTGAGCGGCTGATGGTGCCGGCGCTCAACGTGCGCGGGATGACCAGCGGGAATACCGGGTCGCTGGCGCGCAACATCATTCCGAATACCGCGGTGGCGGCACTGGGGATACGACTCGTGCAGGGCAACGACCCGGCTCATCTGCGCCGGCTGGTTGTCGCCCACATCGAGCGCCAGGGGTTTCACGTCGTGGCTGAGGAGCCGGATCTCGACACCCGACTGCGCCACCCGCTCATCGCGAAAGTGACAGGTGGCGGTGGTTCGGTGGCCGCCCGCACGTCCATCTCCGATCCCTTCGTCATGCAGGTGATTGCGGCGGCGACCGACGCGGCGGACCGCGCGTTCGTCGAGGGGGCCTTGGTGATCTCACCGGGACTGGGTGGGACGCTGCCTATTGCCCTGTTCACTGATGTATGGCATAAGCCGGCGCTTGTCGTCCCGATCGCGAACCACGACAACAATCAGCACGCACCAGATGAGAACCTCCGGCTGGCCAACCTCTGGTACGGCATCGACCTGTTCGCCGAAATTCTGACCATGCCCTGACGAGCCAGGGCGGCTGGTGTCTTCCCGTTGTTCCTGCTGCACCCACTGGCCGGCCCCGTTGATCATGTGGACGTCCCGCATGTCCGTGCAGGGCTGGCGTTGCGCCCGTTCCAGCGCGCCTGTCTCGCAATAGCGCCGCCGTCGCTCCAATCGGCGATGAACAGCCAAGGCTGCGATACCATAAGCCCGTATGCTGCGGCACTTTCGCGACGGTTTCAGAGCACTCAGGACGGCATTCGTCGTGCTCATGCTCGTGGGTATGAGCACGACGGTACTGGCGCATCCGGCGCCGTTCAGCTTCGTCGACATTCGCATCGATACCACCACCGTCGATCTCGAAGTCGTGATGCATGTGTTCGACGCCGCGTATGAACTTGGCATCGATACGCCGAACGAGGCATTGGACCCGGCTGTGCTCCGTCGTGGCGCCGGGCGTCTAGCCGAGTTGCTGCGCGAGCGTCTGCACTTCAGGGTCGACGGACGTCCGCTGAGCGTTGATGTGTCCAGTTGGTCTGCTCCCGCGCCATTGGCCGAGCGACAGTCGGTGAGCATGCGGGCGCGCGTGGATCTCGGGCGGGGACCCGGTGTGGTCGAGGTGACCGCCGTGATGTTTCCATACGATCCGGCCCACCAGACGTTTCTCAACTTCTACGATGCGGGGGAACTGACCTCGCAGGCGATTCTCGGTGGCGACGACACCAGCTTCGAGTACTTTGTCGGGAGTCGCCAGGGGACACTGGCGGTCATTCAAAAATTCGTGCCACAAGGCGCGTATCACATCCTCATCGGGCCGGACCATCTCCTGTTCTTGATTGGACTGCTCCTGCTGGGCGGTCCGGTGCGACGGTTGTTGCTCGTTATTACAGGGTTCACGGTGGCGCACAGCGTGACGTTGGCGCTCGCAGTGCTCGGGGTGGTGTCGCCCCCTGGCGGCGTGGTCGAGCCGGTCATCGCCCTCAGCATCGTCTACGTCGGGGCGGATAATCTTCTGGTGCGAGAGGGGCGAGACATGCGAGTCTGGATCGCCTTGGTGTTCGGGCTGATCCACGGATTCGGGTTCGCGAGCGTGTTGCGTGAGATGGGTTTGCCGACCGGTGCCCTCGGCTGGTCACTGTTCTCGTTCAATCTCGGGGTGGAAATAGGGCAGGTGGCGGTCGCGGTGGTGGTCGCTGCGGCGTTGATGGCAATTCGGCGGCGGAGCGATGTGGCGGGTCGGCGAGTGGCACTCGTCGGCTCCATCGGCGTGATCGCCGCCGGTGTATTCTGGTTTGTCCAGCGGGTCTTTTTTTCGGGAGGCATGGCATGAAGAGGGAAGTTGCACTTGGTATGTTGGTACTCGGCGGCGGGCTGGTGATGGCCTGTGCCGGGGGCGCGGATAGCGAGCCGCCGTCCGAGGCACCGGTTGAGACGGAGGCCCCGGAAGCCGCCGAAGCGCCGCCCGAGAATGTGGTCGAGGTCGAGCGGCTCGAGGACAATCTGTTCGTGCTTCGGGGGGGTGGGGGGAACTCGGCCGCGTTCATCACGAGCGATGGTGTGGTCCTGGTCGACACCAAACTGGCCGGTTGGGGACAACCGCTGATCGACGCCATCGGTGAGCTGACGTCAAACCCGATCACGACCATTATCAACACGCACGCGCACTTCGACCATGTCGACGGGAACGTCGAATTTCCAGCCACGGTCGAGTTCGTGGCCCACGAGAACACGCAGCGGTTGATGCGGGAGAACAACCCGGTGCACGCCATCCAGGATGAGCCGCGGCCAAGTCCGTTCGCCGGCGACGACGGCGTAGGGATCCCCGAGACGACCTTTACTGACACGCTGACGCTAGGGAGTGACGCCGACACCGTCGAACTGCACTATTTTGGCCGCGCGCACACCGGTGGTGACACCTGGGTCGTGTTTCCGGCGTTGCGCACCGTGCACGCCGGCGATGCGTTCCCGAACACCATGGTACCGGTCATGGACATGAACAACGGTGGAAGTGGCGTCGACTTCCCGGAGACGCTCCGGAAGGCGTCTGAGGGCCTCACCGATATCGACCGGGTCATCACTGGCCATGGCGCCGTCGTGACGCCTGATGACCTGAACGCGTTTGCGGACTTCGTGGCCGGGTTCGTGACGGCGGCGCAGGAGGCGAAGGCGGCGGGGACGTCAGCCGCCGACTTCACGGAAACCTGGGAACCTTCGGGTGACTACGCGGACTACACCAAAGGCCCGGTCGAGCGGCTGTCGGTATACGTACAGGATATCTACGACGCCACGGAGTAGCGTTTGAGGCCCGGTCGCGACAAAAGGGTGACCGCGGGACGCCAAATCGGGATAATCGCCTGAGAATATGAGCGGTCGCGTGTCCGGGGCCGCGTAAGAAAGGGATCGACCATGTCGAAGCAGACCACCCGTCGTGAAGTGCTCAAGGGCGGCGCCGCCATCGCTGGGCTCGGGGCGCTCGGTTTTCCTCAATGGGGGCTGCCGGCGTTGGCCCAGGGAGAGATGCTCGTCGAGTTCACCGACTTGCCTGACGAGATCGTCCTGGAGCGGACCCCGGACCGGCGGATCATCGAGGTTCGGGACATCGATGGACCCATTACACCGGCGAACAAGTGGTTTACGACACAGCACTATGGGCACCCGGTCATCGACCGTGCCACCTACAGGTTGCGCGTGTCCGGCTTGGTCGACTCGCCGCTCGAGCTGTCGCTGGCTGATCTCCGGGCGATGCCCAGTCGGGAATTGGTCTTTGGCTTCGAGTGTTCAGGGAACCGAGGTCCGCAGAACGGTCTGTCGAGTAACGGTCGATGGACCGGCGTGTCGCTGCGCACCGTCCTCGAGCGTGCGGGTATCCAGGACCCCGCCAGCGAGTTCGTCTTCTTCGGGGCTGACCGCGGCGAGGAAGAGGTTGATTTTCGCGGTCGTACCACGACGGTGGAGCAGCAGTACGGCCGGAGTCTCAGGCGGCACGTCGCCCTGTCCGACGAGCCGATGCTGGCCTACGCGCTGAATGGCGATCCGCTGACCATACATCAGGGGAGTCCGCTACGACTGCTGGTGCCCGGCTGGTATGGCGCGCCGAACGTCAAGTTCCTCTCTGAGATTCATGTTCAGGAAGATCAGTATCTTGGGAAGTTCCAGGCGCGGCACTATCGAACGCTGAAGGGCGAAATGGTCAACGGCGAGATGAAGTGGAAAGAGACCGGCATCTCCAAGATGAGGTTGAAGTCCTACATCGCCCGGGTGACCAAGATGGGGAACCAACACAAGGTGTTCGGCGTGATCATGCACGACGGGACACCGATTCAGTCCGTCGAGGTGCGTATCGACGACGGTCCCTGGCAGCCGGCGACACTTGACCCGTCCACGAGCGAAAAGTACTCGTGGAAGTTCTTCAGCTACGACTGGAACGGCGCGACTCCTGGCGAGCACACCGTGACGTCGCGGGCTACCGATACCAGTGGCTATGTGCAGCCGACATCTGAGGAACTCGAGGTCAAGAAGACCTTCCTCGAGCAGAACAATCAGCATCCGCGCACGCTGATCATCGCGTAGTTCGGGCTCCACAGGTACACGGCGGCGGCCCGGCAGACACTGCGTCTGGCGGGCCGTTTGTCGTGTACGGGGCGCGTGGCAACGAGGTGGGCGACGGTGGCAGCCCGTTCAGGGGCGCCGCCGCACCAGATCAGTCAATCGCAAAGCAATAGAAGAGCCCGGCGCCGCCGGTCGCAATGAGATCTTCCTGTCCGCAGCCGCGGGAGGGATGCTCCGAGTTCCACGAGTTGATGCCGTCACCGCGGCCGATCCGGTCGTGGTGTCCGACCATGGCGCTGCCCTCGCCGCCAGACGTCCAGTTCCCACAGGTGCGGTCCTCGCCGAGTGGGAACGCCGTCCCGTCCGGTTGTGACCCGGTCAGGATATCGTGCCGATTCGGGTCGTCGCCCACGCCGTTCACCGGGTCAAGGCGCTCGGTCGTCGCCCGCTCCTTGTTCACATTGTTGTCGTCGCTGTGCAGGGCGTCGACATTGGCCGCGATGAGCAGCGCCTCGGCGTTGTACCAGGGTCCGGCGCCAATGCGGTCGCGTGCGTGCACCGCTGATTCGGTCTCCGTCGCCGAGGTGCTCAGATACGCCCGCCACGTATGGTCACCGGCATATTCCGCCTGAGCGAGCGCCTGGCAGTGGGCGTCTGCTCCCGCAAGTCCCCCCAGTTCACCGCCGGTTCCCGGGCCGACGCTGGTAATGAAGAAGGTGGTGACCGACTTGGCGCCACCCATCTCGATCATGTCCGGCACGGTTGGTTCGGGATCCGTGTCTGGCATCGCGGCCTGAGCCTGAGCCGCGGACTCGGGGGGCGGAGCCTCGGCCCCCGCGCACGCGACGGCACCAACGGATAGCAAGCAGGCGAGACCGACGAGGGCCGGTCTACGTGTGAGGTGTCTCATCTGAGTTCTCCTGTCCGGTATGGTGCCCGTGGCCTGCGGTCGCGTCAACCCTCACTCGTGGCTCGCGGGGTCAGACGTATAATCGCATCACTCTTCATCTTGTCGAGGCAGGATTCGGAACGGCAGAGGAACCAGCGAATGGAACCGAAACGATTCTTGATTACCGGGGGCAGCCAAGGCATCGGAGCGGCGCTGGTAGGCTTGGCACGCCGTGAGGGGCACACCGTGGTCTTTACGGGCCGACACGAGGAGACCATCGCGCCGGTGGCCAGCGAGACGGGCGCCGTCGGGGTGACGGCCGACAGTCGCGTCGAGGCTGACAACGCGCGCGTCATCGAGATCTGCCAACGACAGATGAGCGGCATCGACGTCCTGGTGAACAATGCCGCCTCCTGGTATGACGCGGCCATCGGCGAGTTGGACATGGACGCCATGCGCCGCCTGTTCGACAGCAACGTCTTTGGCATGGTGGACTTGACCAACCGTGTCGTGCCTCTCATGAAGGCGCAGCAGCGAGGCGACATCGTCAACCTCTCGTCAACGTCAGGGACGAAAGGACGCAAGCTCGGCACCGCCTACGCGGCCAGCAAGTGGGCGGTGCGCGGCATCACCCAATGCTGGCAGGCTGAGCTGCGCCCACACAGTATTCGCGTGGTGAGCATCTGTCCCTCCGAGGTCCAGACCCGGTGGGGGGGCCGTGACGGGCGAGACAATCCGAACAAGCTCTACGCGGTCGACGTCGCCCAGACGATCATGGCGGCGCTTGCTATGCATCCCCGGGCGTTCTGGCCGGAGTTGTCGGTGTTTGCGACGAACCCGTGGAAAGAAGAGTCATGACAGCGAGACCCAGACCTGACGCCAGTGCGTGCCTGGCCACACTCGGGGTGTGGTTGGCTGTGACCGGGACCGCCATCGCGCAGCCGCCCCCCGGACTACCGCCGCTACCGTTGCCAGACGGGCCCCGCGTGTTCGATACCGCGGAGCATCCCCAGGTGCGGCTCGTGGTCGTGACGCGTGGCCTGTCACACCCGTGGGGGCTCGCGTTTCTGCCAGACGGGCGTCTGCTCGTGACCGAGCGTGACGGCCGCCTGCGTGTCATACGGGACGGCGTGCTGGACCCCCAGCCGGTGTCAGGCGTGCCGGACGTGCACACGCGCGGGCTGGCTGGCCTGATGGACGTGGCCATCCATCCGCAATTTGCTGAGAATGCCTGGGTATACCTCACGTACTCCAAGCCGATGAGGCCGTCTGAGAATGACGAGGTGCGGGTGGCGCTCGCGCGCGGCCGACTCGAGGGGTCGGCGCTTCGGGACGTCCGCGATCTCTTCGTCTCGGATCCAGTTGGCGGGGGGGGCACCGCCGCCTCCCGCGTGGTTTTCGGCCGGGACGGCACGTTGTTCATGACCGTGGGTGGAGCGTTTGGCGCCAGCGCCGGGGGCAGGCGCGCGCAGGATCCTGCCAACACGATTGGCAAGCTCGTGCGGCTGGACGACGATGGGGGCATCCCTGACGACAACCCTTTCGTCGGGCAAGACGGCTTTCGCCCCGAGGTCTTTTCGTCGGGCCATCGGAATCAGCTGGGTTTGACCGTCCACCCCGACACTGGAGCGATCTGGGCCCACGAGAACGGGCCGCAGGGGGGCGATGAGGTGAACCTGATTCGCGCCGGTGCCAACTACGGCTGGCCCGTGGTGTCCCACAGCCGCGAATACTCGGGTGGGAGGGTGGCGGCGCGAACCTACGCGGAGGGGATGGCACCGCCAGAGATCGTCTGGCTGCCGGCCATCGCGCCGTCGGGCATGGTGTTCTACGACGGTGACCGCTTTCCAGGATGGAAGGGCAATTTGTTCGTCGGGGCGCTCAGGATCGGCAGCATCCGAAACACCGGGCATTTGCAGAGGATCGTGTTCAACGAGGAGGGACAGGAAGCCCGGCGCGAGTCCCTCCTGACGGAGCTGCGACAGCGGATTCGTGACGTCCGCCAGGGACCGGACGGCCTGCTCTATGTGTTGACAGACGCGGACGAGGCCGCGCTGCTACGGCTGGAGCCGGTCGACTAGTCGAGGAAGCGCTCGCGGCACCGGGTGCCGACGCCCCCAGACGACTATGGGGTGACGATCACCGTGACGTCACCGTCCACGCCCAAGGCGCCGTCAGACGCGAGACAGCGCAACACGTAGGTGCCGGGTTCATCGAAGGTCACCTCGACGTCCCAGGTGTCGTCGTCGGGAAGTGGCGGTGGGTACCAGTAGTTGGCCCAGGGCGAGTTCGCATGCACCCGGGTGTCTTCCCATACTTTGATCTGTTCTGGCGAGAAGGTGACTGCGCCTTCGCCGCGATAGACGTACCACGACACACGCAGTCCGGTCGCGCTGCCAACGGTGATCTGGCGTGGTTTCATCCACCCGGCCGGAACGTCAGCTGCAGCTCGACCAAATGGGCTGGTGCTTCGGCGCGGCTCCGTGGCCTTGGGCACGCCATCGTCGGTGGCGACGGCCGTCAGGCGCACCGGCTCGCCCACTCGGACGGTGCGGCGGTCGACGGGGCCTTCAACCCGCAGCGTTGGCGCCAGGTTGGCCCGAATGGCCGGGTTGGTCGTGCCGGCTCCGATAGCGCCCTGCTCGGAGGCTTTGATCAGTCCATCAACCCGGTAGTCGAGCCTGAGCGAGGCGTAGGCACTGACCGTGGTTCCGTTCGCGGTCAACGTCCAGATGACCTCGTCCGCTTCTCTGAAGTCCTCGGGTACGGGGACCCGGAACACGAATCGGTTGCGGCGGGGGAGGAAACGGGTCGGCTGTCCCTGGTCAGCGACGGCGGCGTCAAAGGCCGCTGGGTCCGCGCCCCCGCTGCCAGCGGCGCCCAGGACAAAGTAGTTGTTCGGGCCGACCGGCACATTCGGCTCCTGCTCCCAGTTCGCGTTCATGTAGCCGAACAGGAAGTATAGGGAGCCGTCCTCCTCCTCCTCCCACCCTTCAAAGGCGGTCGACACTGGTTGTTCGGAGCGGTAGCTCAGCTGGGCATCGGCGTCGGGCGCACAGAGCGCTATCGCCGCCAGGATGCCAAGCGCCGCAGTCAGTGTGGGCCGATTGGTCGCGTAGCTCACTGTTGCTGCCCGCCCTGTTCTTGCCCACCCTGCGCGTCGGCCTCAGCTCTGGCTTCCGCGGCCGCTTCCTCGGCTTTGTCGAGCGAAATCTGGGCGGCCGCCAGCTTTTTCTCGGCCGCCGCGGCCTTGGCATCGGCGGTCAGTTCTTCAGGAATGACTTGGCAGAGCGGGCACCCGATGATGTGGTCGTTGCGCGTGACATTGTGCAGCTCGCGGCGCTCGTTCATCGCCTCCTGAAACTGCTCGTCCGACATCGAGACGCCATTGCCCAGGTCGATGAACATGTTCGACACAGACCGGTTGCCGGAGCCTTGCCAGTTGCGTGGGTCGGGGATGTTCTTGTTGCCTTCGGTGTTGTCCATCTCCCCGGTGATGTGGAGGATGGTGCCCTTTGGCAACAGCGGCTCATAGCCGTGCTCATACTGGTAGCCACGCACCCAGTTGTGGTCGTATCCCGCGCACGTCAGCGTTTCAACGTTGATCCCCCAGATCGCTTCCAGGCACATCCGCGCGCCTGGGGCGTGCAGATGCGGCTCGAATGTGGTGATCTTGGTGTTTTCAGGCAGCACATAGTAGGCGTGCAGTTCCTGGTTTTTCTTGTTCGCCTGAATGTCGATATCCACGCCGTTGCCGAGAGGTCGTAGCGACCACCGGAACTTCGGCTCGTAGCCCTCCGGCTGGAAACGCCACCCGATTTCCAGGTGCGACTTGGTGTCCTTGCCGTTCGAGTGCAAGTGGACCGAGTCGGATACCACCTTGGCGTTGGCGTGCAGTAGCGGGGAGCCATCTGGATCGAACACATCCGCGTTGCGGCCGACCTCGTGGACGGGCCAGAACGACGCCGCGCTCGGGCGACCGTCGTCGCCAATGACCTGGGTGCTCCAGATCATGTGGTGGAAGACGAACCGTCCACCGACTGTCTCGCGCGAGTCCTCGGTGTCCAGGACGTCGTTGACCTCTCGAATTTCTACCGACGCGACATACCGATCGGTCGGGATGCCCACGTCAACCGGCGCGATTTCGCCCCACCAGTCGGGGGCGTCGCCGGCCATGATGAGATCTTCTGTCACGGTGATGAGATCGGGCTCGCCAGCCGTCCAGAGTCCCGCGCCGCCAACCGGTTTCAGTGGCGGCATGTCGGCGGGATTACCCCGCGGGGCGCCGTTGTCGGCCCAGGCCGCCATTTTCGCCACTTCCTCGTTACTCAACGACGGATCAAATTGATATGCCTGGATGCCGATGTTCTTCTCGACATACCACGGGGGCATGACGCCGGCCACCGGGCCCATCCCCGTCCGCATCTTCATGGCGCGGGCCCAGGGGCGTGCATCTTCATAGGTGATCAGCGACATGGGCGCCACGGAGTCGGGCTGGTGGCAGTGCTGGCAGCTGCGCTGCAAGATCGGCGCGATGTCCTTCGTGAAGGTCACCTCGTCGTGATCGGCCGGTGCGCTTTGCCCGGCCGAACCGGTGGCAGGGAGCGCCAGGCTCACGGCCACCAACAGTGCTCCGAACAGACTCGACTTCACGTGATAAAACTGGTGCGATCTCATGAAAACCCCTTCGTTGCCAAGACACGCCGTGGTCTGGACCAGGTACTAAGGGAAGACTACGCCGCCATTCGTGCGATGTCTATGGGACCTAAGAAGTAGATGTTGAGCATGGGCGGATGGCGGATGCGAATTGGGGCGTAGTTGCCCGAATCTGATACAGATACAGACCGATGCCGAAACGACCGACTGCGCAGTCACGACTCGACACGCACGTGCGTGCGTTGCTCCGCTGTACAACGTGTCCGAAGATGCACCGGCCCGCGGTCAGCGGCGGGGCGGTGAGGAGCCGGGTGTTGCTCGTTGGGCAAGCGCCTGGCGACAAGGAACCGGTGTTGGGGCGACCGTTCGCGTGGACCGCGGGGCGAACCCTCTTTCGTTGGTTCGAGGAGAGCTGCGGGATGGACGAAGCCGCGTTCCGCGCCTCCGTCTACATGGCCGCGGTATGCCGGTGTTTTCCGGGCAAGAAAGCCACAGGGGGCGATCGGGTGCCCTCACGAGAGGAAATCGCCAACTGCGCGGTCTGGCTGGAGGCGGAATTCGACTTGCTCAAGCCGCAGTTAGTGATTCCGGTGGGCAAACTCGCGATTGCGCAGTTCATCCCGTGCCCTTCGCTCGTCGAGATTATCGGGACGTCACAGCGCGTGCGGCGTGCGGGGCGTGCGATCGACGTGATTCCGCTGCCGCATCCTTCAGGCGCCTCTCCCTGGCCCCGTATGGAGCCGGGCAAGACACTGCTCGGGCACGCAATGCGGCTGATCACTGCGCACCCCGCGTTCGTGGCGGCAAAAAAAAGAGCGCCGCACCCGGTCGGGCGCGACGCTCTCTAGCGGATGGGCATGGTCCACTCGGCCCGGTTGGGTCGCCACGGGACGACCCCCCCCAAGGTAGTACGCCTTCCTACTTCAGATTCGAGTAGTCGGTGGGACTCATCCAGTAGACCTCGGCGCTGATCGGCACCGGGTATTTCGCTAGTAGGGCATCCCACGCCGGATCAGCCGCGAATTTCGCCCAGACGTCCTGCCGCTGCTCGAGATCATCGTAGGCCAACATCCAGACCAGTGTGTTCGGATCGTCAAGACGCTGCCAGACCGCGATCACCTCAGCCCCATGCTTCTCGAAGATGGAGACCTCTTCCTCGCGGAAGCGCTGATGCAGGGTGTCGATATCACCGCCTTCGGCGACGTTTGCGGTGTACATCCGGATTTCAAAACACCGTGCGCTTGAGTCGACGTTTTTCGAAAAGTCGGCTGGTAGCTGGCCCTTTGGACCGCACGGCGGCGGCCCTGGACGCTGGGCCTGCGCTGTTCCGGTAAACGCGAAGCCGATGACCACGGCGGCGAGAATCGCTCTTTTCATGCCTGTCTCCCTCTCAAATGGTTGGCGGCCTCCGTGACGTGTCGGTTGTTGCCATCGGGACCGGTGCCAGAATATTTCTTCGACACCGCATTATAGGGAACTCCTTCGAGTCTCGGAAGCCGGGGGCACGCCGCCTGGACTATTGGTCGCCTCGAATGATGACGGGACGCGGCCCCTCGGTGCCTCGGCAGACATCCCCGCGCGACCCTGGCCCAAGCCACACCAGCTCCTCCGTTGTCGCCCTGCGGCGGTGTTCCATGGGATGCATCCTGCATCTCAGTTGCCATCCTCAACCGTAGACCAGGTCGAGCCGGCCCGGACAGTTCGCGACCGGGCATGCGTCCCCCAGCTGGTCGGTGGCGGACAAGATCTCGTGAAACGGCGTGTCCGTGCTCTCCGGTTCCGCGTCCATCTCTGTTCCTCCAGTCGGCTCATGGATTCATGCTTGGGCGCGGCGCGCTTGGCGCACCCGACCTCTGGCAAGCTCGCGCAGCCGCTGTTCCAGCTCGTCCAATCCCTCGACACCGGGGCACGTCTCGGCCACGTATTGGATCCAATTCTCTACATAGCGGTCGAGCCAGCGCTCGAAATCACGACACGCGTCTTCGGTCGAGATGACCGCCAGGCTTCGGTCGGTCCAGATGGCGAAGCGTCCCGCCGCCAGATCAAACAGTTGGGCACGGTACACGACCTGATCGAGCGTGATCTGCGCCGAGTCGATCATCGCGGCGTCCATCGCGCGAAGCCGGTCGCGGGCCGCGTCCGTGGCCGTCGTCCAGATCGCGTGCCCCGGGGCACCGGGAGGAAACAGATTGTGTCCCTCCAGTGGGTCGCGATGCGACCAGCGCGGTTGGGCCGCCTCGAGAGTCGACAGTCGAGGCTCATCAGGCATCAGAGGAGTATAGTGGCCCCGAACCGGTCCGTCCGCGCGAGCGGGATGAACCGCAACATATGGTGCGTGGTTGGTTTACAATGTGCGCTCAATAGTTGTGGCGGGTAGGCCGACGTCTCGCATCATTCGTGTCTGGTGCCTATGAGAAAAATGGTAGCCCTCCTAGGGCTAATATCGGCGCTCGCGTTGGTGCTCCCGTCGTCGCAGGGGACCCTGCCGGCGGTGGCCGCACAGGCCCCGACGGAGCCCCAGTTGCCCCCGGTTGAGTCGCCGTCCCGATCAGCGCTCCTGCCGGCGCAGGAGCACGTGTATGCGCGGTATCAAGCCGACATTGCGGCCGTGCAGCGATTCCGCCCCACCCATCACTTCTGGCGGCACATTTTTACGATTCCTGATGGCAGTATCATTTTCGGCAGCGCCGAAGATGGCCGGTTGCTTGCGACCTTTCCGACCCAGGGCAATTGGGGCAGCGAGGGTGTCTGGGAAGATGAGGCGCTGGCGAACACGCTCGAAGGGGTGCGCCTTCAGTCTCGTCTGACCCGCCGCCGAGACCAGGTGGAAGCACTGCTGACCCCGATGGTTGGTGAGGTCGTGCACAACCCGACGCGAGGGCGATTCTTGTCGCCCAATGCCGCGCGATACGGCGGGTTTCTCGACCAGTGGGGGCAGATCTACGAACGGTTCGGGGTCCCGGCCGAGATCGGATTGGCGCAGGCGGTGGTGGAGTCCGGCCTGAATGGACGGGCTCGTTCAGGCGCATCGGCCTTGGGGTTCTGCCAGTTCTTGCGGCGGAACTGGAACCATCTGAACCGGCTGGCGCCGAACGTCATCGAGGCCTTCAACCAGACAACGCAGGCACCCTACTGTGCCGCGTATCTGAGTATTCTGGCGACGATGTATGGCAGTTTCATTCCGGCCCTTTCGGAGCATCATGCCGGGGGCGTGAATGTCGGGCGCACCCTCATCAACGGGGAACGGCTGGGGGGAGCCAATACTCGCGAGCAGTATCTGATGGGGTCGGAGTTTGCGCGCGACTTGCGGCGCATCTCGATCCAACGCTACAAGAACTTGTTTCGGACTTACGGGCCACGTTCGTTCCGGTACGCCGAGATGGTGTTCGGCAACACGGTCAACGTGCAGCAGATGAGTCTTGAGCGGCCGCAAGTCCCGATTTTTGCGATGCGTACATCGCGCGCCCTGTCCATGAGCGAGCTCCGACGCACGACTGGGATGGACACCAGCGAACTCAAGCGGTTCAACCCGGCGCTGGTCAAGCAGGTTCCGGCGCGCGCGAATCTCTATCTACCTAGATATGTGGAGGCGTTTGGTGAAGACGTGTCGTTTTGGCATCGCCCGCCGAACCCTACGTTTGCCGAGGTTCTCGACAGGTTTGTGCGCCTCGAAGACGGCGTGGAGCGGTGGCATGAGGCGTCCTTTGAACCGACGTTGCGCGAATTTCAACGGCGGTTCGAGGAGACCGACAGCGAGGAAGGGGCCGTGATGGCGACGACGTTGCGTTACGTCATCGGCGATCTCCGCACCAGTCGCCGCGCAGCCATCTTGTCGGACTTTCGAACCGATGGACGCATTCTGGAGTTGTTCCAGCGCGGACTCCGAGAACTGCGTGCGGCGATCCCCGGCGCGTAGGGCCACCTGCTGGTAGACGAGGCTGAACCCCGAAATCCGTAATGGAGAGCGCCATGTCCATTCGAGCGCAGGCGTTGGTCGCGGTCATCGGTGTATGCGCGGTCGGGCTCACCGTCGCCTCCAGCGCTTCTGCCCAGGCGAACATTCCGCGTACCCCGTCAGGTCACCCCGACTTGTCAGGGACGTATGACACCGCCACCGTGACGCCACTTCAGCGGCCACAGGCCTTCGGTGATCGGCTGACGCTGACCGCTGAAGAAGCGGCGATCATCGCCTCGGACCCGGATGGTCTCGCCATTACCTTCAACTTGTCGCCGGCTGGATCGGATGAGCGGCAGGCCGCGCTGGACGACGAACAGCGGGCCGGGTTCGAGACCGGCGATGGGAATCGGGAAGCCCCACCGGCGGGTGGCGATGGGTCTGGCGGCGCGGCGGGGAATGTGGGTGGATACAACACGTTCTGGATCGATCGCGGCGATGCAGCGTTCCAGTTGGACGGCCTGGTGCGAACCTCGATCATTACTGACCCGTCGAACGGACGACGCCCACCCTTGACCGAGGAGGCGAGCGCGGCCGCCCGAGCGCGGTTCGGCGCTTTTCGGGAGAACAGCGGAACGGCCTGGTGGCTCGAAGACGACCTGGCCGCCGCGGGACCCTACGATCATCCTGAGCAGCGGCCGCACGCGGAACGGTGTCTGATGGGGTTCGGATCCACTGCGGGCCCGCCCATGTTGTCGGTCCTGTACAACAACATGAAGCGCATTGTGCAGACCGACGACACCGTGGTCATTCTGGTCGAGATGGTGCACGACGCCCGTGTCGTCCGGATGAATGCCGAGCACAACCCGCCTGAGATTCGTAGCTGGCTCGGTGATTCGGTGGGTCGCTGGGAGGGCGATACCCTCGTCGTCGACACCACGAACTTCACGGACAACCCGTCCCTCGGCGGTGCCTCACGCAATCTGCATGTCGTCGAGCGGTTCTCTCGCATCGACGCCGATACGCTGCTCTACGGGTTCACCGTCGAGGACCCGACGGTGTGGAGCGCCCCCTGGAGCGGTGAGTATCCGTGGCCCGCCTCGGACAGCAAGATCTACGAGTACGCCTGTCACGAGGCGAACTACTCGTTCGGCGGGATTCTGCGGGGTGCCCGGGTGCTCGAGCAGGACGCGCGCGACGAGGCCGGGGCACGCGACTAGGTTCACGCGCGTCCGATCCGTCCACGCAACAAGTCCGCCACTACTGGGCCAACAGGTCTGTGCGCACGTAAACCACCCCGGGTTCGCGTAGCGTCGCGCTGAGTTCCGCGTCGGTCAGGTCATCACGCACCGCGGACTCGAACGCTGCGCCCCGGAAGAGCTTCGCGTTGGCCCTCTACGTTGCTCGGTGCACCCGCATGTAGACACTGGCCTGGGCCTTGTCAATGCTCACCGTGGTCCGGTTGTCGCGCACGACGATCGCCTGCACCTCATGCATGCTTCGGACCCGAGACACCATGCGTTTGAGCATGCGACCGCGTCGATTTCGCACCCACCGGTAAATCAGCAAACCCACAACCGTCAGCGTGACGAGCCGGCCCGTACCTGCGTCCGATACCAGCAACCAGATGACCAGCAGGAGAAACCCGACGGTCGCGGCGAGCCCTGAGGGCCCGATAGGCATCGTGTTCCTGAGCCACTCGAGGCCTTCTCGGACTCGCTCGCCAGGTGGCAGCGCACGCTGGACCCCTGAGTCGAGGTCTCGCTGCAGGCGACGCAGATCGTCGGCGAGTGTCTTGGCGTCTGGGTAGCGGTCCGTGGGTTGCTTCCGCAGGCACCGAGAGACGATGCGATGGAGGTCTGGCGGCAGATGCGTGTGGATCGCCGTAACCGCAGGTACCTCGTCAAACGCGATGGCGTGCATGGTGTCGAGCGGTGAATCGCCCTTGAATGGCAACGCTCCCGTGGCCATTTCATAGATCACGATGCCCAGAGAAAACAGATCGGTGGTCTGGTCGACGCGGTCTCCGGATGGGAGCCGGCGGTTGGATCGAGTGCCTTGGCAAGACCGAAGCCGAGGATCTTGGCCTGCCCCTCTGGCGTTACCATGATGTTGTCGGAATTGATATCGCGGTGCACGATGCCCTTGGCGTGGGCTTGGGGCAGGCCGTCCGCGACCTGGATTGCCAGATCCAGCGCACCCTCCAGAGCCAACTCCTTGCCCGCGATCAGCGGCCGCAGCGTGCGGCCCTCCACGAACTCCATCGCGATGAAGGTCGTGCCGTCCTGCTCGTCGACGTCGTAGATCTGCGCGATGGCGGAATGTGTGGTCGCGGCGGCGGCACGCGCTTCGCGCACAAACCGCTGGCGCGATTCCGGATCAGCGACCAACGCTGGTGTGAGCACCTTGAACGCCACCGCGCGCCGGAGACGGGTATCGCGGGCCCGATACACCGCGGCCATGCCGCCTTCACCCAGCTTGCTCGTGATTGCGTAGGGCTTGATGGTGGTGCCCACCATGTGGATGTCCTGGGGTAGTGGTCTGATTGCTGCGTCACGCTGTTAGACGAAGATGTCGCGCGAG
>CAWWAF010000007.1:0-64680 GCA_963934795.1 uncultured bacterium
TAGCGTCTCGGTGTGCCCTGGCCAGACACACCCGCCAGTCAACCCGCGTCGGGGACGGGTTTCCTGGCCAGGGCCAGAAGCGAGCTGCCGCACGGCAAATCGATATGACGCACGACAGCCGCTTCGAGCGCCAGCACCCGGTCCAGGAGCATGTTGAGCAGAGCCGGCGGCACCTGCATTTCCCGAGTCGCGCCTTCGTCCTCCTCTTGGGCAAGGCCGAGCCCACGTTGCAACAAGCGCAGTGGCACCAGGATCGGCAACATCGCGGTATTGGTGTAGGTGAGGCGTTCGACGCTGAACCCCGCACGCTCGAGCACAGCGCGCAGGCCAGACGCACGGTAGCGTCGGACCTCGTGCGCAAGCACCGAATGGTTCCCGGTCAGTATTGGCATCGCGGCGACGTTGATGAGGACCCGGCCGCCGGGGCGCAACACCCGAAACATCTCCGACATGGCGGCTCTCTCGTCGGCTTCCTCGAGGCAGTAGAGCACGTCAAACGACGTCACGAGATGGAATCGCGCGTCCGGGAACGGCAGGTGGGTCACGGTCGCCTGCCCGACCTGGCGTCCGGCGGCTCGAGCGCGTCGCACGCCGGCCCAGGCGCGGTCGACGCCGCGGGCCTCTCCATACCCGGCCAGGACCCCAAGATTGGTGCCTGTGCCGCAGCCACAATCCAGAATCTGCGGGTCCGTGTCGCCCGCAACCGCTCGCTCGATGAGCGGCCGCACGAAGCGCCGAAGGCCTCGGAACCAGAAGTGCTGCTGTTCCGCCCGTGCGGTCGCGTCCAACAACCGGTCCATGGGTCAGGCCGCCCCGAGGGTACGCCATACAATCGCCGAAGACCGACGTGCAGAGCAGATAGGTAAGATGGCTGAGAACATGATGGGCGACGACAACGCGTCATTCTACAAGGGGCGACGCGTCTTGATCACGGGTGGACTCGGATTCATCGGGAGTAACCTCGCGACCCGCCTGGTGGCAGTCGGCGCCGACGTGCTCCTGGTTGACTCCCTCACGCCGGACTACGGCGGCAACCTATTCAATATCGCGCCGATCCGGGACGCGGTGCGGGTCAACATCTCGGACGTCCGGGATGCCAACTCGATGCAGCATCTGGTGCAGGACCAGCAGGTCATCTTCAATCTCGCCGGTCAAGTGAGCCACGTCGACAGCATGCGAGACCCGTATACCGACCTCGAGATCAACTGCCGGAGCCAGTTGTCGATTCTCGAAGCCTGTCGGCATCACAACCCGTCGGTCAAGGTCGTCTTCGCGGGCACCCGGCAGATCTACGGGAAGCCCGACGCGCTCCCGGTCACCGAGGAGCATCTGGTCCGCCCCATCGATGTCAACGGCATCAACAAGGCCGCCGGCGAGTACTACCACCTGGTCTACAACAACGTGTTCGGTGTGCGGTCGTGCTCGCTGCGGTTGACGAACGTGTACGGACCACGGCAACTGATGCGGCACAATCGTCAGGGGTTCATCGGCTGGTTCATCCGTCTCGCGGTGGAAGATCGGGAGATTCAGCTTTTCGGTGATGGGTCGCAACGGCGAGATTTCGTCTACGTGGACGATGCCGTAGACGCGTTTCTTCGCGCGGGCGCGTCCGACGCCTGCAACGGTGAGGTATTCAACGTCGGGGGCAGCGGACCGGTCTCCTTGGGCGAGCTGGCGACGCTGTTGGTCGAGGTGGCGGGCACCGGCCGCGTGCGCTTTGTGGACTGGCCAGCGGAGCGCCGGGCCATCGACATTGGAGACTTCTATGCCGACTCGTCCAAATTCAAACGCGCGGTGGGATGGTCTGGCACGGTGCCCCTGCGCGACGGCTTGACCCGTACCGTCGCGTACTATCGGGACCACCTGTCAGAGTACATTGACGCACCGCTCGATACGCCGGCGGACGCACCATGACCAACCAGCGCGTGAACTGGATCGATCTGCGTCCTCGAGAAGACGCCGAGGATGTCGCGGCGGCCATTCGGCGCGTTGTGGATCGCGGGTGGTTCGTCCTCGGCCCCGAGGTGGAGGGCTTCGAAGCAGAGTTCTCAGACGCCACGAGCAGCCAGCACACGGTCAGCCTCGCTTCCGGCACCGACGCCTTGACGCTGACGCTCCGAGCGTTGGGCATCGGCCCAGGCGATGAGGTGATCACCACGCCGCTGTCGGCAGCCTTCACCGCACTGGCCATCATGATGGCAGGCGCACGACCAGTGTTCGCGGACATCGACCCAGACCGTCTGACCGTGGACCCTGCCGCCGTCGAGTCCCTCATCGGGCCATCCACCGCCGCGATCATGCCGGTGCATCTGTATGGACAGCCGGCCGATATCCCGGCGCTCGCCCGGGTGGCGGACCAGCACGGGCTCGCCCTTATTGAAGACTGCTGCCAGGCACACTTGGCGACCTGCCAGGGCGTCCCTGTAGGCACGACGGGTATCGCCGCAGCCTACAGTTTCTATCCGACGAAGAACCTCGGGGCGTTCGGAGACGGCGGTGCCGTGTGCACGCGAGACGCGGCGCTCGACACCCGACTGCGGCGATTGCGCAATGGGGGCCAGACCACCCGGAACCACCACGTGGAGGCGGCCGCCCATTCGCGACTCGACGAGATGCAGGCCGCGGTCCTGCGTGCCAGGCTCCCCTATCTGGCTGGCTGGACTACCCGGCGCCGGACTCTGGCCGCCCAGTATCGAGCGGGCCTGACGGACACGACGGGCACAGCGGTCGTCGTTCCGCCAGCCTGTGATCCTGGCCACGTGTATCACTTATTCCCGGTCAGGACCGCCGACCGGGACGGTCTGCGAGAGCACCTGCACGCGCGCGGCATCGACACGCTCATCCATTACCCGACCCCGCTCACGAACCAACAAGCATTCGCCGACGCGAGGCCCAATCATTGCCCGGTGGCAACCTCCGTCTGCGACGAGCTAGTCTCTGTCCCACTCTACCCGGGGCTGACGGACGCCGCCGTCACCCGGGTGGTCGGCGCGCTGACCGATAGCAGCCTCGGCGCAAGACGGTAGTACCGGATCATTGCGTAGACCACCACCCCTGGCACGCATTCACGGAAGCAGACTAGTGCACGGCGACGACGAAGATACGCAGACCTATCGGGTCGTGGTTAACCACGAAGAGCAATACTCGATCTGGCCCGACACCAAAGACAATCCGCCCGGCTGGCGCAACGTCGGAACAACAGGCTCAAAGGCGAAGTGCCTGGACTACATTTCCGAGGTGTGGACCGACATGCGACCGCTCAGCCTCAGGCAACAGATGGCTGCGGCCGCGGCCGCAGCGAAGAAAGGCTGACGACGGCGTCGCGGTTGAGGTGGGCGAGCCACGGTAGGATGGTCGGATAATGGGGCGGCCGAGCCACGATAGGATGGTCGCATCATGATGCGCCCGCACAGCGCCCCGCCGCTGACGCTGCCCGCTGGCCACGCGCACCTGTGGTGGGCGATACCGGAACATTTCACCGACGCACGTGAACTGGCGCGCTATCGCGCGGTCCTGAATGATGAGGAGCGCCAGAAGACGGATCGGTTTCGTTTCGCTCGGGACCGGCAGCTCTGTCTCCTGGCGCGCGTACTCGCGCGCACGACCTTGTCCAGGTATGACAGCGTCGGCCCGGCAGACTGGCGCTTCCGCAGCAATCGCTACGGTCGACCGGCCATCGAGACGCCGACCTCATCGCTGCACTTCAACCTCTCCCACACGAACGGCCTGGTGGTGTGTCTCGTCTGCCGCGACCGCGAGGTCGGTGTGGATGTCGAGCCACGCAATCGCTCGGGCGAATGGCTCGACCTGGCCACCCGCTTTTTCTCGCCCGGGGAGGCCGCCGCACTGCGCCGGGTTGAGGCGCATGAGCGCCCCCGCCGGTTCCTCGAGTACTGGACCCTGAAAGAGGCGTACATCAAAGCACGCGGCATGGGTCTCGCGATTCCATTGGGCGATTTTTCCTTCGACTTGCCGCCTCAGCGTCCGAACGACGTGCGGATTCGGTTTGCCGCCACCCTCGACGACACCCCTGCGCGTTGGCAATTCGGCGTGGGCCCACTGGGCGATCACCATCTCGTCGCGACAGCGGTCGAGATCGATGCCGGCACCACAATCCACATCACCACTCGCGAAGCGGCGAGCCCGCTCCTCTAGTGGCCCGTGGCCACGGGCCGACCAGGACCGCCGTGGCGGGGCTCCTCAGTCGTGGCGCGCCCGCCGTGCGCACCACGACGTCAGCGGTGGTACTCGGGCCCGCCCGTCTGACGAGGGGTGGCCGGTCCAGGCAGGATTTCGCGCAGGTAGCCGTCGATCCCGCGCTCGCGGTGCCAATGCTTGGGATATCCAAGCGACACCTCCTCGAACCGAACCCCGTCAACCCAATCGGTCGCGCGAATGTGCAGGTGCCCGGACACGACCACCCGTGCCCCGAAACGCGTGTGCCACTGCTCGGTCAGCCGCGTGCCGCACCAGGGCGAAAACCGCGGAATACGGTGCAATCGCACGAGGTCCTGTCTGAGTGGATAGTGATTCACCAGAATCGACGGCGCCGTCGCGCAGGCCTCGGCCAGCCGCGCTTCGCTGTACGCCACCCTGGCGTGGCACCAGGCCGTGCGGCTCGCATACGGATCCGGCGCCAGGCATCGCTCGTCGGCGCTACGAATGCCGTCCTCCCAGGCCCACGCCACCGCGTCCTCCGGCGCCACAACGTCCGGTCGAAATGTGTAGTCAAAGAGGACGAACAGGGGAGCAATCACACACGGCGGATCCCCGGGCCAGACCACGTACGGGTCCTCGGGGGTGAGCACGCCGAATCGGCGACACACGTCGACCGCTGCCTCGTACTTCGCGACCCCCCGGGGCCCCTCACTCCGAGCACTCCAGAGCTCGTGGTTCCCGGGCACCCAGAACACTTTCGCGAACCGGTCGGTCGCCGCCGTCAGACCGAGTTCCAGATGGGCCAGCGTCTCTCCGACATCGCCGGCGAGAATCAGCCAGTCGTCCGGACGCGCCGGCCAGTCGGCAAGGGCCTCCCGATTGGGTCGGTGACCCAGATGCAGGTCCGCAAGCGCGTAGAGCTTCATACGAGGGGAGGCGCAGCCGACGCCTTACGGATGGCAGGGACGCGGCACCGACTCGCCGACATGGTAAATCGCACACTCCAGGGCACCGGACGCGTCCACCGAGACAAGACCGAACTGATTCACGATGTCGTTCGGGGGCATGGACGCACCCTGTTACACCCCTGTCCAACCACTCAGGTCCCACCCTCTGTCCGAGAAATCCGTCAGCGGATCCGAGACCGACCGAGCCAGACGACTACCGCCGGATGTACCGGAGACATTGACGCTGAGCATGTCACGCCCCCCGCGGGTGAGACGCAGGACTTCGTAGGTGTGCGTGTGTCCGGTCAACACGACATCGACACCACCGTCGATCAGTATCTCTGGCAGTGTTCGCTCGCCGTGGGCGGCGTAGGAACCATTCCAGAGACACCGGGCGTGACCCTCGTGTTTGGAGGCCGAGAGGATCGTCGTGTGGTGAAACGCGACCACCGTAGGTCCTTCCCAGGCTTGGGCCAGCTCATCGGCAAGCCAGCTCAGTTGCTCCGCCCCGCGCGCGCCAGCCGAATATCGTTCCCGGCAGGCCCCCCGGGCTGGATACACGAGATCGTTGCTGTCCAGCACCAGTAGCCGGAGCGGCCCCACGGTCTTCGCGTAATACAGGCGTTCCTCGCGAAACTGGTCGCGACCGATGACGTCGCCGAGGAATTCCACGACGTGCCCTTTCGCCGCCGTGTCGTCATCGTCAATCTCGTGATTGCCAACGGCCAGCAGATAGGGCAACCCGTCGACCACCGACAAAATTTTCTCCAGCTGCACGAACTGGTCGCGGAAGGTGCCGTTTTCGACGATGTCGCCGGTGTCGAGCAAGAACAGCGGCGGCGGTTCGAGCGCGCTGACCTGGCGAAGTAGCGCGTCCCATTCACCGCTCTTGGCCAGCCCCTTCTGATCCCCGAAGATGGCAAAGCGGAACGGCGGCTGGGTCGCCTGCGTGACGCTGTCAAAGGATGGATGGGCCAACCGAGGGACCGGCTGCGAAGAACTACGGGCCCAATAGCATCCAGTAGACAGCACCACCGCCGACAACAGGCACGCCCAACGCGCCTGCGACCACATGCACCTGACCGTCGACACCTTACGCACGCTCATATCACCAAGCGTACACGGAACCGGCCGCGACGCGCGCCCAGACCGGACCAGACGAGGGGACGTCTCTTGTGGAAACCTGATGATCGAACAAATGCGGACGCGCGGCGTATTACTGTCGAGGCGACACGATGCAGACAACCATTCCGGCGGCGATTGAGTGCCACAAGCTCGTGAAGCGGTTTGCGGACAAGATCGCGGTGAACGAACTCGACCTGACGGTGCCGACGGGCAGCATCTTCGGGCTGCTCGGGCCGAACGGGTCCGGCAAGACATCGACCATCCGCACCACCCTCGGTATCTACGTGCCAGATGGCGGCTCGGTCAGTCTTCTCGGTGCCGCTGATCCGCTTGCGGTCAGGCATCGGGTCGGCTATCTCCCGGAGGAGCGCGGACTCTACGCACGGATGCGGGTTGGAGAACAGCTGGCGTTTCTCGCATCCATTCGCGGACTGGACACCCAAGAGGCGCAACGGCGCGCCGACGATTGGCTCGAACGCGTCGGACTGTCCGCCAATGCCCAGTCGCTGACGAGCGAGCTATCCAAGGGGATGCAGCAGAAGGTGTAGTTCGCAGCCGCGGTCATCCATGACCCGGACCTGATCGTCCTCGACGAGCCCTTCACCGGGCTCGACCCGGTCAACACGCGGTTACTGAAGGAGCTGATTTTGGAACAGCACGACCGTGGCGCCACGGTGGTGATCTCCACGCATCGTATGGAGCAGGTGGAGGCACTGTGTGACGCGATCTGCCTCATTCACAGGGCCGGCCGGTCCTGGAGGGGAATCTTGCCGCCATCAAGGCCGGCTACGGGCGAAACACCATCGCCGTCGAGTATCACGGGAGTCGGGGAACGCTCGGTGCGCTCGCCGGCATCCGGCGCTGCGAAGACACGGGGCACGAGGCCCGTCTGGAACTCGAACCGGACACGGACCCCCAGACCGTGATGCGGGCGGTGCTAGTTCGGGTAGCGATTCAGTCGATCAAGCTGGACCACTCGCACATCGAGGAAATCTACTTGGCAACCGTCGGACACCGAGACGCCTCCCCGGAGGGAGCCACGCGATGACGAATCTGACACAGATCGCGAAGATCGCCCGCCGCGAATATCTGGCTCGGGTGCGGAGCCGAGCGTTCATCTTCATGACCATTCTCGTCCCGGGTTTCATGGTGGCGTACGGCTTCGTCATGCCCGCGATCTTCTCGGGGTCCGGCACCGAGGAACTGCGGGTGGCGGTCGTCGATACCGGCACGGGATTGACGACGCCACTGGTCAATCACCTCGGCGACATCGAGCGACCGCGTGTCGTCGTCACTACTCAGGCGGCGATACCGGACGACTCGGAGACATCGCGCGCGCCGTTCACAACGGCGGTCCGTGACGAGGACATCGACGGATACCTGCTCCTTCAGGAGGACCCGGAGATCGTCGCCCGAGGCCGCTACTACGCTCGCGAGACCGGCAACCCCACTGTGCTCCGCGCGCTCGAGCGCGCCGTGGAAGCGACGGTGCTGGACGAGCTGCTCGTCGATACGGGGGTCGACGTCGATCAGGTGCGCTCACTCCAACGCGCAGACCTGGCCACCGTGACGGTCTCGGCCGACGGCGAGAATGCGGGTGGGTTCCGGGCGACGTTCGTCAGCACGTTCGTCCTCGCCATGCTCCTCTATATGGCAGTGCTCATCAACGGCCAGGGTATGGCCATGGCGATCGTGGAGGAGAAGTCATCACGGTTAATCGAGGTCATCCTCGGCGCCGTGACGGCGACAGAGTTCATGGCCGGCAAGATTCTGGGGGTCCTCGCGTCCGGGCTCACCCAGCTCGGCGTCTGGGGGCTCGCCTCACTCTTCGCGCTGCTCTACGCGATGCCGATGCTGTCCATCGGCGCAGATCTGACGGGCTTCGACTTGAGCACGGTTCTCGACGGACGCCTCCTGTTTTACTTCTCGGTGTTCTTCGCCCTGGGCTATTGCCTGTATTCGATTCTCTTCGCGACTATCGCGGCCACCTGCACCAGCACGGAGGAACTCAGCCAGTCTATGTTCGCGGCGGTCCTCCCGATGGTGCTGGCGCTCATGTCGACGTTATACGTCATCGCCAACCCGAGCACGACAGCGGCTCGGGTCCTCAGTCTGTTCCCCCCCTTCACGCCATTGGTCATGCTGGGCCGCGTCAACGTCCTCCCACCGCCGCTCTGGGAAGTCTGGCTGAGCATCGGACTGCTCGTGCTGGGGATCGTCGCCTCCGGTTGGGTCTCGGCCAAGGTCTTTCGCTACGCGCTCCTGATGCACGGCAAACGACCGACGCTCCCCGACCTGCTCGGGGTCATTCGCGCGTCGTAGGGACCGACGCTCGGAGGTAGACTGGGGCCTGCGCAATCGTGCGCCGAACGGAGTGCGAATGCCACAGTCACACGCTCGCTCGCTTTTGGCGACCCTGCTCTTGCCGTTGCTGGCCTGCACGACCGCCCCCCCTGCCGAGACAGACGCCGACGCCAGCCGCGAGCTGGAGCTTCCGTTTGAGGCGTTCACGCTCGACAACGGCCTCGAGGTATTGCTGCACCAGGACCATTCGGACCCGGTGGTCGCGGTGGCGGTGCTGTACCACGTCGGTTCGGCGAGGGAGAGCCCAGGGCGAACCGGGTTTGCGCACCTGTTCGAACATCTGCTCTTTCAGAACTCGGAGAACGTCGGCCCCGGGGGCTTCATCAATGGCGTCCCGGCGCTCGGTGGCACCTTCAACGGCGGCACCTCCAACGACACGACGATCTACTACGCGGTCGTGCCGCAGGACGCCCTTGAGCGTGTCTTGTGGATGGAATCAGACCGCCTCGGCTTCTTCATCAATACGGTGAACGAGCCGAGCCTCGAAAACGAAAAACAGATCGTCAAGAATGAAAAGCGGCAGAGTTACGACAACCGGCCCTACGGGCACACCGGGTTCGTGGTCGACTCGCATCTCTATCCAGAAGACCACCCCTACAGCTGGCAGATCATCGGTTCGCTCGATGATCTGCAGTCGGCGACGCTGGACGATGTCCGGCAGTTCTACGAGCGGTACTACGGTCCGCAGAACGCGACCCTGGTCGTCGCCGGCGACTTCGACTCGGAGCAGGCCCGCGAGCTGGTCGAGACCTATTTCGGCGAAATCACGCGGGGCGACGCCATTCCACGCCGAGCGCCCGCGCCCGGCGTGATTCACCAGACCACCCGGCTGGTGCACGAAGACAACTTCGCCCAGCTCCCCATGCTGACCATGGCGTGGCCCACGGTGGAGGCATACCATCCCGATTCTTACGCGCTGGACGCCCTCAGCGCGCTGCTCGCCGACGGGCGCACGTCGCCCTTCTATCAGGTCGTCGTAGAGGAGGACATGCTCGCCCCGGACGTCAATGCGCGTCACCCACAGCGCGAACTGGCGGGTCAGTTCCAGCTCTCGGCCCGGGCATTCCCGGACACCGAACTCGATGACGTGCTCGCCAGTTTCGACCGCGCCTTTGCGCGGTTCGAATCAGCAGGCGTGAGCGAGGCGGACCTGCAGCGGATCACGGCCGGACTCGAGACCGGGTTCTACGGCGGTATCGCGAGCGTGCTGGGCAAATCGTTTCAACTCGCGAACTACAGCGTCCTTGCGGGCGACCCCGGATTTATCAGCGAGGACCTGCGTCGGCTACGCGCGGTCACCGCCGACGATGTGATGCGTGTGTATCGGGATTACGTGGCCGGACGACCCCACATCGCTACCAGTTTCGTGCCGCAAGGCGGCCTCGACCTGGCTCTCGACGGCTCCACGGTGGCCGAGGTGGTCGAAGAAGCCATCGTGTCAGAGGCCGAGCCGACCGCGCCCGTCGCCGCCCCCCCCTCGTTCGAGAAGACACCATCTGGTATCGACCGATCCACGCCGCCGCCCCTGGCCGAGCGCCCCCAGCTGCGGGTCCCCGGTGTCTGGTCAGCCGAACTGGCGAACGGGATGCGGGTCCACGGTATCGAGCACCGGGAGCTCCCGCTCGTGCAGTTCAGTATCCGACTCGACGGCGGTCGTCTGCTCGACACGCCCTCGCGACCCGGTGTGGCGAACCTGGTGTCCGACCTGCTGATGGAGGGCACACAGACCAGGACGCCGGAGGAACTCGAAGTGGCCATCGACACGCTGGGGGCCACCATCACCGTCAGCACGTCCAATGAAGCGGTCACCCTCCGCGCCACGACGCTGGCCCGCAACTACGGCGAGACACTGTCGCTGGCCGAAGAGATCTTGATCGCACCGCGATGGGACGCCGATGCCTTCGAGTTGGCGCGGGATCGGACACTCAGTCAGATCCGCCAGCAAGACGCCGCCCCCACTGCCATCGCAGGCACGGTCCTGAATCGGCTGCTGTACGGTCCAGACCACATCCTCGCGCACAACGCGCTGGGCACGAACGAATCCGTGTCGGCCATCACGCTGGAAGATCTCCAGACCTTTTATCGCGACAGCTTCTCACCGTCGGTCGCCACCATGCACGTCGCGGGCGACATCGACCAGGCAGAGGTTGTCGCGTCGTTGGCCAGCCTGGAGGCGCGCTGGCCCGCGCACGCGGTGTCCATCCCCGATTACTCCGTGCCTGACGCGGCAGAGACCCCTCGGGTGTACTTCGTCGATGTCCCGAACGCGCCGCAGTCGGTCATCAGCGTCGGCCAGATGGCGATGGCCCGTACCGACCCCGACTACTACCCCGCCACCGTCATGAATCATCGGCTCGGCGGTGGCATCACCAGCCTGCTCTTCCAGCGACTGCGGTTGGAGCGCGGGTACAGCTACGGTGCCGGGTCCAGTTTGCGCGGGGGGCGGATTCCGGGGCCATTCGTCGCGAACACGAGTGTGCGCGCCAATGTGACCTACGAGTCGATGGACTTGATCAGAGAGATTCTCGAAGGGTACGGGTCCGAGTACACCGCCGCTGACCTTGAGGCCAGTCGCGAAGAGTTGGTGCGAGGCAACCTGCGCGCCTTCGAAACCCTGGGGGCGCTGCTGAGTATGCTCCAGAACATCAGCGCCTACGACCTCCCGACCGACTACATCAGCCAGCGGGAGTCCACGATCGCCGGTTTGACAGCAGATGACATACGCAGCCTCGCCCGCACCCATCTGAGCCCCAACCGCATGATCTACGTCGTGGTCGGCGACGCGCGTACGCAGTTCGACCGACTGGGCGCGCTGGGCCTGGGCACCCCGATGCTCGTGGACCGCAACGCGCAACCGGTCACGGCGAACTGAACGGGCTCAGGAGCCGGTCGGCTGCGGTCAGATGCCGCCGAGCGGCCTCCAGCGTGAATGTGAGTGTTTCCCGCGGGATACCGGTCACGAACGGCTTGATCAGCGCGCCAAGCATGAAGGGGATACCGCGGCTGAGGGAGACCGACTCCCACTGCATGTAGGTGTCTGACTCGCGCTGCTCGAACGAGCAATACGTGTTCAAGCGCCACAGAAAACCGCGGTCGTTTCCAACGGGTTTCTCGCGCTCATCCGGTGTATCCGGATCGGCCACCTCGACGATCCGGGTGGCGTAATTCGGCACCCAGGCGCGTTGCGAACCAAGCCGCTGGAACTCGACGTCGTACTCGGTGTTCAGGACGACGCTCACCACCTTCTTCATATACAACTGCAACGAGGACCGGAATCGATCGCCGTCCCGGTCCAACAACGCGGAGCGGCGTACATTGGGCGTGTAGACGTCGGCGTAGCGTTCGTAGTCCTGCACAAGGGCCAACGTCGTCTCGAGCGTGACATCGGGGATGCGGACGGTTCCGACCCAGTGGTGCACCATGCCCTTTGGAATCTTGATCGACTTCCCTGCGTCATCCCGTGTGTCCAGGCGTTCGATCACCACGCCGCCCCCTGATAGTCGGTCGTCGGCGTCAGCCCGGTCCGACGCCGACTGGCGATCGATCCAAAGAAACGGGCTGTCGCCGGCCCGCTCGTCGGCCATGCGGGCCTCTGTCTCGGCCACGTAGCGCTCGAAGGCCTCGAGGGTCCGCGGGGCCGAATGGACCTTCGCCCTCGTACTGCTCGGCGCTGCGGCGGCGACTCTCAGCCAGACGGCCGTCTCGGCGACATTGCTCGTCGGCACGGCGATCGCGACACTCGTCGCGTCGCTCGTCATCGAGCCGGCGACCACGCGCGCCGCGTTTCCCCGTACAGCCCCCCCCTGACGGCCCTCCTCATCGATGGCGCCTCGTTTTTCGCTTATGATGTCTTGCACCGATTTACCAACTCTGTCACCGTGAGGTATCACCCGCGGAGGTCATGAGACGCATCGACATCGACCCGAAGAGGAACGACTTCATGAAAGTGCTATCGACGCTGACTTTGAGCCTGACCAGCCTGACGGTTGCGCTGTTGGTCGCCACGGCCCCGGCCGCGGCCCAGGAGCCTTCGACCGCGAATGGCGAGTGGCCCTCCTACGGAGGCAATCTGTCACACGACCGCTATTCGCCGCTCGCCCAGATTACGGAGGACAACTTCAGCGATCTGGAGGAGGCGTGGCGGTTTAGCACCGACAACCTCGGGCCGGAGCCGGAACAGCGGTATCAATCGACACCGCTCATGGTGAACGGAATTCTGTATGTGACTGCCGGCTCCAGACGCGCCGCGGTGGCCCTGGACCCGGCGACCGGTGAACTGCTCTGGATGCACCGTGTCGACGAGGGAGAGCGAGGCAGCACGGCACCGCGCCGACTGTCCGGCCGTGGACTCACCTACTGGAACGATGGCGACGATGGCGTCATCCTTTACGTAACGCCGGGCTACCAGTTGGTCGCCTTGCACGCACTGACCGGTACGCCGATGCCGGACTTCGGCGACAACGGCATCATCGACCTCAAACAGAACATCGACCAGGATCTGGGGCCGACCGCGGAGATTGGTCTCCATGCGGCACCGATCGTCGCCGGCAATACCATCATCGTCGGTGCGGCGCACCTGCCAGGCGGGGCGCCACCGTCGCGGACCAACGTCAAGGGCTTCGTCCGCGGCTTCGACGCCCGAACGGGAGACCGGAAGTGGATCTTCCACACGATCCCCGACGGCGACGAATTCGGCAACGACACCTGGGGCGACGACTCCTGGCGTACCACCGGCAACACGGGCGTCTGGGCACAGATGTCCATCGACCCGGAACTGAACATGGCGTATCTGCCGGTTGAGGCGCCCACCGGGGACTACTACGGTGGCCATCGTCCAGGGGATAACCTGTTCTCCGGCAGTGTCGTTGCGGTCGACCTGGACACGGGCGAGCGCAAGTGGCACTACCAAACGGTCCATCACGACATCTGGGACTGGGACCTTCCGGCGGCACCGGTGCTGCTCGACATCACGGTTGACGGACGCCCGATCAAGGCCCTCATTCAACCCACGAAGCAGAACTACATGTTCGTCCTTGACCGCGAGACCGGCGAACCGATCTGGCCCATTCCGGAAGTGCCGGTCCCGGCCGGCACCGTGCCGGGAGAATGGTACGCACCGACGCAGCCAATTCCGACCAAACCTCCGCCAGTGGACGAAGTCGACCTGAACGAAGACCATCTGGTCGACTACACCCCTGAGCTTCGGACTCGAGCCAAGGCCATCTACGACAAGCACACCATCGGGTGGCTCTACGACCCACCGACTGTGGCGACCCCCGACATGCTGGGCACGTTGCAGCTTCCGAACTCGACCGGCGGCGTGAACTGGCCAGGTGCATCGGCCGACCCGGAAACCGGCTTCTTCTACGTCTATACCAAGACTCAGATCGGTGCGCTGGGAATGATCAACGACCCGGATCGATCTGACATGGACTTCATCCGTGGCCGCCCCGAGGGGGTCAGCTTCCGGGATGCGGGGACAAACATCGACGGCTTCCCGATGATCAAACCGCCATGGGGTCGCATCACCGGCGTCAACATGAATACCGGTGACATCGCCTGGCAGATTCCCCACGGAGAAGCGCCGGACAACATCCAGAACCACCCGTTGCTGGACGGCGCCGACATTGGCCGGACCGGGTGGCCGGGCCGCGTCGGCCTCCTGATCACCAAGAATCTCGTCGTGGCCGGGGAGTCAGGCTTCTACACGACCGAGACTGGCGAGGCCGGCGCGATGCTGCGCGCCTACGACAAAGCCACTGGAGACGAAGTCGGCGCGGTGTACATGAACGCCCCGCAGACAGGGTCACCCATGACCTATCAGGTCGACGGTGAGCAGTACATCGTGGTCGCCACGAGCGGTGGCGGCCAGTCTGGAACGCTGCTGGCATACAAGCTGCCGTAGCCACCTGACGCATCGCGGTCACCGCTTCACGGGCCCGACGCGCCGCCATTCAACGGCGGTGCGTCGGGCCTTTTTCGCAGCCTCCCGCACGACACGGCCCAGTGGTGCCCTCCCCCATTCAGACGACACGATTCGTCGAAGCCAATGGTCTCCGATTCGAGGTCACGGAGTGCGGAACGGGCGACCGGCTTGCGCTCTGCCTCCATGGGTTCCCTGAGTGCGCATTCTCCTGGCGCTACCAGATGCCGATGCTCGCCCAGCTGGGATACCGAGTCTGGGCCCCGAACCTCCGCGGCTACGGCCGTTCGAGCCGGCCCGGCCGCGTCGCGGACTACCACATCGACCACCTCGTCGCCGACGTTGAAGGCCTGATCCGGGCGGCGGGCGCCCGCGAGACCCTGCTCATCGGCCACGACTGGGGTGGCGGCGTCGCCTGGATGACCGCCCTCGCGGACCGTTGTCCGCTTGCTGGTCTTGTTGTGATCAACTGCCCACATCCGGCGCTCTTCGCCCAGGGTCTGTACCGGTGGCCGCAGCTCCGACGCTCCTGGTATGTCTTCGCCTTCCAGCTCCCGCGACTGCCGGAGTTCCTCTTGCGTCGCCGCGAGGCGCGCGCCATCGCGGGGACGTTTCTAGATATGGCGGTGGACCGGAGTCGATTTCCCGAGGACGTGCTGGATGTGTACCGGCGCCAGGCACTCGAGCCTGGCGCGCTGACCGCGATGCTCAACTACTATCGGGCAAACCGCCGCATGCCGCACACGGCGCGACCCGACCTGAAACGCCCGGTCACCACGCCGACCCTGCTGATTTGGGGCGAGGCAGACACCGCCCTCGGTAAAGAGCTTACCGTGGGCACGGACCGTCTGGTGTCCGACCTCACCGTGCGCTACCTCCCAGGCGTGTCGCACTGGGCGCAGCAAGAAGCACCTGAGGTCGTCAACGACACCATCGTGCACTGGCTCGACCGGCCCCGCCGCAATGCACCGACGCCATCAACGGATGAGTGAACGGCCGACAGGACGATCCCGTGAACTCGCCTCAATCGGGGTCTTCGACCGTCGCAAGCTCTTCTTCGGTGCGTAGCAGGACGTCACCAGCCGCGGCGACAAGCGTGACCAGCGGTAGCTCGGGCAAGCAGGACTCGACCGGATCACCAAAGGGATCCAGCAACCGCATCCCCTCGACTCTGAATGGCAGAAACACGATCGCGGCGTCGCGCGATCTCTCGATCACAGCCTGGGCGTCGGCATCGAGCACCGGCTCCACGGTCGCCTCAATCCGGCGCTCTTCCAGCCGATACATCAGGTTGGCGGCCACTTTCTTCCCGCTATCGAGGGCGGCGGGCGCCAACACCCGTATGGCCGCGTCGTCCCACTCATCGGTCCGGGTCATCAGATAGGCCAGCAACAAGGCGAGGCGCGACGAGTCGTCCTCGAACCACCAGACGTCGATACGACGGGCGTGAGACTTGGTCTCGGCCAGCCGAGTCCAGTCCTCTGGCGCGGCGTCGAACACCACCACATGTTGCTCCAGACGCAGGGCTCGCTGTAGCAAACGCGCATACCGCAACGACGTTCCAGACGCCGGCGCGTCGTCGTGGTGCTCCAACCAGTTGAGCGCCACTGTATTGGCGCGGATGGACCCCACGCCCCAGGTCTGCAACAACGTCGTCGACGCTTGCGCCAGGTCTGGCGCCATCACCACCAGTGGAAACGCATCTACCTTGTCTCGCTCGAGCTCCTCCCGCAGTTGTTGTTCCGCTTCGCGTCGCCGCGTCCGCGCCCCAACCGATGCGCTGTCGCCCTCGACCAACTGGACGGCGGTTACCAACCCCGTACCTCCACTGATCCAGGATGCGAGGGCCAGCACACGTGAGCGTCGCTCTGAGGTGTCGGTAAACAGCAGAATCTGCGGCTGCCAGTCGACCGGTGACTCCGGCTGCTCGGCGAGATCGCGGATCCCGTCCTTGACCTGGCGATACCGGTAGGCCCGTCGGCTGTCTCGCCACCGCGTGGGCACCGCTGTCCAACGAAGATATTGATAGCCGGCGAACAGCAACGCCACGGCGACGGCCGTGGCCGCGGGGTCAATCGCCACCATGACGCCGCCGCAGAGAAAGGTGCCGAGCAGGCTCGCTCGCTTGTCGTAGAGTCGGAACCGCGGACGAAACGACGGGCTGGCACCGTGAGCCTCGACGTAGGTGGCGTAGTTGAGCAGGCCGTAGGAAATCAGAAAGAACATCGACACAACCGACGCGATCGCGTTCAGGTCTCCGACCGCGATGGTCACGATAGCGATAACCCCGGTCAGGGCGACGGCCCGCCTCGGATTCCCGGTCGCCGCATCGACCGTGGCGAACGGCCCCAGCCCTTTGAACAACCGGTCGGCCGCCAGTGCCTGCAAGATCCGCGGCGCGCCGAGGAAGGAGGCGAGCGCTGACGAGAGCGTCGCCGAGAGGACGCCGGCATCTATCAGCCAGGGGACGCTGGCCACCCGCCCCATCCCCTCGTAGTCGGCAGCCAGGTCCGCCAGCGGCGCGGCCCCCGCAAACATCACGATGGCCGCACCGTACACGACCGTCGACAGCCCTACCGCGAGGAACGTACCAGTCGGCAGGCTTCGCGAGGCGTCCTTGAGGTCGCCCGACATGCTCACGCCTTGCGTGAATCCGGTCACGGCCGGGAAGAAGATCGCGAACAGAATCCAGAAGGACGAGGGCGCCGCGGGGTCCGGCACGCGCTCAAGGCTGGCCCTGAGCAACTGGGGATCCCACGCGGCGTACGCGCCGACAAAGAACGACGCAAGCGCCGCGGCCAACAGGACCATAATCACGAACTGGAACCGCGTGGCCAGGTCTGAGCCGGCATAGGCGAGCCCGAACAGGGCCACGGCCGCCAGCGCCGCGGCCACCCGCACGACCAGATCGTCGCCGCCGAAGACCGCGGCGATACCCTCACCGAACCCGACGCAGTAGAAGGCGACGGAAATCGCCTGAGCCAGGAACAACAGCACCCCGAGAGCGCCACCGTACTCGACGCCCAGGCTACGCGAAATCAGGTAGTAGTCGCCGCCGCCGCGGACCCTCCGGTTCGTCGCGATGGCCGACAGCGACACGCTGGTGTGCACCGAGATGGCGGTAGCCAGCGCCAACATCCCAAGCGCCCCGAGGAGGCCCGCCACACCCACCACGTACCCCAGCCGGCGAAAAAGGATGATGCCGAGGATGGTGAGGATACTCGGCGTGAAGACGCCCCCGAACGTGCCGAGCAACCGTCGACCGCCACTGGGTGGGTGACCCGCTGGGATGGACGCGGCGCTCATGATCGCACCGGGAGATTCGCGGCGCGCGAGTACTCCATCGTCAGTGAGAGCGCGTGGCGTCGCATACGGAAGTGTCCGGTCAGAAGCCGAAACCCAGCCGCAGCGCGACCGTGCTCCCGATGCTTTTTCTGAAGGAACCAAAGCCCTGGCTGGCTAGATTTGAGAGGACGTCGCGTGGGTTGTCGTGACTCGTCAGGTTGTAGAACTGGACCCCGATGTCGACCCGCCGACCTGCGAGCTCCATGCGTTTCGTCACCGCGAGGTCCGCCGAGAAAAACGTCGAAAAATCGGCGCTATTGCGCTGACCGACGGCGGAATAATTCTCAGCAAAGACGGTGTAGGGAAACCCGTTTCGCCACTCGATCCCGGGGGTCATGACGATGCCTCGCGACAACCGCACCACCCCCCACAGCAAGAGTCGATTGGGCACTTCGAAAGGCTGGAATGACTGCTGGTTGTCGAGAACGAGCGGGTCCCGTCGGTTGTCATAGATCTCCCCGAAGTCGTTGAGATCGCCTTCGGCCCGTATCTTCGAAAACGACGCATAGAGGTCGCCGTGATCGTTCGCCAACGTCCATCGCAGGGTGGCATCGAACTCTCAACTGGTCAGACGCCCGGTTGACGAGAGGACCAGCGCCGGGGCCGCCACGTCGGTCACACGGTTGACGACCAACCGGTTGCTCGCACGATTCTCGCGATAATTCACACGGAGCAGCAACGAATCGGTGAGCTGCCTATCGAACTCGACATTCCATACCTGACTCGTCGGCTCCTCAAGGCCTCCAGGCGCAATTCTGTTCTCGAACACGAGCGGGGCACTCCGAGCGGTGCCGGTCACCTCGTAGTCCTGCTCTACCCGCTGCTGAAACCGCTCGAATGCGCCAACCTTCAGAAAAGTCTGGTCGAAGAACAAGCCCCACCCTCCCTTGAGGAGCGTGCGACCGGTCCGGTCCAGCGCCAACGAGAAGGCCGTCCGTGGCGACAGGTGACTCTCGTCAATCATCGAGCTCTTGTCGAATCGCAGCCCGAGATCCAGGGCCAGTCGCGGACTCACCTGCCAGTGGTCCTGCACATAACCCGAGGTCATCACGTCCGAGGCGTCGATGTCGCCGGCTCCACGAAAGGTGATCCGTTTCAGCAGGCGCCCATCGCCCCCACGCACCTCGATGGGACCGCTCCGGTCGATGCCGTCAAATGAGGTCGCGAATACCTGCGCGCCGATCTTGACCAGATGCTGCTGGTCTCTCCATCTCCAGCTTTGTAACCGAGCCACCCCCAACTCCAGCTGTGTGCTGGTCCGATCGATTTCGTTGAAGTAGTTGCCGCGAAGTCCATCAGGGGTGAGCTGCGCCGGTCCGATGCCCTCGGGACGAACCGCCACGTCGAACCCTCGGACCGCAACCTGTGTCTGCCACAGGGTATTCGCGCCGGTGGACAATTCGTCAACCAGCCCCACGTTCCAACCACCGAGCGTGGCCTCCGGGCTCGCCTCCCCATAATCTATGGAGTTCATCCCCAGGTTGTCCACATCGGACGGGAAGACCGACAGAGTCCCCGTCATTGAGTGACGGTCGCTGAGCTTGACGTCCACCTGAGTGAACATGTCGAACCCCTCGACGATCTCCTCCGTCTCGCCTGGGATGTTCTCTCTGACCTCGGAGCGGACGAATCGGTAGGCGAACGCCTGCGAAATCCAGGCACGGCCCCGCTTGAGTGGACCGCTGGCCTGCACCCGCGGTGTCGCGGTGTTGATCCCGGCGATTGTGCCACCGCGGAATCGGGGCTTCGGAATCAAGCTGCCGACGTTGACATCCCAGTGGTCGTCACCCGCGACCGTGCGAATCTCGGTGACCGCGCCGGACACGCGCCCGTATTCCGCCGAGTAGGGCACCGAGTGCACTTCCACCGTATCGATGACGCTCAACGGCAATTCGAACGCGAACTGACCGGTCACGGGATCGGTGGCGTTGGCCCCATTGACCAGCAGGGTGCTCTGGCTCGGGCGGGTGCCGTTGAAGCTGAGGCGTCCGCGCGGATCACGCACGACACCAGGCAAGAGTGGCAAGGCGTCCTGAAAACGATCGGTCGGGAGTTGGAAAATCTGGAGAAATTCTGTCTGGAATTCGTCTTTTTCGAGCGGTTGCCCCGCGCCCGTGGAGCCGTCGACGGTGACCACCTCGTCGATCGGAGCAACCTCCAGGCTCAACGGCAATTCGACCGTCTGGCCCGGGACGACGTCGACCGGCCCCACCATACCCGACGCGTATCCAGACAGCTCCGCTGCCACCACATACGATCCAGACGGCAGCGCGGTGAACGCGAAGGTGCCCTCGGCGTCCGTCACTGTGGCATCGAGCACCGGGTCGACTGAGGGAGCGGCGTCCTCGCCGGCGTCCACACTTGCCAATGTCACGGTCACCCCCGGGAGCACATGGTTGGCAGCGTCAACGACGACCCCGACGATACTCGCGGTCTGGGCTTCGGCCCCCACCGGCGACATGGCGACAAGACACAACCCCACGCCGCAAGAGAGCACCCGACCCAGCCCCCCGGAACGATATCACCGTCTTGGCTCACACGAGGTGGACGGACGGGCATCTCCGGCCAGCGCCCCGGTCGGCTGGCCATCACGGGTCAGAGGGTTGTACGCTCGCAGCTGCGTCTGTCGCCATAACGGCGACCGCCCTTTCGCGTGGCCTGTCCCAGAGTCGGGCGTGGTGCAGGAGAGAAACACCTGATGTGCGACACGATTCACGACGCAGTCGACGCCCCCGTCGCTGCGAGTGCGCTCAACCGACCGGATCGACTCAACCCGTTGATTCACTGCCAGCGGCGCCAGAGTGGCAGCCGTCTCAGCGCGCCGACGCGAACCGTTGGGGCGTCCTTGTGACGATCACGCCACCGATGGACCCCGCCGACCGCGACAACCGGATCCTGCTCGAAGGGCCCCAGGGGCGCCTCAAAGATCTGTGGCTGGTCCTCAGGTCCGTCAGAGACTTCATCGCCGGGTTCCGCGGTCTGCACTTCGTAGGCCCGTGCGTCACGGTGTTCGGCTCGGCGCGGTTCAAGCCAGATCACCCCTACTACGCGCTGGGCCGCGAAGTGGGCGCCGGCCTGGCCCATCTTGGTTTCACGGTGATGACCGGTGGAGGTCCCGGACTCATGGAGGCGGCCAACCGCGGCGCGAAGGAAGCCGGCGGACGATCGGTCGCATGCAACATCCGGTTGCCGAATGAGGAGGGCGCCAATCCGTATCTGGACCACTCCGTCCAGGCCCACTACTTCTTCGTGCGGAAAGTGCTGCTCTTCAAGTACTCGTACGCATTTGTGGCGCTGCCAGGGGGCTTCGGCACCATGGACGAGCTGTTCGAGGCGTTGACCCTCGTGCAAACCGGCAAGATCCAGAGCTTTCCGATCGTCTTGATGGGCACCAGCTACTGGCGCCGGCTCCTGCATCTCATCCACCGAATGGAACGGGAGGGGACGATCAGCGCGAACGACCTCAGCCTGTGGCTGACGACCGACGATCTGGACGAGGCGATGGCGCATATCCGCGCCCACACCGTCGACCGATTCGGATTGCTCAAGCGTCCGGAACCGAAACCGTCTCGTGTGCTCGGCGAACCACGGGTCCTGCCACGCTCAAGCCCGCGGTAGCGGGGCGGACGGGACCGCTCACGGCAGGCTGAACCCGTCGACAGTCAAGACGTGCGCGCCATCGTCGTTCGCCAGCGCCACTGCGCCGCGCACTTGCACCAGATCCTCGCCCGCCGCTGCGACGAGCGCTCCGACACGGGGTCCGCCCAGGGCCAGGACACGGTCGTCCGGCAACCCCAATGCGACCCGACCGTCCTCCAGGACGAGACGGCCCACCGCCGTCAGCACCAACTCGTCCGGTGTGAAGCCTGCATTGCGGACGACATCCCACACCTCCTTCAACCCGACGGTCGTCCCGGGCGCCAACCCAAGCACCACCCGGCCCTGGTCGACCTGGATCTCGACACGCTCCACATGTTCGAGACGAGAGAACCGTCGCTCCAGTCCCTGCGCGCACGATGGGCAGCTCAGCTCGACGGAGAGGACCACCTCGACCATCCCCGACTCGCCCGTCCCCGCACCGCCCAGCGGCTGCGCATCAACCTGCCCACCCACCCCAAATGTGCACAGTCCGATCAACAGCGCCCCGCCGAGCTCGCTGACACGTGTCGACACGTTTTAGCCCCAGGCCGTGCCGAGAGCGTCAAGTCCGCCGCGGGCGAGATCCTCAGCGGTCATATAGGGCTCGAGCTCCACTTCCGCATCGAAGGTCAGAAACAAGGGCTCAGCCGGACTCGGAATATCGGACGGCTCGCTCACATTGACGACCAGAGTTCCGCCACGACGGCCCTTCGCGGACGTGAAGTAGGCCGCCTCCGGTTTGATCGCCTCGAGAATCCGTTGGATTTTCGGTCCAGCGCTACCGTCGCGGACAGCCGCGTTGAACGGACCGACGGGAAACCGTACGTGCATCAGCATCTTCATTGCAGACCTCCTGAGTGACTCTGTCTCCAATAGATAGGACGCACCTAACCGCGCGGATAGGTGACACGATCACGCAGTTTAGTCCACCGGGTGCCGCCCCGGGAGATTCTCGGCGACGTTCGCCTCGACACCAGCCCCCAGACAATGCGGATGTTCAGCTGGGCAGTGAGGGGACCGCCGCACGGGTTCGAAACGGCGCTCCGCACCGGGACACGGGTCTCAGATCGGATGGCACAACAGATTCGCTTCGACTACCGCAGGTCCACCGCGACTAAGATATCGGTGTTCCGTACGTAGAAACGACCGTCCGCCAGCGCCGGGTACGCCCGAACGACGCCAGGCAGAATCTGAGCTCGGACGATCGGCGAGAAACCGTCTGGCGAGGCGTCGGCCAAGAGCAGCTCTCCGGACTCCCGCTGAATCACGAGTTTGCCGCCAGCGAGCAAGATCGATCCGGCCCCGAAGCGGTCTTCGGTCCACCGCACCTGCCCCGTGTCCAGATCAACCGCGCGCAGACTGGGGCCGTATTCCTGGCGCCCGTGATACCCGTAGAGCACGCCGTCACGCATCACCGCCGTCGCATAGTGATTCGTCATGCTCTCGTCGCCAGCCCATTCCTCTACGAGCGTCGTCCCCTCGACCCGGAGTAACGTGGCGCCTGTCTGGTAGCTGGACGAGATAAAAATACGGTTGCCGTCCACCAGTGGCGTCGCCGCGTTGACGGAAGAGCCTGACCGGGAACGCCAGCGTTTCTCGAACAACACCTGGCCAGACGCCGGGTCGAGACCGACGAGTCCATTTCGCGTAAAGAACAGCACGTGTCGACGGCCACCGAAGGTCGCGCCCACGGGCGACGAATAGCTGGATTCATCGGTCGTGGCGGTCCAGAGTTCATCGCCAGTTTCCGCATCGAACGCGACGATCCCTGCTCCGCCACCGCCAACGTTCGCAATCAGGCGCCCCTCTTCGACGAGCGGGGATCCCGCGGCACCAAAGAACCCCTTGCGCACCGCGTAGCGGGCGTGGGTATCAACCTGCCACAGCCCTGCCCCCGTCTCGAGGTCAACTGTATGCAGCTGCCCCTGCGCGCCGTAGGTGTGCACCCGACCGTCAGCCACAACGGGGACCGATCGCGGCCCTTCGTCAAATCCGAAATCGTCCCGATAGGTGGTGGCGTAGACATATCGCCACATCGTCTCCCCTGACTCGGCCGCGAGCGCCTCCACCACCTCATCGCCACCGACACGATGAAACAGAATGACGCGATCACCGACCACGGCCGGGCCGGCAAATCCGGCCCCCACCGGTCGCTCCCAAAGGCGCGTGGGTCCGTCGTCGGCCCACGCGTCAGCCAGACTCACGCCCGCATAGGTCCCATTACGGGTCGGCCCCAAGAACTGGGGCCAATCCTGCGCGGTCACCGCGACCTCGGCGACCAGACATCCTACAGTCAGGACGAGCGCGTATCGCGAACGTGTGTTCATCGGTGTGCTCTCTCCTCAAGCCAACGCTATTGGGCGAGGTCCAGCGACCGGACCGGTCCCTGGCTGCCAGTGTACACGCCGTGATACCGCGCCCGACCGGCGCCCGGCCATCGCCCGGGCCAGCGACGACGCGTATCCGTTTTGCCAGATGCCGGCAAGATGACGTAGCCTTGTCGACATCCACGAAGAACGGACTCGACCGATGACTCTGCCACCGCGTCCTCCTCGCGCCCTCATCCTGCTCATTGTGGCGGGACTCCTGGCCGCAGTGGCGGTGACGGCCAATGCGCAACGTGGCTACTTCAGAGAAGGCCGGGCTCCGGCTCGATACCCCCCTTCCTCGATGCCGGACCGAGATTTCGCATTCTGTAAACTCGCCTACACGAGTGTCAGGTATGAAGACCTGGGCATGGGGTGGCGGACCGACTACCCGTATGCCGGCATCAATCTGATGACCCGGTATTCGGAACTGACCACCGCACCCATCAGCACGGACAGGCGGGGCGAACCCAATCACTGGGTCGTCGAACTGACGGACAGAGAACTCTTCAATTGCCCGTTCATCATGGCGGCCGATGTCGGCACCATCGGCTTGAGTGGCGCCGAGGCCGACGGACTCCGCACCTATCTGCTCAAAGGCGGGTTTTTGTGGGTCGATGATTTCTGGGGCACGCGTGCCTGGCAACATTGGAGTGCAGAGATCGCCAAAGTACTGCCACCAGGTCAGTACCCGATCAACGATCTGCCGCTGGATCACCCGGTGTTTCGTGCGCTGATGCACGTCGAGAAGGTGCCGCAGATCACGGCCATTCAATTCTGGGGCTGGAACGGCGGCAACACCTCTGAACGGGGCGCCGACAGCGTCGAAGCCCACCTCCGGGCGATCACAGATGAGTCGGGGCGAATTCTGGTACTGATGTCGCACAACACGGATGTCGCCGACGCATGGGAGCGAGAGGGCGAAGACCCACGCTATTTCAAGCAGTTCTCGCCAAACGGCTACGGGCTTGGCATCAACGTGCTGCTCTACGCCATGAGTCACTAGCGGCGCGTGCCAGCCGCCCTCTCCGGTCACCCCAACTCGCGCCTATGACTCGCCCAGACCCAGCCACCCTCCGTGAACAGCTCCTCGCGCACGCTCGCGGCGTCGCGTTCTTCGAACTCATCGGGTTGGAGGTTCTGGACGCTGAACCAGGTCGCTCGTCCACACGACTACGAATGCGTCCTGATCTGGCGAACCCGATCGGCCTGATGCACGGCGGCATCATCGCCTCGCTCATCGACACCGGTCTTGCCTATGCGCTGTTGTTGCGCGAGGACATACAGGATGCCCTCCACGCTGGCCGTTCGCTCGTGACCGTCGACCTGCGTGTCAAATACCTGCGGCCGGTATCCGCCGGTGCGGTGACCTGCGAATCGCGGATCATCCGGATGGGTCGACAGATCATCCACATGGAGGCGGTCGTCACCAACGACGACGGCAAAGAGGTCGCCCGCGGCGATGCGATCTACACCACAGCGACGCCGAGGACCCCGTCCCCGGACTCATCCGAGACCGCTGGATAGCGGCGGCTGATCGCCGCACCGGCACGCCATGGATGTTCACGAGCATACGTCCCACGGTGTCCCCGTGTTGGAGCTCAGCGGCCGCCTCACGTTGGAGTCGTTCGGTCAACTGAAGGACCGCGTGCGCCCGATCATCGACGCCGGCTCCAGCCAACTTGTCCTCGACCTGGGTGCCGTGTCCTATGTCGACAGTATCGGGGTGGCCGAGCTAATTCGTAGCCACGTCATGTTCGCGAACCGCGGCGGACGCCTCGTGCTGGCCTCGGTGCCCGACCATCTCACCCGACTGCTGCGACTGACCAGGCTGGACCAGATCGTGGAGTCGTGCGCTTCTCGGGACGACGCGGTTCACGCGTTGCGCGACGCCGAGCCAGCCCGGTCCGATTGATAACCAGCACGGACGGCCGGACCACGGGCGGCACAAGGCCCTGGTCCTAGAACGTCGCGATTGGGTTCAGCGGCGACCCGGTTCCCCCGACGACAGCCAGTGGCGCCGCCGAGAGCATGAACTCCCAGCGGTCTTGTCGCGCGGCCTCTTCTGCCAAGGCCTCAAGGTCGAGATTGTCGAAGATACGGACGCCCATGGCCACGAGCACCAATTGATGAATCGGCTGCGACACACCGTCCACGCCAGACGGCAGCGCATCGTTCGTGTAGTCGCTCCCGATCATCGCGACATCGCGCTCCTTGAGCCACGGGCCAACCGACGCATGGAGCCCCGCCGCCAGCTGGCCGGTCGCCCAGGGGCCCACCTCGGCGCGGCGCGCCCACCGCCCCGAGCGCACCAGAAGAATGTCGCCCGGCTCGACCCGCACGCCGGCCTGCCGCTCCCACTCCTCGAGATCCTCGATGTAGATGGGGGTGCCCGGTTCCAGATATTCAACGCCTTTGAGCCGAGCGATGTCCATCAGGATTCCCTTGGTCAGGATGCCCTGCTTGACGTCGAGAATGGACAGTTTCGAGCACCCGTCTTCGGTGACGTCATCGGCCTTCGTGAACCCGTTGTACATCACCCCGTCATGCGACATATGGCAGAGCGAATCCATATGGCTGTGTGCATAGCCGTGATACGACACCGAGTACCGATCGCCGATGAACGGCCCGGTGCGGCCGACTCCGGACATCTCGTGGCTGAATGGCGACGTCGAGTCCTCTGCCTGCTCTGTCAGGTAGTTGTGCGACAGCGACACCGACACCCCCTCGCGCACGAGGCTCGCCGCCTGTTTTCGCTTGTCGTTGGTAATGAGGTTGAGTGCGCCAAGTTGGTCATCGTCGCCCCAGCGACCCCAGTTCGACAGCTCGGTCATCCAGCCATCGACCATCGCTTCCGTCACGTTCCGATTGGCCTGGGCCTGCGTATCGCCGCCACCAGGGCCACAGGCGAGTGCCACGCCCAACACGAGCGCGCTCGCCACCAGCACACGAGGTCTTGTTATCGTCATGTCTCATTCCTCCGAAGATGCCGCCAGGCACACCTTCGACACCGGAACTAGTCGCCGTCGGTAATTCGATAGAGCTTCGACGCGGTCCGGATGAACAGGCTGCCCTGGGCAATGGCCGGTGTCGCCATCGAAAATTCATCGAGGGCGTTGGTGCCCAACACCTCGTAGTCGGCCCCGGCGCGAATCACGTAGGTGTCGCCCTCTTCGCTCAGTGCGAAAATCTTCCCGTCATACGCCCACGGCGACGACGTAAATGCCGCCCCCACCGCGAGGCGCTGCCGGGAGTACACTTCCTCACCCGTTCGAGCGTCGTGGGCCGTGAAGAACCCGCGATCAAGCAGCGTGTAGTAGATATCGCCGTACAGAATCGGCGAGGGATTGTACGGACTGGCCTGCCGCTGGTACCACGCGATGTAGTCGTTGCTGGTCTCACCCGGCGTCAGACTGATGTCACCCGACGCCCCCGGTCTGATCGCGAACACGGGACGGACCTGATCGCCCACGTAGCCCGAGGCGATGTATAGCAGGCCGAACTCGGCAAACGGGGTCGGGATGGTGATGGAGGACATCCCCGTCAGCTCCCAGAGCAGCCCGCCTTGGAGGTCGTACGACCGCACCTTGTCTGTGCCGGTGGTGACCAGCTCCGTTCGCCCCTCGTGCTCCCACACGAACGGGGTCGACCAGTTTGTGCCTTCGTCGCGGTCCACGCGCCACAGCTCCCCGCCAGTCTCGGCACTGAGCGCCGTCAGGTAGGACTGCTCGTCGTTGTCGTTGACAACATACAACCGGCCGTCGTGCAACGCCGGTGAGGCGGCGGTGCCCCACCCGTAGCGGGTCGGGCGTGGCTCAAGGTCCCGGGACCACAACAGTTGTCCTCCCAGATCGAAGCAGAAAAGCCCGACGTTCCCGAATGAGACATAGAACCGTTCGCCGTCGGTGACCGGCGTCTCGGAGGCGAAGGTGTTCTTCAGATGATGCGCGATGTCCGGCACGCCGCTGTGCACGGTACGCTGCCATCGCAACGCGCCGGTGGCCACGTCCAGCGCATAGACGTTCCAGTGGTGCACGCTCTTTGGCGCGTCCCGATCGCCGCCGAAGTAGAGCCCGCCTTGCGGGGCCTCGATGTCGCCATCGCTGACCACGGCCGTGACCAAGACCGTGTCGCCGGTCACGATCGGCGAACTCCACCCGAGGCCTGGAATGTCGGCCACCCAGGCGACGTTGTCAGTTGTGCTCCAGCGGTCAGGGAGCCCCTCGGCGTCGTCTACGACGCCTCGCGCGCCGGCCCCTCGAAACTGCGGCCAGTCATCGCCTCCAGCCTGGCCCGCCTGGGCGTCCACACGCGCCGTCAGGGCCAGCACGCTGGCTAACATCAACACCCATCCGCGTCGTCTCGTTCGCATTGCCGTTGCCGATGATGCCCGCCGCATCCGTTGCTGTCCAGGGAAAACGGCGCCTCTCGCCAGACTGGCGACGTCGCATACACTTGGGGTGTTGTACACGAACAGTGTGACGGAAGACTCACGTGGAGGCACATGAATGGGCGACGCAGGTGAAGGTCTGGTCGACGCGGAAGCACGAATCCAAGAACGCATGGACGAACTCGAGCGTGAACGCTCGGCCCGGCACGCGAAGCCGCCCCCCGACCCTGCCGGAGCGAGCCGTGTCGAGTCCTTGCGTTTGGCCCGGGTGGACCTCCAGCGCCAAGCCGACGCCGCCAACACACATCCCAAGCTCAAGGCTGTCCGGGCCCAGGCTCTCGCTGACCTCGACCGCCAGCTCGCCGACGCGCAGGCGGCGCTCGACAAGAAGTCCTAGCAGCCCGCGGGGCGTCGCGGCGCGTCCGTGACCCACATATCTGCCTGCACGGCGCTGTTACCGGGTGAGCCACCCGCCACATACAGCTTGTCGCCGATGATGCCAGCGGCGGGCGACGAGAGCGGCATCGGAAGGGTGGCTACGACCTCCCACTGTCCTTCCCGAGTCAGCGCAAGGACGTCCGCATCGACTTGCTTCGACTCGCCCGGTGCCGTGGTGTGTCCGCCCACCATGTAGATGCGGTCGCCGTGCACGAAAGTGCCACCCTCGGCGTGCGAGTGGCCCTTCGGTAGCGACGGACCGGCCCCCCACGAATCGGTGGCGGGGTCGTAGATGTCGACCCGGGCCTGATCGAGCTGCTCGCTGTCGTGGTGGAACTGGCCACCCATCGCGTAGATCTTGCCGGCAAAGGTCACGCACGCGAACTGATTGCGCGGCACCGGCATCGGGGCAGCGTAGGTCCACTGCGCGCTCCCGTTCGCCCATGCATCCAGATCGAGCACCCAGTGGTCTGGCGAGTCGGTGTCCCGATCTACCTCAGTGCCGCCCATGAAGTGCAGCATCCGTCCGACCAGAGCAAGTCCTCCGCCCCCTCGGGTCTCCGGCAGCAAGGGCGCCGCGGTGTACCGGTCGGTGTCGATGTCATAGCTCCACACTTCGGCAATGGTGTGGCCCTTGTACCCGTCCTTGTATCCGCCGGCAAACCACACAGTTCGCCCGTCGAGCACCATGTTCATGTGGGAAATGGCGCTGGGCAAATCCTGAATCCGAGTCCAACTCCCGTCCGACGGATCGAAGATGTTTGAGACCTTGCTCGACGTGACGCCGTCGGTGTAGCCGCCAAACAAATAGAGCTTGTCGTCCAGCACCACCACGCCAGGCTCCCACTTCTCCACCGGCATATCCGGGAGCTTGGTCCACCCGTCTTGCGCGTGTGCTGCGACGCCCAACGACAGAACGCCGACGAGGACCGTCGCGGACACCGCCACCATCTGGCACGTGCGAATCCGGTGCCGACTCGCCTCTCTGACTTCACGCATGGTGTTCCTCCGAAAAACAGACGCGCCCGACGCATGGCCGTTCACTGGCCTGAGGGCACGCCTAACGAATCGTTGAGGGTCCAATCGTAATCCAAGAAGCGGACACGGGTCTTGGGAGCTGCGATAGCAGCCGCGGCGGCGGGGTCATCCGTGAGGCGGGCGGCGACGAAGGTCTTCAGAGAACCGCCGTGCCGGGTAAAGTCACTCTCATACCAGTCGAGTAGCTCGGACAGCCACAGCGTACCGTCTTCATACCGGTTCCGCCGAACGTCTCGCAGGAAGACCCGCGCGTTGTCCTCAAGCTGGTCGTCCAATCGTGACGCGACATAGGCCTCAGCACGCAGAGGCGGGCACCCACTGGCCGCGCAATTTGCGGCGAATTGAATGCGGGGCTCGTCGAACTGCGCCCTGATCATTCCGTGTTCGATGTCGTCGAGGTGACGCTCCTGCCCCAGCAGTGTGAAGAAACGCTGCTTCCAGGGTGAGGAGAACCACCCCCCGAGATCCTTGATCGAGGTCACCGGATAATTGTCGACGATCAACGTCACGGTGAGCGCGTTGTATGCGTTGACCAGAAACGCCAACCGCTCCGGCTCGGACCAGGTCTCGAACTGCGCCGGTGTGACACGAGTGACCACGTCGACATAGCACTCCAACCCAGACGCCTCTGCCTGAATCGCGGCATAGTCAACCACGGTGATGCCGCCATCGTTGGCGACGTGACGCGTGAGGATCTCGGTCCACGCCGTGTGGCCGTGGTCGAACGTCTGGGCGATGGCCCCCCCGCTCGACGCCAGAAGCACGACCACCAACACACTGAGGCGCGTCACAAGGCCGACTCCGAAAAAGAGATATCTCCGAAGTGGGAGACACAGGCCGTTCCACTGTTGTCAGTGTCGGTCATGACGGCCACCCCGGCGACCGTGTCAGCCTCCCGTCCGAACAACGCCACGTAGTCCGCGCGCACATCCCGACGGTGATGGGCCCAGCCATCGTCATCGGTGGCACCGGCTCCTCGCGCCGTCACCGGCTGGACCGGCAGCACCTTGATGCGCGCATTCACATGCGAGGTCGAATCGAACGTTCGCGCTGGAACCGACTGCGGCACATAGACGATCGAATCGCCCTGAAACCCAGGTCCGAGTCGCTTCAGACGCGAGAACATACCCCCGGTTGGCTCGAAAATCACAAACAGGCGGAGGGGGAAATCGTCGGTCTCTGGGTCGCCCCAGTCCCCCGCGTAGCAGTCAGGGTTCGTCTTCCAGGACCAGTGGATGACCGGACGACGCTCCACGTCGATAGAGACCCGCTTGAGAGCGGCAGAGGCGGACGCCTGACTGCGCGCCTCGAGGACCACGCGACCGTTCTGCGAGACCAATCCGTACTCCGTCTCCGCGGTGATACTGGGAAAACGCATCTGTTCCCAACCCACCGGCATGCCGCCGGCCGCGAGATGCGAGAACGGACCAACCAGCAGCCTCGTCGGCTGAGCCATCACCGTGGTGGCCACCATGGCGACGGCACCCACGCAACAGACGCGAACCAGGGGGATCATGCCCGTTGCGCCTCGACTCGATCCATGTCACTCGCCATATTCATTCTGACGCGAAGCCCGGCCCCGACGGTTCGGGACCGTGACGCTCGCCCGCTATAGAATGCATCGGTGTCAGCCACCGAGTCGCACGCTACCGATCTCTGCGAGTGTACCGCCCGCACCCTCGTCAATCTGATCGGACGTCGGCGTGTGTCGTGTCGAGAGGTCATGACCGCCCATCTGGCTCGGGTCGAGCGTGTCAACCCGATGGTCAACGCCATCGTGACGCTGGCGGCGGACGACGCGCTGCTGGAGGCCGACGCCGCCGACGCCGCGCTGGCGCATGGTGATGCGGTTGGCCCACTGCACGGCCTACCGATCGCGCACAAAGACCTCTTTGTCACCGCGGGCTTGCGCACCACTTTCGGTTCCCGGGTGTTCGCCGACCATGTGCCTTCCGAGACGGCCGCAATCGTCGAACGGGAACGTCGGGCCGGCGCCATCACGATCGGCAAGACGAACACGCCGGAGTTCGGAGCCGGGTCCCAGACGTTCAATGAGATCTTCGGGGCCACCCGCAACCCCTTCGACCTCACCAAGACCTGCGGTGGCAGCAGCGGGGGCGCGGCCGTGGCCCTGGCGACCGGCATGGTGCCGCTTGCCGATGGCAGCGACCTGGGCGGGTCGCTGCGCAACCCGGCGAGCTTCTGCAACGTGGTCGGCCTCCGCCCGACACCGGGGCGCGTGCCCAATTGGCCAGATCCGACACCGTGGTTCCCTTTCACTGTAGCCGGGCCCATAGCCAGAACCGTAGGCGACGTCGCCCTGCTCCTCGACGCGATCGCCGGTCCAGATCCGCGGGCCCCGCTGTCGGTGGGCATCCCCGCCGAACCCTGCGCGGGGGCGCTCGACCGCGATCTGCGTGACGTGCGCGTCGCCTGGAGCCCGGACCTTGGCGGACTTCCCGTGGAGCCGGCGGTGACGGCCGTGCTGGAACGCCAACGCGGTGCCTTCGAATCTCTGGGTTGCTCGGTCGAAAACGACTGTCCAGACTTCTCCGGGGCGGACACCGTCTTCACCACATGGCGCGCCTGGGCCTACGACGCAATGTTTGGCGACACGCTGGACCGACACCCCGGGATGCTGAAGGACACCGTCGTGTGGAACATCGAGGCGGGGCGCGCGCTCGCCGGCCACGACCTGGCGGACGCCGAGCGTGCGCGCGCGGCGCTGTACGACCGTGTGCGCCGCTTCATGACGGAGTACGAGTTCCTGCTGCTCCCGGTCGCTCAGGTCGTGCCATTCGATATCGACCAGCCGTATATCACCGACATCAACGGAGAGGCGCTGCCAACGTACCTCGACTGGATGAAGTCCTGCTACCAGATCAGCGTGACCGGCTTGCCCGCCCTGTCTGTCCCGTGCGGCCATACGCCAGAGGGGCTCCCGGTCGGGCTACAAATCGTCGGTCGCCCCTTCGACGAACGCGGCGTGCTACAGCTGGCTCATGCGTTCGAGCAGGCCACCGAATGCTGGAGGCGGCGGCCGCCTCTGCTCGCGGCGTTGGCCGAACCCTGACCGCTGGGCCCATGCACGCGGCACCTGGCTCACTGTGGCATCGGGTGGCTGGAAGTGGTACAACCGCCATCACGACTCGTCATTCCACACGGTTGTCGGCCACCAGCGCGTTTCAGATGGCGACGACTGCAGATATCGGCAGAGAGAGGCACACATGCGCATGACACTCACTCGGTGGCTCAGCGTCGTTGGCGTCGCGATCCTCATGGCGGTTGGCCTGGCCGTGACGGGGCCAGACGTCACCGCTCAAGTCTCGGCTGATGCCGACGACATCGCGGGCACGGTCAGTGGGGCTGGCGGACCAGAAGCCGGGGTGTGGGTCATCGCGGAGACGAACGACCTGGCGACGCTGTTCCGCAAGATTGTGGTGACCGACGGTGCTGGTCGGTATGTGGTGCCCGACCTGCCGCCGGCCAACTACAACGTGTGGGTCCGCGGCTATGGCCTGAAGGACTCTGACCCGGTCTCCGGCTCCCCGGGCACCGCCCTCGACTTGCGGGTTGCGCAGGCGGCGAGTCCCCGTGAAGCGGCCCAGGTGTACCCCGCCAACTACTGGTACTCGCTGGTCGAGGTCCCCCCGTCGAGCGCCTTTCCCGGAACGGGAGACGGCGGCAACGGTATCTCGACAGGTATGCAGAACCAGGCGCAGTGGGTCGACGGCCTCAAGCAAGGTTGCCAGCTGTGCCATCAACTGGGGAACCAGGCGACCCGGGAAGTGTTGAATCCGAGCGAGTTCGACTCCACGGAGGCCGCCTGGGCGCATCGTGTGCAAGCGGGTCAGCGCGGCGCCATGATGAGCGGTGGGCTGCGTCGTTTCGGCGAGGATCGTGTGGTGTCCATGTATGCCGACTGGACCGATCGCATCATGGCTGGTGAGGTGCCGTCGGCCCCGCCGCGTCCGCAGGGACGAGAGCGCGACGTCGTGCTCACCATGTGGGAGTGGGGCGGCCCGACCGGCTATATCCACGATGAGGTCGCGACGGACAAGCGCAACCCTCGCGTCAATGCCGACGGCCCGATTTACGGTGTCGAGTTCGCCAGCGACCACCTGGTGTGGGTAGACCCGAACACGAACGAGGCGCGCCAGGTGAAGATCCCGGTGCGAGACACCCCGGGCGAGGGCGATTTTACCTCGTACATCTCAGACGAGATGCCAGAACCATCGATGTACTGGGGCGACGAAGTCATCTGGGACAACCCGGGGAACCCCCACAACCCGATGATGGATGGGCAAGGTCGGGTGTGGATGACCCATCAAATTCGAGGCCCAGGCAACCCGGCCTGGTGCCAGTCTGGTTCCACCAACCCCTACGCGCAGCACTATCCGCTACGGCGCGCGGCCCGACACATCGCCTTCTATGACCCGGCGAGTGAAGAGGTCGGCCTGATCGACACCTGTTTCAACACGCACCACCTACAGTTCGGCCACGAGGACAGCGAGCGCTTGTATCTGAGTTCTGTCGGTCCAGTCATCGGGTGGCTCGACGTGGAGGTGTACGAAGAAACCGGCGACGCGCAGGCGGCCCAGGGGTGGTGCCCGATCATCGTCGACACGAACGGCGACGGCCGGATTGGCGACTGGGTCAGCCGGACCGACGAGTTGGATCCGACCAAAGACAAGGAACTGGGGCGCGGATGGTACGGCATCGTGCCAGACCCGACCGAAGACCACGTCGTGTGGGCCGCCTCTGGCGGTGTGCCGGGACAAATCGTGCGCCTGGAGATTGGCGACAATCCCCCTGAGACCTGCATCGCTGAGTACTACCAGCCACCGTTCGACAACGCGGACGCACCAATTCAGGGCTACTCACCACGCGGCATCGACATCACGACCGACGGCATCATCTGGACCGCGCTCTCCGGGAGCGGCCACATGGCCAGCTTCGATCGAAGCAAATGCGCCGTGCTCAACGGCCCCACGGCGACCGGGCAGCACTGCCCGGAGGGATGGTCGCTCTTTGCCACGCCTGGTCCGCAGATGAAGGGTGTGACCGACCATGGCAGCGCCGACTTTCACTATTACAGCTGGGTCGATCAGCACGACACACTCGGGCTCGGCGACAACGTGCCGATCGCCACCGGCAGCACGTCTGACTCGTTGCTCGCCTTCCTGCCGGAGCAGGAGGAGTATGTGGTCATGCGGGTTCCGTACCCGCTGGGCTTCTACTCGCGCGGCATGGACGGGCGGATCGATGATCCGGATGCCGGATGGAAGGGACGGGCGGTCTGGGCTGACTACGGCACCAACGCTGTGTGGCACAACGAGGGCGGCAAGGGCACGCAGGGTAATTTGGTGAAGTTCCAGGTCCGACCAAATCCACTCGCACACTAGTACGCAGACGGAGCCATCACACGAACCTCGGTGGCGACAGGGCGGGGCGCGGTGCCCACTCTGTCGCCACGGTCCGCGTAGTGCCGTGACGCCACGCAGCCGGGCCGCTCCGCTCCCCATGCCCTCCGGCGCGAGTACCATTCCTGCCGCCCGCTTCGTATCTGGACGATCTGAGAGATAAGATCCCCGCGGGCCGTGCCGCCTGTGCATGAGGCCGTGCCGCTCGTCGAGCCTCCTACCGCAGACATGACCGACGCCACCCCACAGCTAGAGCCCCCCCACGACGACCTGGCGTTGGTGCTCGTCGGGGGTGGGGCGCGCGCAGCCTACCAGGTCGGGTTTCTTCGTGCACTGGTCGCCAAACACCCGACGCTGAACCTCCCGATTATCACCGGCACGTCGGCCGGTGCCATCAACGCGACCTATCTCGCTTCCCGGGTGGGCCCACTGAGCGAAGCGGTGGACGGGCTGGTAGCGCTGTGGCGAAAACAGCGAGTGGAACAGGTCTTCCGAGTTGATGGTCTCTCGCTGCTGAGTCTGGTCTTCAGGTGGGGTCTGCGCCTGGTCTCAGGTGGCGGCATCCTGGCACCCGAGGTGCGGGGCCTACTCGACACCGCCCCACTGCGCCGTTTTCTCGAACAAACGCTGGAACCGACCGCCAACGGTGAATTCGTGGGCATTGCCCGCAATATTGCCGCTCGACGGCTCCGCGCCGTGGCCATCACCACCAGCAGCTACACCACGGGCCAATCGGTAGTCTGGGTGCAGGGCGCCGACATCGAGAATTGGGAACGCGCGCACCGTCGCAGCCGAAAAACCGCCCTCACCATCGAGCATGTCATGGCGTCGGCCGCATTGCCGCTGTTTTTTCCCGCCATCAAGTTGGACGACGGCTGGTATGGCGACGGCGGCATCCGCATGCTCGCCCCGTGCTCGCCCGCCATCCACCTCGGCGCACGACGGATCCTGGCCATCTCGAACCGCTGCCGAAGCAGTATGGAGGAGGCAGACCGGCCGGTCATTCGGCACTATCCGCCTCCGGCCCAGATTGCCGGGCAAATGATCCAGTCGATGTTCCTGGACGATCTCGACCGCGACGCGTTCAGCCTGGAGCGATTGAACGGGCTTCTCTCGACGCTGCCTGAGACCGAGCGTCAGGGGTTACGGCCAGTCGACCTGGTCGTCATACGGCCCTCCCGAGACCTGGGACGGCTGGCCGGCGAATTCGAGCCGCAACTGCCGTGGCTGTTTCGCCACTTGACCCGCAGTCTGGGGTCGCGTGAAACCGCGAGTCCGGACCTGCTGAGCCTGCTGATGTTCCAGGAAGACTACATCGACCGCCTGATGGAGCTCGGCGCCGAAGACGCCGAGACGCAAGGCGACCGGGTCGCCGCGCTGCTCGAGCGACGACCTCAATGAGCCGGTACCGGCTGGTGTGGCCCGGCTAGCGCCGCAACTCGACGCCCTGCGCGAGGAAGCTGACCTCCGTGGCGGTGCCGTCGGCGTGTCGCGTCAGCGCCACACCCTCCGCGATCAGGTGGTCCGCGTGTTTCTTCGAGAACAGGTTCGTCTCGAAGACACCCTCAAGCCGAGCGTCTGCGCCCTGCGAGTCGGTGGGCATGAAGAACGCGTAGTCCTTGAACGTCACCCGGATGCCGCGGTCGGCGCCCTTCGGGGACACCTCCATCCAGCACCCTTTGGCCTGACAGACCTTCTTCACGGCACCTTCCAAGATGACCGTCTGGTCCGTGTACGCGTCCACCGACTGCATCGCCTCCGCCAGGTCGACGGTCGGAGAGCTGCCAAGTGCGGCACCGCGGGCAATGACAGTATCTTGTGCCGCAGCCAGCGCCGGACCCGATGCGGTCAGCACGCAGACGCCGGCCACACGGAGCGCGACTCCCAAAGCGTTTTGCATACGTGAGTAGTACATTACAAACTCCTGTCTACGATGAGGTGTCGCGTCATCGTATCAGCTCGCTCGGAACCATGGTGAGATCCCACGAGACTGTCGTGTTCAGAGCCATCCCTGCGCTGGCGGCCCTCCTGGTCGCTCTGTTGCCGCACGTCAGCGCGGCCCAGCCGGTAGCGCGGCTCGCCGTGTCCCTGACACACCCCGCGATCGAGTACGGCACTCGGCCACGAACCGACCGCGTCGCTCAACTCGTCGCCCGGTTGCGCGGTGGGACGACGACACTGGCTTTCGACCGCCAGCACGGATATCTCCGAGCGTTGCTTGAGGCGCTCAATGTCCCGGTCGAATCACAGAGTCTGGTGTTCTCGAAGACCAGCCTGCAAGATGGCTTCATCACCCCCCTGACTCCGCGCGCCGTCTACTTCACCGACGACATCTCCGTGGCATGGATTCCAGGGGCACCCGTCATCGAGATCGCGGCTCACGACCCACGACAGGGGGTCATGTTCTACGTCCTCCGCCAACAGGTCATCCCGGCGCCACCCTTCGAGCGGCCACGGACGTGTCTCGAGTGCCACATCTCCACCACGACACTCGGCGTGCCGGGGCTGGCCGTGGGCAGCACCGTCGTCGACGACGCCGGGGTCCCTTTCACGGCGATCCCGGTTGATCACCGCACCGCCATCGACCAGCGATGGGGCGGCTGGTATGTCACGGGCGACACCGGGGAGGGCCCGCATATCGGCAACACGGTGGCGACGGACCGCACCAACCCGATACTGGAGGTCGCGCCCGGCAATCTGAATCTGCCGACGGCCGCTGGCCGCATCGATGCGGACAAATACCTCACCCCCTACAGCGACGTCGCAGCGCTGATGGTGCTCGAGCATCAGACCCACATAACGAACCTGCTCACCCTGGCCGGGTGGCAATTCCGCGTTGCGGCGGAAGACGGCGCTGCTCCTGCTGGACTCGCTGGCACTGTCGACGCGCTCGTGGACTACATGCTCTTCGTCGACGAGGCGCACTTGGACGACGCGATTCGGGGCTCGGCCGGTTTCGAGGCGGAGTTCGAGCAGCGCGGCCCCTTCGACGCGGCCGGCCGAACCCTGCGGGCACTCGATCTCGCGACACGGACCTTCCGATACCCGTGCAGCTACATGATCTACAGCGCCGCCTTTGACGCGCTCCCGGCGCAGGCCCGCGAGGCGATCTACGCGCGGCTGTGGCAAGTGCTCTCCGGCGCAGATGCGCAGCCGCGCTACGCCCGCCTCTCGCGCGACGACCGGCAGGCGGTGGTAGAGATACTGAGAGAGACCAAACCTGGATTGCCGCGCTACTTCGCGTCGCCTCAGCAGTAAACCGCGTTCCGACGACCGCCGAGCGCACGATCGTCTGAACAGATTCGATCCGTCTCGGCACCCAGCATGCATAGCCGAGGCCATACAGCCCGTCGCGGACGCGTGAGGGACGTCGTGGCCACGTCGAGATGGGAACTTGGGACCTGCTGGATCCGTTATCTAGACAGACGAACCATGCCGAGCGGGCGGAGACACTCGAAACTGGAGGGACACAGTGCGCGTAACGACTGAACTGCAGGTAGCGGCGGTGCGCACAGCCACGATGATGTCGACTGGTTGTCTTCTCGGCTTCGCGAGCGTGGAGGGCTCGGGCACCATCGTCACGCTACAGCCTGATCTCAGCGGGTTCACCGAGGTGTCGGCGGGCAGCGGGGCTCGGGCGCGCATCGTAGCCGGCGACGACTATTCCGTCGTGGTCCGGATTGACGACAACCTGCAGGATGACGTGCAGGTCGAGGTAGAAGACGGCCGACTGCACATCGGGATGCGCTCGACATTCAACTACCGAAACCGTCACTTCGAAGTCGACGTCACGCTGCCGGATCTCGCCGTGGTGTCTGTGAGTGGCGGGGCGCGGGCGACGCTGTCCGGGTTCGACCTCGACCATGCCATGGATGCCCGTGTGTCTGGTGGCGCCAGGCTCGAGGGCGCGGTGGACGCGGCCCGCCTCTCCATGACCGCGTCAGGCGGTGCCCGAGCCGAGCTGGCAGACACCGCGGAGTCGGTATCCGTGCGTGGGAGCGGCGGCAGCCGTACCGACCTGTCGTCTTTCACTGCTGAGTCGGTGGACGTCTCGCTCAGCGGCGGGAGCCGTGCAGACGTCTATGCGACGCAGGAACTGACGGGGGGCGTCAGCGGTGGCGCCAGAGTGACCTACGACGGCGCGCCTGTCACTGTTGATGTCGGGCGGAGCGGCGGCGGCCGGGTCAGCGCTAGAAAATAGCCAGCGCGTTCACCGGAGATCCCGTCCCCGTTTCCACCGCGAGCGGCGCGGCGACGAGCATGAATTCCCATCGATTCTGGGCCGCAGCGGTTTCCGCCAGCGCCTCGAGGTCCTGGTTGTCGAACAGATCCACCCCCATGGCGACGATCGTGAGTTGGTGCACCGGCAGTGGTACCCCCTCGATCTGCGATGGCACGACGTCGGCGGCCACGTCGCTCCCCAGGAACGACACGTCTCGGGCTTTGACCCACGGCATCGTCGACGCGTGCAAGCCGGCCGCGCCCTGCGAGACATTCCACGGGCCCAGTTCGGCCCGGCGGGCCCACCGCCCGGTGCGGATGAAGATGGCATCGCCGGGTCGCACCGTGACGCCCGCCATCTCTTCCCAGGCCTCGAGATCTTCCTGGTAAATCGGTGTCCCCGGTTCCAGGTAGTCCACGCCCTTCAGCCGCGGAATGTCGAACAGGACGCCACGCGTGACCACGCCCCCGTGCAAGTTGATGATCGACGCGTTCGAACATCCCGCCTCGGTGACCGTCTCCTGCGACACGCCGTTGTACATCTGCCCCTTGTAGAAAATGTGGCAGAGCGAGTCGAGATGGCTGTGCGAGTAGCCGTGGTAGCTGATGGTGTAGCTGTCACTGACGCTCGCGTAGAAGACGGGCTCCGCTGTCGCTTGCGGCACATTCAAGATGCGACGCTCAAACGGTGACGACACGTCGGCCGCCGCCTCGGTCAGCAACGGATGCTCAAGTGACACGGTAATCCCCTCCGTGGCCAGCGCAATCGCCTCCAAACGCTTCGCGGGGGTGATGAGATTCGCCGCCCCGAGTTGGTCGTCCGGGCCCCAGCGCCCCCAGTTCGACAACTCCTCCATTAGCCGCTCGACGTCAGCCAGGTCGAGATCGTGCGACTCGGGTGTCACCACAGGCGGGGTATAACTCGGCGCCGTCGGGGTCGACGGTTCGGTCGTCGTCACCGGTGCCTCCGCCGCGGGGGCGCACGTGACACAGGCCAGGGCCAATCCGGTGAGGGCTCCACGAAAGAACCGACGTCGTTGCATCAGACACCTCTTCAGACACCCCCGTCAGCGAACACGGCGGCAGGACGATCTCAAGACCCAAGTCAATGACCGGGCCAAATCTCGAACAGTGCGGTACGATAACAGGTTCTCATGGAACCGCGTCATCCTATCGATATCAAGGACTGCCATGTCATCTGCCAAGATCATCTGGACCAAAATCGACGAAGCGCCCGCCCTGGCCACCTATTCGCTCCTGCCGATTGTGCAGGCCTTCGCCAGCAGCGCCGGCGTCGCAATCGAAACCCGCGACATCTCACTTTCCGGACGGCTGATCGCGACGTTCCCTGAGCGGCTGACCGAAGCCCAGCGCATGCCCGACGCGCTGTCATCACTGGGTGAGCTGGCGAAGACCCCGGAGGCCAACATCGTCAAGCTCCCAAACATCAGCGCCTCGGTTCCCCAGCTCCAGGCGGCCATCAAGGAGTTGCAGGGGCAGGGATACGACATTCCGGACTATCCAGAAGAGCCCACGAATGACGAGGAACGGGCGATCAGGGCACGCTTCGCCAAGGTGCTCGGCTCAGCCGTGAACCCGGTGCTCCGGGAAGGCAATTCAGACCGCCGCGCGGCAACGTCGGTCAAACGGTTCGCGCAGAAAAACCCACACCGCATGATGCGCGACTGGCCCGCTGAGGGCTCGGGCACCCGGGTCGCGCATATGCAGGACAAGGATTTCTTTGGCAGCGAGCGCTCCGCGACGATGGAGACGGCCACCAACGTCCGAATCGAGTTCGTTGCCGCCGACGGCACGACCACCGTGCTCAAGCAGGAGGTCGGGCTCCTCGCCGGCGAAGTCATCGACACGGCAGTCATGAACGTGACGGCGCTCCGGGCCTTCTACTCGCGCACCATCAAAGAGGCGCACGAGGAAGGGGCGCTGCTCTCGCTCCATCTGAAGGCCACCATGATGAAGGTGTCCGACCCGGTCATGTTCGGCCACTGCGTGGCGGTGTACTTCGCCGCCGCCCTGGACAAGCACGCGGAGACGCTCCGGAGTGTCGGTGCCAACGTGAACAACGGCCTAGCGGGCGTACTCGACAAGTTGTCCCTGCTGCCGGCGGACACGAAGGCCGAGGTCGAAGCGGACATCGCAGCGGTGTATCCGACTCGCCCGGCCCTCGCGATGGTCGATTCCCGCAAGGGCATCACGAACCTCCACGTGCCGAACGACGTCATCATCGACGCCTCCATGCCGAATGTCGTGCGTGACGGCGGCCGCATGTGGAATAGCGATGACGACCTACAGGACGTCATCGCGATGGTGCCGGACCGCTGTTACGCCACGATGTATCAGGCCATCATCGAAGACTGCCAGACCCATGGTCAGTTTGACCCGTCCACGATGGGCAGTGTGTCAAACGTCGGGCTCATGGCGCGAAAAGCGGAAGAATACGGCTCCCACGACAAGACGTTTCTGGCGTCCGGCGCCGGAACGATCAGGGTTGTTGATGCCTCCGCCGGGACGAAGCTACTTGAGCAGGCCGTCGAGACGGACGACATTTTCCGCATGTGCCAAACCAAGGACGAACCGATTCGCGACTGGGTCAAGTTGGCCGTCACCCGCGCACGGGCGTCAGGCGCGCCAGCGCTGTTCTGGCTCGACGCCAACCGGGCCCACGATGCCGTGCTGATTGGCAAGGTCGGCGCCTATCTCCCGGACCACGACACCGACGGCCTGGATATCCGGATCTTGGCGCCCGTCGATGCGATGCGCGTGTCGCTCGAACGAATCCGTCAAGGAGAGGACACGATTGCCGTCACCGGCAACGTGCTGCGGGACTATCTGACCGACCTGTTCCCCATTCTCGAGCTCGGCACCAGCGCGCGGATGCTCTCGATCGTCCCACTCCTCAACGGCGGCGGTCTCTTCGAAACGGGGGCCGGCGGTTCAGCGCCCAAGCATGTGCAGCAATTGCTCAAGGAAGGCCATCTGCGGTGGGATTCGCTCGGCGAATATTGTGCGCTCGTCCCCGCGCTCGAACTGATCGCCAGGCAGACCAACAACGCCAAAGCGACGCTGTTAGCGGAGACACTCGACCACGCCATCGGGAGCTACCTCGAGCACGCCCGCTATCCCTCGCGAAAGATGCATGAGATCGACAATCGCGGTAGCACCTTCTACCTCGCCCTGTACTGGGCCCAAGCGTTGGCGACACAAGATGGGGATCAGGCGCTCAAGACCAGATTCACCGTGGTGGCCGAGGCGCTCGCGGCGAGCGAGAATCAGATCACGACGGAACTGCTGGCGGCGCAAGGCCGGCCGGTCGACATCGGCGGATACTACCGGCCGGATGCTGACCGGGCAGAGCACACGATGCGGCCCAGCGCGACACTCAATGCCATTGTCGACAATGTGTAGCGTGAGACGGGCCTCAGGGTCGACTCGGCGGCCCTCCCAGCCAGAGGGTCGGTGCGCGACAGCGTGCACCTACTCGATGAATCGGACCTCGAACATCGTGGGCCACAACTTGCCGGTCAGGTAGAACGTCCTCGCCGTCGGGTCGTAGGCAATGCCGTTGAGATAATCGGTGCCGCGACGCGCCTCGTCGGAGAGGAGTCCGGAGGCATCGATGTAGTCGGTGACCCGACCCGTCGCCGGGTCAATTCGTACCAAAAAATTCCAGGTATGCACATTGGCATACACCGCGCCGTCCACGCACTCGAGCTCGTTCAGATTGCGCAGCGGCTGTCCGCGAAGGCGGACCGTCTGATGGCCGATCACGTCGAAGGTCGTCGGGTCCCGAAATGTCAGCCGCTCGGTGCCGTCGCTCATGACCAGACGGGTCCCGTCGTAGCACAGCCCCCATCCTTCGCCGTCGTAGCGGAAGGTGTCACCAGGGCTGAACGAATCGCGGTCGTATGTCAACACCCGCCCCAACGTGTAGGTGATTTGGAACAACCGGTCGTCGACCAGGGCCAGTCCCTCCGCCCAATACTCGGGGGCCACCTCATAACGCTGTTGAACCTCTCCGGTCAGCGGATCTAGTCGCCGCAAGCTCGAGCGGTCCCGGCGGCCGGCACTCTCAAAGAGCTGGTTGTTCCACCACACCAGCCCCTGGGTGTACGCGTCCTGGTCGTGGGGCAATGTGCGCACCACCTCGACGCGAAGCGTCCGAACCACCGGCGGCGTGCCGACCCCGGTCTGCGCTGCGTGTGGAGTCGTGCCTTCCCACCCGGCCCAGACCGCACCGACCGCCAGGGCGACGAGGGCGACCGACAGAGCCCACAACTGAATTGGCCCGCGCGAGGCGACGCCCTCGCGAACCCGCCTCGGTCGGTGGCCGGTTCATTGTTTGCGCGCCATGGTGGCTCTGGTTCGTGGAAACGTGTGGAGCGGCGGTTCGGACCGCCTAGGGGGCAGTAATGAGACGGCGCAGATACGCGACGCCCTCGCTCGCTGGGCCGACGACCGGAGCCGCATGGGCGTCCGCACTCGCGGGAAGAATCCGCTCCATCGAAAATTGCGCAAAGACGATGGCGGTGTTGGCGTCGATATCCCCGATCGCCTCGAGGACCAGGGTGTCGTGCCGGGCCGGGTCCCCACCGGTCAACGCATCCAACGCGCCCCGCACCGGGTGATTGGAGAGGTCCACCGACACACCGCGCTGGCGCGCCTCCGCGTCAATCGCTTCTGACAGCAACACAGCCGAGTCGGGCGTCGTTGAGAGGACGTGCAACGGCTGTTCGCGGCCGAGATCGAGCGCCCGCTCGATGATGCCGTCGAACGAGGTGGCGACCGGGATCGTCACGCTATTCCGCGCCGCAATGGCGGCCTCACCGAAGAACGAACCGGTCACGATGAGGGCTTCGGTCCCGGTGGTGGCGCTGTATTGAATCAGCCGATCAATCCGCGCCGCCAGTTCGTCGTCATCGGCGGTGCCGGCGTTCCGGTCGAGATACAGGGAGCCGTCCAGCAGGTGCGCAACATCCGCCTCCGGCCACACCCGGTCGAACGCGTTCTGCGTCGTCGGGATCGCGTTCGCCAGCGCGTGAAGTGCGCCAATTCGATAACGCCGTTGAATCATGGTGAGACCGCCCGCAGCCTACTCGTTCGACTTCTCGATTGCCCGGGCGCCGCTCAGCGTGCCTTCCATCCCGTAGTTGCCTTCATGGCAGGCATACTCGAACATCGGGAGTTCGCTGCGACGCATCGGCAGTTCGACGGTCCACGGCGCGGTCCAGGTGGTCGAATCCGTGACCGTGAAGGTATAGACGAGCGTGTCTTCGTCCTGGCGCTGGATCCGTTCAACCAGGTGCAGGTTGTCGCTGGAGCTGCGAAAGCTGGTTTCCCGCAAGAAGTTCTTCGTCTCCACGACCAGCGTGTCGCCCTCCCAATGTCCGCGCGAGACGCCGGTCCACATCGGCACCGAGCCATGGTCACTGCCGTCGAGCGGGATGATCCGAGCGTTGTGCACCATCTCGTTCAACAACACGACATAGTCGGCGTTCTGGAAGATCTGAACGTTCATGTTGTACGCGGCCGGCAGCATGGGCGGGCCGGAGTTGAAACCGGTGATGCACCGCTCGCCGAGCGGACGGTCCTCTGGTCCCTCGGTCGCACGCTGATTGATTCTCACGCGCTCGGCCACCCGGGCGGCACCGTCGGGGGTCAAGTCCGGGATCAGCCCCGTCGGCGGGTCGATGACCAATGAGGTCCGGCGAGTCTCGACAACCGCCGTTCCGCGATCCCACCAGAAGTCGTTGTACGCGAGGGCCAGGTCCAGGGTCTCGCTGGTGCCATTCACCTGCCCACGATCGGTCGTCTCTTGCTTCTTCGCCTCACGGTTGAGGTCGGCGTTGCTGGACCGAACCTTCTCGGCCGCATAGGCGGCCACTTCTTCCCCGGTCAGGAAGGCTTTGTCGGCCAGCTCGGCCGGGCGTTCCAGCGGCGTGACGGTCCGAAAGTCCCAGACTCCCGTCAGATCCGGCTGACCGTCCGCGGTTCTCGGCGACGCGGTGCCGCTACTCGACTGGGCGGTGGCGGTGACGGCGGAGCACAGCAGCGCAGACGCGGCACAGCAGGCAAGAAACGTGCGTGGTCGGATGATCATGGTCTAAACCTCACTCAATATGTAGGTGCTGATCGTACCACGACCCCGTGTTTTGCACACGCGGAGCGGTCGCTGCTGTGCGGTTACTGGTAGTCAGCGGCCGCGAGCGACAGGCGCACCACCTCTTCGTCGTTACGGACAATGACATGACGGTTGGCGAACGCAGGGTGCGCCCACAGCACGGGACGATCCCGGTATCGACCTGATATACCACCCCTGGTCCTGGTGGTTGGCGCGAGGAGCGGCGTGCGATCGATCTCCTCATACCCGCCCGGTGTGAACCGTGCCAGGATGAGTTCACCGGTGTCGTTCACAACGAAGTAGCGATCGTCGTGGCGGACGAAATAGGCGGTGGCCCACCGGTCTTGCTCGTTCATCTGCTCGGTCTGCCAGAGCCGTTCGCCGGTTGTCGCGTCGAGTCCACGCATTTCGCCGTAACTGCCGACGCCATACAGGTGGTCGCCGACGACGACGGGCGTCGAAATGATGGAATGCAACGTCTCGGTCTGGTCCGGCATTTCGCTCCGTGCCCCGCCTTGCCAGAGCACCCGCGCATCGGGCCGGTCAGGATTGAGCGCCAGCATCATCGATCCGTTGAAGAACTGGCTGACCACGAGATACCGGCCACTGCGCACAGGGGTCGCAATCGCCATACCGCCACCAATAGCGAAGGGCTGCTCCCAATACTGGGCGCCGGTCTCGGGATTCAGCGACGTGATGGCGGTCGCGTGCCACGCGATCAATTGCCGTACACCGCCAGCCTCGATCACGATGGGTGCCGAGTACCCGGTTTCCGACGTGTTGTCGATGGCGCGCCACACCTCGGCCCCACTCACCTTGTCGAATGCCACAACCTTGGCGTCAGGGTCGCCACCCACCATCGCGATCAGCAGGTCACCCTCGACGAGTGGCGCCTGTGATGTCCCCTGGACCGGGACGGTCGCGCCATACTCGGCTACGGTGTCGACCCGCCAGAGCAGTGCCCCCGCCTGGGTGTTGAACGCGGACAACAGGCCGGCCGCCCCAAGGACGTATACACGATCGCCATCGACCGTTGGCACAGCTCGCGGCCCGATGGCGTACTTGACCTGCAGATTGCGGTAGGTCGACGACCACTCTTGTTCCCACAGGTGGGCCCCGGTCTCTTCGTCGAACACGACCAGTCGTTCGTGCCCGTCCAGCGTACGACTGCCGGGTGTCTCCTGGTAGTCGAGCACGAAGACACGCCCGCCGGCCACCGCTGGGCCGGCGAATCCGGCCCGCACCGGAGCGCGCCAGGTCACCACGAGGCCGTCGCCCGCGAACTGCTCCACGACCCCGGTCTCGTGCCAGACCCCATCTCGAGCGATCCCCCGCCACTGTGGCCAATCTTCTGCCTGAAGATGACCGGCCGCCAGGGCGACGATTACGCCGGCGCCGAGCCACACGCAGTGATGTCTTTTCACGGCCATAGGATGGCGCGACCCCCTCGTCCTGGTCAACCCGGGGCGTGCCCGGAGCGTGCCCCGCGGGCGCCCGGCGCGCTACCATAGCGTCAATGGCCGCTTTCTCCGTGCTCGATCTGTCTCCCATCCCTGAAGGGGGTGACGCCGCGGTCGCCTTGCGCAACTCTGCGGATCTGGCTCGGCACGCCGAGCAATGCGGGTATCGGCGCTTCTGGCTCGCCGAGCACCACAACATGCCCGGGATCGCCAGCGCCGCCACCGCGGTGGTCATTGGTCACGTCGCGGCCGCCACATCGACGATTCGGGTGGGAGCGGGCGGCATCATGCTGCCGAACCACGCACCCCTCGTGATCGCGGAGCAGTTCGGTACGCTGGCGACGTTGTTCCCGGGACGTATTGACCTCGGCCTGGGACGCGCGCCTGGCACAGATCAGCAAACCAGTCAGGCGCTGCGGCGCACTCTGGATGGCGACGTCCATGCGTTTCCGCGCGATGTCGTCGAGCTCCAACGCTATTTCGCCGCGGTGGAGCCCGGGCAACGCGTGCGTGCCGTGCCGGGTGCCGGCCTCGAGGTGCCTATCTGGATTCTCGGTTCCAGCTTGTTCGGTGCACAGCTGGCGGCGGCGTTGGGTCTCCCCTACGCGTTCGCCTCACACTTTGCGCCCGCCGCACTCATGCAGGCCCTCGAGACGTATCGCTCGCAGTTCACACCGTCGACCCAATTGGCCGAACCGTATGCCATGGCTGGGCTCAATGTCTTCGCGGCCGAGACCGCGGAGGAGGCCAGGTTCCTGCGCACCTCGGTGCAGCAGTCAATCTTGCAGCTGCGGCGTGGTGCCCCCTGCCCGCTGCCTCCTCCAGTCCCTGACTTCGATGCAGGCCTGTCGGCGGCTGAACGGCAGATGCTGGATCAGATGCAATCGTGCTCCGTGGTGGGTGGCCCCGACACGATAGGCACGGGCGTCGCCGACTTCGTCGAACAGACAGGTGTGGACGAGGTCATGATCACGGCCCACATCTTCGATCACGACGCCCGGCTGCGCTCGCTCCAGATCACGGCGGAGCAGTTGATGCTCGCTCCCGTGTGAGGGGCCGTCTTGGCTGTCCGCAGGCGCCTCACTCTGACCTGATCAACGCCTGCGCGGCGTTCGCTCCATCCAAGGCGGCGCTCATAATGCCCCCTGCATACCCGGCTCCCTCGCCCACCGGGTACAGGTTCGTGAAGCCCATCGCGCGATAGGTGACGCGGTCACGGGGAATACGGACCGGACCAGAGCTGCGCGACTCGAGGCCAACCAGCAATCCGGCGTCGCTCGCGAAGCCGGGGAGGCGCCGTTCAAAAGAGATCAGGGCGCGCGCGATGGCCCGTCTGGCCAGCTCGGGCAGGAGCTGGTCGAGGCGCCCGGGGACGATGCCGAAAGGCCACGTCGAGCGCCGCGCGGCGCCGGCCTTCGCCGACGGCCGGTCGCGGCCGGCCAGGAAGTCCGCGGCCGTCTGAGCCGGCGCTGTGTAGTCACTCCCTCCGGCCTCGAAAAAGCGTTGCTCCAGCGTGCGTTGGAACGCCACGCCGTCAAAGGCACCGTGGCCAAACTCGCGCGGGCCAAGCGTGGTGACCACCGCAGCGCTGGCCCAGGGAGACGAGTGCCTGGAGTTACTCATGCCGTTGGTGCACAGCAGCCCAGGCTCGTTGATGGACGCCACGATGCGGCCACCAGGGCACATGCAGAATGAGTAGCCGGCCGGAAGACCGTCACCAGCCTTGCACAGCAGGTTGTAGCTGGCTGCCCCGAGTTGCACCGCGGCGGCGCCATAACGACCGCGATCGATCAGTTCCTGGGGATGCTCGATGCGCAGACCGAGTTGGAACGGCTTTGGCTCAAACAGCACACCCTGGTCCGCCAACTTGGCCCACGTATCGCGCGCGCTGTGCCCCACGGCGAGCACCAGCGCGTCGCACCCGACCTCACCAGCGCTGGTCGCGACCGCCGTCACCTGGCCCTTGCCGAGCACGAGCGACTCGACCCTCGTGTCGAACCGGAAGACGACGCCGAGCGCCTCGAGCCGTCGTCTGAACGCGGGCAAGATGCGGTGCAGCCGGTCGGTACCAATGTGCGCCAGACTGTCGTAGGCGATGGCGGCAGGAGCGCCGCAAGCGATGAGTTCCTCAAGCAGCGGCACCTCAAGCGGATCATCCACCCGTGTATAGATTTTGCCGTCCGAATAGGTCCCCGCCCCCCCTTCGCCGAAGAGCAGGTTGCGCTCCGGGTCGACCTCGCGCGAGCGGTGGAACCGGGCCACCGCGCGGCTCCGCTCACGCACCGCCGGACCCCGCTCGAGTAATGTCACCTGCGCACCGTTGCGAGCGAGCACGAGCGCGGCGAACAGCCCCGCCGGTCCAGCACCGACGACAACGACTCGCGACGCGTCGCCGCGACGGCGACCGAGCACCTCGATCGATCCCATCTCCGGGGCCAGTCGCGCCCGCCCCGCCTTCTCGGCCCGCGCCAACGCACCCGTGCGACGCCCAGCCTCCATCACGACGTCCACGTGGCAGACGAAACGTAGCCGCCGGGCCCCGCCGCGCTGACGCATGTCCAGCGCCTTGCGAGCGATACGAAAGCCCCGCAACTCCTCAACGTCGAGACCAACGAGTTGCGCCGCGTGCTCGCGCAGCCGTTGCTCCGGTTCGTCGAGGGCCAGTTCCAGCCCTAACAGCCGCCACGTGGCTGACGGCAACCGTTCGCTCATGTCCACCTGTCTCGGGGCCTCCGGGTCATGACGCAATCGGTGACGCTCTTACGTATCCGCACGCCTGTCGGCGGAGTAACATGCCCCGCACGCAACCATCTCTCGAGCCGCGACCGTGATTGACACCTTGCGTTCCGACCTGCGGTATACCGTGCGGGCACTCGCCAAGCACCCCAGGTTCTCGGTGCTCGTGATCGGCACGATGGCGCTCGGCATCGCGGCGACGACCGCAGTCTACAGGGTCATCGACGGGGTTATCGTTCGCCCGCTCCCGTTTCCGGAAGGCGATCGGTTCGCCCAGCTCCTCCGACCTCGCACCGACGGGAAGGGCGGAGCCGGTCAACACCGGAGCGAGGTCGTAGGGACACGTTCAGGAGGCCACACATGCGCAACGTTGTCGTAGCCATATTCTTGATTGCGGCGGCCAGCTTCCCAGCCGGGGCTCAGGAGTCCGGGGCGCCGCCGGCCATCTACAAGCCAGGGGCCGACATCATCGCCGAGTTGGACCGCGCGGCGGCCACGTCAGCCTCCGCCGGTGGGTGGTCGGTGAGCGTGTCGCCCGGGGTCTCGGTGCGCCGCCGGAGCAGCGCCGTCCCGCAGTTCGCGATCGTGCATCCGTTCAGCGTCGAGATCTACCGCATTTTGGAAGGGAGTGGGACCCTCGTGACCGGTGGTTTCCTCGAGCTCCCGCTGGCCGAATCCACCAATCCCAACCTCATCCGGACCGAACGGGGCATCCGCGATGGGTTGGCTCGACAGGTCCGAGAGGGCGACATCCTGGTGCTACAACCAGGCACACCGCACTGGTTCCGGTCGATCGACGGTGACTCGCTGACCTATATGGAGTCCCGCATCCAGATCACCACACACCCGGTCCAGTTCCAGCCGTAAGGGCGGGCGCGCTAGCGACGACAGTGGTCAGAAAGCGCAGACCGGCGTTCGACAACCCATCGAACGCCATCTCCGGCTGTCCGCCACAACGTCAAGGGGACGACGGAGCGTGCACCCCGTCGTCCCCTTGCCAAGCCACGCTACACGAGTCTTCTACGCCAGGGCGGTGTCAAACAACGCCAGCAGCCGACTCCAAGCCCGTTCCGCCGACGCCTCGTGATACACCGCCGAATCCGGCGGGCACCAGCCGTGAATCGTCCCATCGTAGACTTCGATCTCTGCCGGGAGACTTGCGGCCGCATACGCCTCGCGCAAGGTTTCCTTCACCTCCGGGTTCCCCTCGTCGTCATTGGCCGCCACGCAGTGCAACATGTGGGCCGTGGTGTCAGGTATGAGCAGGTGGGGACTGTCCGGCGCATCTGTCGCCAATCCTCCGCCATGGAAGGTGCCGCCGGCACCCATCCGCTCGGGCACAGCAGCCACGGTGCGCATGACCATCGGGCCGCCCATGCAATAGCCAGTGGTGCCAATCTTCCGACCGGTGTCCACCGCGGACTGCTGATCCAGGAACGCCACGAACGCTCGCGCGTCGGCAAAATGGGTCTCTGGCGTCAGCGTCTGCATCAAACCGATGACCTTCTCCCGCACCTCAGGCTGGCCGAACACCGCACCATCAGGCACCACCGGCGACCGCTCGTTGCGGTAGAACGGATTGGCCACCAGGACCGAATAGCCGGACTCGGCCAAGCGCTTGCCCATCGCCCGGAACGCGGGACGTAGTCCCAGGATGTCCGGCCAGATGATGACGCCCGGATGTTGTCCCGCCGCTGGGTGGACGAAGTAACAGTCCGCCACGCCGTCCGGAGTCGTCACGTTGACGTCCGTCTCCGTCACCGCCTGGGCGTTGGCAACCTTGGGCAACATCATCGCCACACCAACCGCGGCGGCCCCCTTACCAAATTCACGACGAGTCATACCTGAACGTCGCAGGTACTCGTCGACATCTGCTTGAGTATCGTTGTCACACATGATGATGTTCTCCTGGGATTAGGGGTGCGTCTCTGGCTTCGCTTTCATCAGTCCACCAGCGGTATCGTTAGAGTTCACGCCGTCGGCGGTTGGGCGTCCTGGTCGGTCCCGTGGAACCGGACGGGCGTCAACACACACCCGTCCCATGGGCTCGGCTTCCACGCCGTGGTGATCCGCGCGACACGCATGCACGCATGATACGGCGCAGACGGATGATCCGTACACAGTTTTGACTGCGCTCGAAAATCCTCGCGCGCGCAAGGTCAGCCCGCAGCGTGAAGAACCGCGCGTACCTCCGGGCGCCTCGTCCGGATTTGTTCGATATCCAGGTCCATCTGAAAGACCGTCCCCAGGGAGGAGGTTCTACGCGGTGGATGCCATGGTGTGACACGCACGACGCGACAAGCGCTCGCCCTCCCAACCAGCGACCGCCTGATATGCTAATGGCCTGACCTCAGAAAGGGACGAACCCCGACATGATCGGACTCATCATCAACGTACTCGTGATGGCCGGGTTGCTCTACGGCTTGGCGTCGGTCCTCCCCGGAGTCCGAATCAAGTCGTTCGGCACGGCGCTAGTCGTGGCGCTGGTGTACGGCCTCCTGAACTACTTCCTGTTCTCGCTGATCGCGTTGGTCGCGTTCATCCCGATGCTCTTGAGTTTCGGGCTGTTCGGACTGCTGATCAACGCATTCCTTCTGTGGCTGACGGACAAGCTCGTCGAGGATTTTGAGATCCCGTCGCTCTCCATGACGGCGCTGATGGCCTTGTTGCTGACGCTCGGCAAGTTCGCGCTGCGTCTACTGGTCTGAACGCCATGACCGTCCGCCGGTGACAGACACTCGCGCATCCGATCGGACCAGGCCCGCCAGCGGCCCCTCACCGGCCGCCCCCGGGTCGGTCGTGACGCGGTGTTCCTGCGCACACCCGCCGCACCACTACAGCGCTCTGAAACACGCGTAGTTCTGTGCCGCCGTCGGCGAATCCAGCTCCTCCTGGAACACTTCAAGACAGTCGACCCGGGTGAAACCCGCACGACCCAGCATGGTGAGGTGGATGTCTATCTCGAACCGACCAGCCTCGTAATCCTGCACAGCACCAACCGGTTTGGTGAAATCGCCGTTGAGCAGAACACCCCGGCCGCCGAGGGCCTGCGCACAGCCGGTGTAGACAGTCTGGACGTGTACGGGGCTGCCCAGGTCGTGCAACGCCCACGTGGAGACGATGGCGTCAGGCGACAGCGTCTGGTCAGCCCACCACGAGGCGCTGACGAGATCAGCCTGTCGGTAATCAACCCGTGACACATGATCGCAGAGCCGCTGCGCGGCGATGTCGAGCATGGCGCGAGAGAAATCGACACCGCAGTACCGAAGACGGGGCATGGCGGCGAGCAGGTGCTCGGCCAGATAACCGGGTCCCATCCCAAGCTCCATGACCAGCCCGTCCGGCGCTACTCGGGCCTGGAGCTCGGCCAGGATGAGGTCGAAGAGCCGCAGGCGGTCGGGCGTCGGCTGAAAGCGCGCCGCCCATCCGGACGCATAGGCAGCGTCGTGAAATTCATGATCCGCGCCAATGACCTTCGCCATCCGCTCCTCCTTGTGCCGGACGCGTCGCTAGCCACCCGAAATGAGGAAGTCGGACCTTAGGCTACCGTGCGGTGATCGGTTCCAACCGCACAACCGGGGTCGGCGCGCCGCCGCGGTCCTCGATCGCCAAGTAGAGGTACCCATCCGGTCCCTCTCGGACATCGCGCACCCGGCCAATCCCATAAGCTAGCGTTTCCTCCCGCTCGAAACGCCGTGGCTGGTCTACGCTCGGTGTCAGCCGGGCCAGCTGCTGTCCGGACAACCCGCCAACGAAGACGCTGCCCTTCCACTCAGGGAAACGGTCGCCCGAGTAGATCACCAATCCCGAGGTCGCGATCGACGGCACCCAGAAGTGCGTCGGCGGCTCGATGTCGTCGCGCAATGTGCCGCCGTGAATGGCAGACCCGGACCCGTAGTTCACGCCGTAGCCGACGACGGGCCAGCCGTAGTTCAGCCCCGGCTGCACAAGGTTGAGTTCGTCGCCACCTTGAGGCCCATGTTCATTAATCCAGACATCGCCGGTGTCCGGATGGATAGCAAGACCCTGCGGATTACGATGGCCGTAACTCCAGATCTCGGGGAGGGCTCCCTCCTGCCCCACGAACGGATTGTCGGCAGGTACCTGCCCGTCATCGTGCAACCGGATCATGACGCCGTGATGGTTCGACAGATCCTGCGCGGGATGCGCCGAGAGGTCCCCCGTGGAGGGCACCATCCGCTCGCCCACCGAGAGAAAGAGGAAGCCATCTCGATCCCACGCCAGCCGCCCGCCATAGTGTCCTCTGCCCGCTGTCTTTGCTTCGAACACCTCTTCGATGTCGGTCAGTTGGTCGTTCTCGAACCGTCCGCGTATGACCGCCGTGGTCGAGCCGTCCCCCTGTGGGCGCGCGTAACTCAGGTACAGGAGTCGATTCGAGGCGAAGTCCGTGTGTGGCAGCACGTCAAACAACCCACCCTGGCCCTCTGCGAAGACAGCCGGCACGCCTTGCACCGGATCGGGCAGCAGCCGTCCGTCCCGCACAATGCGCAGACGGCCAGGCCGTTCGCCGATCAGCATGTCTCCATCGGGCAGCCAGGCCATGGACCAGGGATTGACCAGGCCCTCAGCCACGGTCGTCACACGATAATCGTGCAGGGCCGACCTGAAAACCTCTTGGGCTGCTGTCGGCTCTCCGGCCAACAGTACGATGCCGACCGCCGCCGCCGCGGTTACTCGAATCATGCTCTTCCTCTCCTGCTGCCGGACGTGCGATGCAGTCCGGAGACCGACGGGGCGCGCCGACAGAGCCGCGCCCGCCTCATACGTTTCAGTATCGCACGCGTTCGTCGCACCAGCCTCCCGAGGCCGTCAGGGCAGTGCGAGCGCGATGAGTTCAGGCACAACGCCACCGACGGTCAGCGCAACATACTGCGTGCCCTCGTGCATATAGGTCATCGGTGTACCGATCGCACCCGCCGGGAGATCCACCGACCCGACGATGACCCCGGTCGTCTTGTCTCGCGCGACAAGGCGCGGACCGCCGTCCGCGCCACCGGCCGTGAGCGCACTGATCAGCAGCGTCTTGGTCAGGACCGGGCCACCCCGCCCTTCCCCGCCGAGGGGCGGAAGGTTCAGCCCCCGCAGCATCGGGTGCCGACGGTAGCGGTCGCCGTCGCCGTTAGGCTGCATCCAGGCGTGATCCCCGGTGTTCAGGTCGATGGCGGTCATTCGCGAGTACGGCGGTTTGAAGAGAGGAAGCCCCTGCGGCATCAGCGGCGCGGTGTCGAAACCGCCTTGCGTCAGATTTAGATTGCCTCCGTCCGCCGGGTCGGGTGTGTAGTAGTGCATCACCGAGAAGGCGTTCTCCGATGGGATATAGAGCAACCCGGTCTCCGGATCGACGGCCGACCCGTTCCAGTTTGCCCCGCCGGCAATCGCCGGGCGCTGGATGGTGCCCTGGAGGCCGTTCTCCTCAGACAGCATCGGCGGCGTGAACAGTCCGCCGAGCCGATGGTTCCGCACCGCCTCCACCGCCAAGGCCCGAATCTCGGGTGTGAAGTCAACAAGCTGGTCTATCGAGGCCCCTTGGTCTTCGAACGGGAGCGGTTTGGTGGGGAACGGCTGGGTTGGCGACAAGACGTCGCCGTCTAGATCCGTGTCGGTCTCGACACTCCGCTCCTCGATCGGCCACACCGGGTCACCCGTTGTCCGGTCGAAGACATACGTGAACCCCTGTTTGCTGATTTGCGCGATGGCCTGGATGTCGCGCCCATCGACCGTCACGTCGAGCAGATTCGGGTGCGTCGGGAAGTCATAGTCCCACACCCCGTGGTGCACGGCCTGGAAGTGCCACATACGCTGACCCGTCTCGATGTCGAGCGCGATCAGGGTCTCGGCGAACAGGTTGTCACCCAGTCGGTGACCGCCGTAGTAGTCGCTGGTCGCGGTACCGGTCGGCACGTAGATGTAGCCCAGCGCGTCGTCGACCGCGAACGTGGCCCAGGCGTTGGTATTCCCCGAATAGCGCCACGATTCGTTCTGCCAACTCTCAGCCCCAAAATCGTCCGCTTGGGGCACCGTACGAAACGTCCACTTCGTGTCGCCGGTCCGGGCGTCGATGCCCTTGATCCACCCCGGCGGCGCTTCCTTCGTGATGGCAATGTCGGAGATGACCGTCGGGGTCACGACAACATCGTGGGCGACGATGGGCGCTGACGCGACGCCGAGCCAGCTATGGCCGAGCTGGTCGGTGGTACTCCGAGGCGCACGTGGAATGCCCTCCGCGAGATCGACCCGGCCGTTGTCGCCAAAGCTGCGGACCGGTTGCCCGGTGCGCGCATCGACGGCCAGGAGATAGCCGTCATTCGTACCGTAGAAGATGCGCGCATCGCGCCCATCGTCCTCGGCCCAGTAGGCCAGCCCGCGTCTGTTGTAGCTCAGCACACTGGCATGAGGGTAGGGAGCCGCACGATACGCCTCTGGGTCATACTGCCAGCGGACCTCACCCGTGCCGGCATCGAGCGCCGCCGACAAGGCGAGCGGAGTCGAGACATACACGACGCCGTCGATCATCAGCGGCGTGGTCTTGAAGTTACGGATCCCGATCTCAGGGTGCAGCTCGCGCAGGGCATCCAGATCGAGCGCCCCGTCGGCCGACGTCCATCGCCAGGCTATCTCAAGCGTCGAAAAATTCGTCCCATCGATCTGATCGAGCGGAGAGTACTTGGTACCACCGAGGTCACCGGCGTAGGTGCGCCACTCGCCATTGGTCGCGCCGTATTGGGCCAGCGCCAAGCTCGGGCACAGTGCGATAGACAACGCCACCGGGCCCAGGACAGAGCCGAACAATCGACGTAGCATACGCACCCCCCTGTGGTCGGTCATGGAACGATTGGACTCCGAGTATAGCCGCACCTGACCCACGACAACTCGGCTCGCCACGCACCCTACGAGACATCAACGGGGCCCTGAATTAGTATCGGTCAGTGAATGTTCGCCCGGCGATTCTGGTCGATCTCGATCCGGGCTGGCCGCGAGCACCCCTCCGCGAGATCGCGTCAGCACGCTCCCGCGACGCCGGTTCGACCGATAGATCTCTTTAAGTAGGATGCACCCGTTGCTCAGCACGAAAGACTCCCCCCATGCCGACCGTATCTGACGCGCCCACCACGCCTGAATTTCAGAAATACAGCCCGCTGATCCCGATCGTGCTCGACGATCGGACCTGGCCAAACCGACAGATTGAGAAGGCGCCGCTGTGGTGTTCTGTCGACCTGCGCGACGGCAATCAGGCGCTGATCGACCCAATGGACGTCGAACGCAAGCGCCGCCTCTTCGGCACGCTCGTGACGATGGGGTTCAAAGAGATCGAGGTCGGCTTCCCTGCGGCAAGCCAACCGGACTACGACTTTGTGCGGCTCTTGATCGAAGAATCGCTGATTCCGGACGACGTCACGATTCAGGTACTGGTCCAGTGTCGACCGGAACTGCTCGAGCGGACCTACGAATGCCTTCGCGGAGCGCCTCGGGCACTCGTCCACTTCTACAACTCGACCAATCCGCTGCAGCGGCGCGTCGTCTTCGGACTCGACAAGCCCGGCATCGTCGACATCGCCACGCGCGCGGCCGCGTTCGCCCGAACGCTCGAGCGTACGATTCCCGACACACGGGTGCGCTACGAATACTCGCCCGAGAGCTTCACCCTGACCGAGCCGGACTTCGCCGTCGAGATCTGTGAAGCCGTCGCGGACGTCATCGAACCGGACGACGATGAACGGCGACTGGTCCTCAACCTGCCGGCGACGGTCGAATGCTACTCACCCAATGTGTACGGAGATGTCATCGAGTGGTTCGGCCGGACCATCAAACACCGGGATCGCGTCATCCTGTCACTCCACCCCCACAATGACCGCGGCTGCGCGGTCGCCGCCGCGGAATTCGGTATCATGGCGGGGGCCGAACGCGTGGAGGGCACGCTGTTCGGCAACGGCGAACGCACCGGGAACGTCGACATCATCACGCTGGCGCTCAATCTGATGGCGAACGGCGTAGACCCGGAACTCGACGTCCGCGACATCGACGAGTTGCGCCGCGTCGCGGAGCATTGCACCCGGCTGCCCATCCCACCGCGCCAGCCATACGCCGGCGACCTCGTGTACACCTCGTTCTCGGGCTCCCACCAGGACGCCATCAAGAAGGGCTTTGCGGCGCTCCCCGACAACTACGAGAGCTGGGCCGTGCCCTATCTGCCGATCGATCCCAAACACGTCGGGCGCAGCTACGAGGCCGTGGTTCGCGTCAACAGCCAATCCGGTAAGGGCGGCGTCGCCTACATCATGGAGACCGAGCATGGGCTGGTGCTGCCGAGGCGCTTACAGATCGAGTTCTCGCGCGCCATTCAGTCAATGGCGGAGGACGCGGGCACCGAAGTCAGCCCTGAGGACATCTGGCTCGCATTTGAAGCCACCTACCTGGCAGAAGATGCCCCGATCCAGATCCGCAGCCACGACGGAGTGACCGGGTCGGACGGCGCGCGGGTGACCGTGCGCCTCCGAGTGGACGGCGCGGACCGCACCGTTACCGGTGCCGGAAACGGGCCTATCTCGGCGTTCGTCGATGGCCTGGTTCGCGGCTTGGACCTGACATTGGATGTTCACGACTACACCGAACACTCGATCACGGCCGGCTCCGACGCGCGAGCGGTCGCCTACGTCGAAGCCGAAGGCGACCAGGAGATCGTGCGCTGGGGTGTCGGTATCGACCAGAGCATTCTCGGCGCGTCACTGAAGGCCGTGGTCAGCGCAGTCAATCGTCTGCGTGCCGCCACCACCTAGCCAGGTTGGCCGGTGGACGTGCAGAGCCACTGCGCCTGCCCCGTTTCCCGGGGTGATAGCATCCCGCCGTGGCCGAGAACGAGCCCTCGGGCCGGCACGATGCGACGCGGCCAGGCGAGACCCCGCGGCGGGAACCGAGCCCACCGATCGGCCGACGCCTGATCGGGGCGATGCTGCGCGAGCGCGTGGCGGTGCTGTATGTCGCCGCCATCCTCATCATCGTCCGCACCGCGGTTTTCCTGTTCTTCGAAGGCTCCTTCAATTCCGACTAGGCCGTCACCGGGCTCATGACCACCCACCTCATCGAGAGGCGGGCCTTCCCGGTGTTCAAATATGGCCAGGACTATCAGCTGGCGGTCCAAGTGTGGATGGCCGCTCCTTTGTTCATGTTGTTCGGCCCGTCCGAGTTCCTGCTCCGACTGCCGCTCTTGGTCCAGCTGTTGCAGCGTGAGCTGCGTCTGCGCCCGTGGATGGCGCTTCTTGTCGCCACCCCGTTTCTGCTAGCGCCGCCCGGCACGTCGATGCAACTCATCGAGCCTAGCGGGGGCAACGTCGAACCGTTGCTCATGGTCCCACTCCTCTGGCTACTGCGACTGCATCCGCTGACTTTCGGGGCGGTGCTGGCGGTGGGCTTCCTGCAGCGCGTCTTCGCGGTCTACGCCCTGGGTGCATTGCTACTCGTCGAACTGGCAGACGGCTCACTGTTCTCACGCGCCACCGCGACGCGGTATCTGCGCTCGGCGTTCGCGTTTGCCGCAGTCTGGCAGACCATCGGGCTCGTCCGCGCGGCGGCCGGGAGCGACTTCGGCCCATCAACTCCGGTCTTCACGTCCGCCGCCTCCTCGTCAAATGTGAATGAAGCGTTGGGACGTTTCTGTTGGGACCCGGGGGGACTCCCTCACCGGATTGGCCAGCTCTTTGGCGACCATCTGGCCACGATGTTCGGTGGACGCCGCGTGCAGCTCTCGGGTCTGGGTGTGCCGAGTGCTAGCGAACAGGGTATCGACGGGCTGTGGCTGCTGGTCGGGGGCGTCTTGCTGTGTGCGGTGGCGCGACTCCTCTGGAGGACGGCGCGGGGCCAGATACGCCCCTGGCACGGGCGACCGCAGTTCGCCCTGTATCTGTTCTTGACCGGCGTACTGACGGTCGGCGCGCTGCTGACCTCACGCTGCGGATCGCTCGACGTCCACACCCTGCGATACACCCTGCACACCCTGCTGGCCGTGATCGGACTCGTAGCCGCCTTTTTGGCCACCGAGCCGTCGCAGGGCGCTAGACGGCTGGTCGTGTCCGTGCTGGCGGTCTGGGCCCTCGCGGCGGTGTGGGGACACGGTCGTCTGCTAGCGGAGTTCGCGCGTGACCCACCGCAGGACCACAATCGGGCCCTGGCGCAGTATCTCGTTGACCACGACATCCGGTACGGGTTTGCCGACTATTGGGACGCGTACAGCACCGTCTTCTGGGCCGATGAACAGGTAATTTTGACCTCGACGACGGTGGTGTTCATCACGGAATACGAACGGCTGGCCCTCGAACACCTGGATGAAGCCGTCTGGATCTATCGGGAACCGTGCGACGGAGGCACGCGCGTCACCGAGATTCACTACATGTGCGGTCCGAAAGCACAAGAGTGATGGAGCGTCCGTCTCCGCAACGCAACTGATTCGGCGAAGCGCCGCGGGCCTGGGGCCGCATCGACACTCGCCGTAGCCAGACAGACCAGGGGTATTGTCAGCGACCGCTTCGGCCGAAAGGCTGGGCATGACCCGACGACCGGAAGAACACGCGGACGTGGTGTGCCAACAAGTGCGCCAGGCGGGACGGGACACCTGGACGATTCGCCTGGGAAGCGACACGCACGGGGACCGACACTCTCTGGCCGAGGCCATCACGCTAGCGCGCGATGTCGCAGTCGCACACAGCCGACCGGCCTGGTTGCTGGACGAGACGGGGTATCCCCTGAAGCCCATGCTCCCGTGGGCACTGTAGGGTCCGCGTATCGACAGCCTACCGCCCGGCTTCGTCCAGGTGCCGCTCGTTTCTCAGGGCGTGCTCGATGGAGTAGTTACCTTCATGGCAGGCGAACTCATAGATGGCACCGGTGCCAGGGGCCGGACGCATGAACATGCGCGCGGTCCACGGCTGACCCCAGGTAGCCGGATCGTCCAGCGTGTACTCGTACTGCAGCATCTCCGGACCGACCCGGGTGAAGCGCTCGGTGATGCGCACATCGCGAGACGAGCCGCTGGTCCCCTGACTCAGGTTGGCGGTCTCGACCACCAGCGTGTCGTCCTCCCAGTGCCCGTACGAGCTGCCGAGCGCGGTCTGGGGGCCTGGCCGCGGGGCGGTACCGCCGACCGGAATCAGACGCGTGTCGTGATGCATCTCGATCTGGATGGCCACGTGGGTCGCGCCCTGGAAAATCTGGTAGTTACTGTTGTAGCCCCGTCCGCTTAGGAGCGGGGCCCCACCCCGGCACCGAATCGCCGGATCCACGCTGGCGACCTCCTGCCCCAACGTCAGGCGACCATCAGGTCCCGGTTCGTTCCGGGCGGTGCGTTGCCGTGTCGCCCGAGCCTCAGCCTCGGCCGTCCGTGCTGGCAACCGCCCGTTGGGTGGATCCACAATCAGCGAGGTTCGGTTGTCGAACCAGCGGTCGATCATCCAAAACTGGTTGTAGCTCCGCGTCGACGGTCGCGCAGCGGCGCCACCGGTCTCCGCGGCCGGCGGTTCCAGAGAGGTCAGCGCCCGCAGAAACGGCGTATCCCCGAACACCGCGTCTCCCCCCGCGCGGTCGTACTCGACCGTGTAGGCCTGCATCGCCGCTACTTCTTCATCGGTCAGCGTCCCACGGTCACCGAGCGCCTCGGGCCGCTGAAACGGTGTGGCCGAGTCGTTCGCCCAGATGCCTTGTAGATCCGGATGCCCATCCGCCGTTCTGGGCACGATCCACCCGTCCGGCGCTTCCCCACCCGGCGCTTGCCCAGCGAACGCGGGCACCACCACGAGGGACGCCGCCAGTGCCATCGTCACGACGATGCCTTGTCTGTCCATCTACTCCTCCGATTCCGCGCTACACGATGAATTCGATGCTCGATACTGGAGACAATACGACCAGGAGACAGGTCACGCAACCCGTATCATCGACGCGTCCGACAGAATCCAGCCAACGCCGGGGAACGTGCACTAGCCCGCCCCAGTCCCCGACCGCTCGTCGTCGGCGTCATCGGCCACGGAGTAGCCCAGACAGGACACGACGGGCAGGCGGGGATACCGCGCGTACGCGGGGTCGTGCGTAGACAGCGCACACCGCAGGAAGAGCTCCCCCTTGTCGGTCGGGACGGGGCGTACGTAACGACACGCGGCGCATAGCCCGACTCTCGCTGGCAATCTCTCCCCAGGACGTTCCGCGCGTGCGGTCACACGCCCTTGTAGATGTAATTCACGATCGGGGTCACGCTGAAGGGACCATTCAGCGCCGCCGAAAAGTCGCTAAATCGCGCGGGCTTGACGTAATCGGCAATCACCTCTTCGGCGCTGCGTCCGGCGTCGATACCCCGTCGCGCGTGGTCGTACAGGTCCATGTAGAACGCCCGATAGTCCACCAGATCACTCCACGCCAGGGGAACCTCCCAGTGACCAGTGATGATCGTGTCCACGTCTTGAATGGTGTTGATCGCTCGAGTCAACGTCCGACCGAACTCGATGGCGCTCCCGCCGTTGCCGTTCTCCGCATCGATGAACGGGAGCAGCTTGCCCAGGAACATGTCGCCGGTGTGCATCGTGCGTGCTTCCTTGAACACGATGAACGTGTCGCCGTCGGTATGTCCGCGACCAAAATAGTAGAGGTCGATCTGGTCGGGGCCACCAGCGAAGAGCGTGAGCCGGTCTGAGAACGTGGTCGCGGGAAGATACTTCGCGTTCTCGCCCTGGAAGTCGTCGCAGTTGGTCGGAATAGGCTGACAATCAGTACGCGCCATGTGGCGCCTGATGTTCTCCTGCGCCACGAACTGCACCGTCTCCGGAAATTCGGTATTGGCCCCACTGTGGTCGTAGTGCACGTGCGAGTTGATGATGGTCGTGACGGGCTTGTCGGTGAGCCGGCGGACGTGCTCGAGGATGTCGGGGCCGTATCCCTCGTTCTTCGTATCGACCAGGACGACGCCGTGTTCGGCGATCAGAAGCGCAATGTTGCCCCCGGTCGTTGAGCCGGACCCCAGCATGTGCAGGTTGTCGGCAATACGATGCACTTCGATGGGTGGGTGCGGTTCCTGCGCAGCCTCGAGCCCGGTGTTCCAGGCGACGAGACCAAGCGCGAGAAGCGTGAGTGGCAACAGATAGAGGCGGTTCATTATCAAATAACTTTCATCGGTGTGTGTTCAGACAATGGGGCGCGCGCCAGTGTCATCCCGCGAGCCATTTCCCAGCATACCGCAGCGCATGCTCCAGTCGTTTCTGGGAACGCCACCCGGGTCTTCCTCAATCACCCACAAGAAGCAGATCGGAGAGATCGGCTCCGGGGTCGCGTTCCTCCGGAGCCGCATCACGCCGGAAGATGCGGGCCGCACGGGCGCCTCCGAGCCACGCCCGCCCGTTCTCGACGCGAAGCCAGGCGCCTTCTCGTATTCCAATCACCGGTGTCGTGTTCTCTTCCAAATATTCACCCAGTCGCTCCTCCCGGGTCTCACCCATGAAGGTCGAGCCTGCAGGCGGATCGATGTAGTGCGGATTGATCTGAAACGGCACCAGTCCGAGCGCATTAAGCGAGGCCGGCTGCACGATAGGCATGTCGTTGGTCGTGCGGATAGTGGGCGCGGCGATATTCGAGCCGGCGCTCGCGCCCATGTAGATGAGGCCTTCGTCCACACGGCGACGAATCGCGACCATCAGCTTGGCCTTCTGTAGCGTCGCCAGCAACCGGAAGGTGTTGCCGCCCCCGACGAACACCGCCTCAGCCCACGCCAGCGTCTCCACGCCCCCCTCGTCGGCAGTCACCATACGCGTCTCGATGCCGTCCCGCCCGAACCGCTGCCGCGCTTTCGCCGCGTAGCCGTCGCGGTCGAAGACGGCGAACGGCACGAAGGCCAGCCGCCGTCGCTCCGCGAGCAGGTCGAGCATCTCGGGCATACAGTGGTCGAGATAGCCTTGGCCGTGGTTGCTGGAATTGCTGACGAGGAGGAGACGGGCGGTCACGCCGTATCTTCCCACATGGTCAGCGAGCCTCATGCCGTCCACCCAGAGCCTCGCCGCGACGCGGCATGACAGGCTGCCCGCCCCATCATCACGTCGGCGAGACCGTCGTCAGCGGCAGACTCGATCCTGGCGCCAGAATGTGCGCACTGCCGTAGTCTCCTGAGGGGCCGCCACTGCGAGCGGCATTCCGCGAGCCTCCTGGTCCTCCTCGAAAGACACGGCGCGACACCATCCGCCGCGCCCGCAGAATCCGATACACTGGCGGACCATCTGAACCACCGGTGTGCGCTTTTCTTGAATACGGCTCGGTCAGACAACAGAGTGCCAGTCCCACACCATCGCCAGACGAGGTCCGCGATGGCGCGGCCAGGGCGAGAGGCACCAGCCGCGCGCCTCTCGCCGATGGGCTGCTGCGGTCTTGTCGCGATCCTCTCGCTGGGCCTAGGCGCGTTCGGGCTGCTGGACGGGATTCGGCAGAATCCACCATTTCGCTGGTCGTTTCTCGGGGCCTGTGTCCTGTTGCTCGTCTGGAGCGCGGTGACCTGCGGCTCGGCCTGCGCCAAAGGCCGGCGCCTGCGGATCACGGTCGGTGTTCGCCGGCAGCACCTGGTGCAGGCGCTTGCGCAGTGTGCCTTCCTTCTGTACTGGGGATGGTACTGGCGACCGGTCTACGACGCGGCCCCTCTCATCGGGGCCCAGTTGGTCTTCGCCTACGCGTTCGACATGCTCCTCTGCTGGTCACGCCGCGACACTTACACCCTGGGGTTCGGTCCCGTTCCAGTCATTTTCAGCATCAACCTGTTCCTCTGGTTCGCGGACGACTGGTTCTACCTGCAGTTTCTGTTGATCGGGCTCGGGTTTGTGGCGAAAGAGCTGATTCGGTGGAACAAGAACGGTGAGCGCGTCCATATTTTTAATCCGTCGTCGTTTCCGCTCGCCATCTTCTCGCTAGCGTTGATTCTCACCGGCACCAGCGACATCAC
>CAWWAF010000008.1:0-62720 GCA_963934795.1 uncultured bacterium
CCGGAGCCTCAACCGAACCTCTCGGATGTCACTGGTACGGGCTCGTGGCGCTGACCGAGGCATGTGGAGTCACCACCAGCAGCTCGATTCTCGGCAGAGAGTCCAGAAAGTATTTCACCGAGCTAGAGGGTGACCGGTCAGACCTGCGCCAAGACTTCGCCGATCTCGGGGGCGCGTGCCACCGAATTCCGCCGACCTCGGCAGCGGAACCCGGGAAAGGCCCGGTTTCAGGGGAGAAAATGGTACGCCCGGCAGGGCTCGAACCTGCGACCCTCGGCTTAGAAGGCCGATGCTCTATCCAGCTGAGCTACGGGCGCGTATCGGCGGGTCCTGTCCATCATCTTCTCACACACCGAACGGACGGGCCCGGCCGCAACGGGCCTGACGACTAGTCGAGCGAACGTGGCTAAGGTCACCTCGCGGAGCGGTCCGCAGGGGGTCGTATCTTGACTGACCCTGACCCGACAGGTACGCTCCGGATCGTAGTCCAACACCCATCCGTCGGCGGACAATGGCGCGACACTCGGCGCCTCGACCCAGGGGGAAGCACATGGCTCGCAGCATCTTGAACATCGGTTGCCTCATCGTTGTGATGGGCACGGTCGCCTTCACGCAGCACACGGACGATCCGGCGGTGGCGATGACGAGAGCGGCCATCAACTTCCTCGACACGCTGACCGATGAACAGGAGCAGGCCGTACGGTTCTCGTTTGACGGCGAAGACCGGTTCGACTGGCATTTCATTCCTCGAGAGCGCAAGGGCGTGCCGCTGAAGGCCATGACGTCGGCGCAGCGCTCGGCGGCGCTGGATCTGTTGCGAACCGCGTTGAGCGAAAAGGGGTTCACGAAGGCGGAGTCGATTCGACAGCTTGAACAGATTTTGTTCGTGCTGGAGGGCCGCGACATCCGCGACCCGGATCTGTATTTCTTCATGATCTTTGGCGAGCCGGGCACGGGCAGCACGTGGGGCTGGCGCTATGAGGGGCACCATGTGTCGCAGAACTGGACGGTGGTGAATGGCAGCGCGGTGGCGGCCAGCCCGCAGTTCTTCGGGACGAACCCGGCCGAGGTGCGTGAGGGGCCCAAGAAGGGGCAGCGCGTGCTGGGCACCGAGGAAGATCAGGCTCGCGCGCTGCTGGCGTCGCTGACCATGACCCAGAAAGCCAGCGCGATGTTGTCGAATGAGGCCCCCAGGGACGTGCTGACGAGCAACGGACGCGAGGTGGCGATGCTGGACGACCTCGGGGTGTCGCATGCGGACATGGACGCGAGTCAGCGGGCCGCGCTGTGGGCCATCGTCGAGGAGTACGCGACGGCGCAACCGGCGCCCATCGCCGACCAGCGGCTCGCGGAGATTCGCGGCGCTGGACTCGACAACATCAAGTTCGGGTGGATGGGTGGGACGGCGCGGGGCGAGCCGCACTACTACCGCATTCAGGGTCCGACGTTTCTCATCGAGTACGACAACACCCAGGGTGAGGCCAACCACGCGCACAGCGTGTGGCGCGACTTCGCGGGGGACTTCGGCCGCGATCTGCTGGCGGCGCACTACGAGCAGTACGCCCACGGGACCGTCAACGCCGACGAGTAGTCAGGCCTCGTCGTCGGTGGCTTTGAGGACGAGCAGCGTGCGGTCGTCCTGGCTGCCGAACGAGAAGGTGCGGACGTCTTGCATGACGTGCCCACAGATATCCTCAGCCGGCTCGGTGCGAGAGGCTTCGAGCGTGGAGACCAAGCGCCCCCGACCATAGTGGTTGTCGCGCGCGTCGCTCGATTCGACGATGCCGTCGGTGTAGAGCACAAACATGTCGCCGACGTCGAGCGCCGCGACCCCCTCGAAATAGCGCGGCGACTCGAACATACCCAGTGGGACGCCACCACTGCGCAACTCCTCGACATCGCCATTCGCGCGCAACACGATCGGGGGCTGGTGCCCGGCGTTGACATAGATCATGCGCCGTGACTGCACGTCCAGGACCGCGTAGAACAGCGTGACATATTTCCCCTCTTCCACCGAGTCGTGGAAGAAGCGATTGGCGCGGCGCATGACCGCCCGCGTGGCCAATTCCCGCCCGACGAGGGCATACATCGATGCTCGGATGGCCGAGACGAGCAACGCCGCGCCGATGCCCTTGCCGACCACGTCGGCGATGACAATGCCCCAGCGGTCATCGGGGAGCGGAATGAATTCGTAGTAGTCGCCGCCGACCTCGAACGAGGCCTCGTTGACGCCCGCCACGTCGAAGCCCTGCAGCGCGGGGATGGTGCGTGGAATGAGGTCTTCCATCACCTGCCGGGCGACAAGCAGGTCACTGTCGATACGTCGCTTCTCTCGTAACTCTTCCTTGAGCCGAGCCCGCTCGATGGTACCGGCGACGACCGTGCCCAGCAGCTGCAACATCTCGACGGCGTCCGCGGCGAATGCGCCGCTGCGGGTCGAATGCACTTCGATGGCGCCCATCACCACGCCGTGGGGGCCGATCACCGGCACCACGAGACAAGAGACGAACCCGAAGCCGACCGCGGCAGGATCGTCGGCGGTGCAGTTGGTCGCCACCGGCTCGCCGAGCTCGATGGCGCGTGCCACCGACCCGTGCTTCTCGATCGGGTCACGGCGACCGGGTGGTGGTCCGCCCTCGCCACGCCAGAGCCAATGGAGGACCCGGCGGTTGGACCGACCCAAGACGTAGACACCGGCGGCATCGAAGGGCACCAGCGGCGCCACCCCGTCCAGCAGGCCGTTCAGACTGACGTCGACATCCCGGGACTCGGTCGACAATCGATACGCATTGACGACGACGCGGACGGCGTGCAGGACCTCGGCCGTGACCGAAATCGGCGGGGTGTGCGGTGCATCAACGGGACCCGGCGGCGGTGTGGACATTGGCTTCCAATTCTATCGCGGGCGGACGGACCAGCCGCTACCGTCCGTGTGCGGGTACTCCGCCCCGCACGAACAGCGCGATCCGATCGACACCGTCACCCGGCGGTACTGAGGCCCACTGGTCTGTTGACAGTGGACGACACGGAGGGTCGCCGCATAGAATGAAGAGGCTGTTTTCGGTTCGGCTCATGGCAGTTCAACATGGCACCCGATCAAACCGCATCAACAGAAACGACGTAAGCGGTTTTCATTCAGCACGTTAGCACTCTGTGGTGGGTGTAGCTCAATTGGTAGAGCGCCGGACTGTGGCTCCGGATGTTGCGGGTTCAATCCCCGTCACTCACCCCAACCTCAACAATCCATATCAGTGACCGTCGCGTGCGTCGCGACAGCTGTGGCGCGGGCTACAGCTCCCCGAACCACGTGCGCAGCGCGCGGCCGATCGCGTGGGGCTGGTCCTCCTGCACGAAATGGAGCCCGGGACCAATATCCACACAGGTCAGTGACTGGATGTGTTCCCGGCACCACGCGACCATGTCGGCTCGCAGGATGGCGCCCGGAGTGGCGTACAGCAACAGTTTCGGAACGTCCGACCGCTGCAGCCAGTCGGCATACGCCTGCACCACCTCAGCGACATCGGCCGGCTCGCCATCGAGCGGAATCTCGTTGGGCCAGCGCCAGAGCGGTTTCCGGCTGGGCGGGTCGAGATACGGGGCCCGGTAGGTGTCCATCTCGGCCGCCGTCAGATCCCGCTGGATGGCACCCGGCAGCACGCGTTCGACAAACATGTGCTGGTTCACGATCAGATCCCAGCCCACCTCAGGCGTGCGGAACTGTCGAAACAGGTCCCTTACGCTGCCGGGCCAGTCCTCCCAGGTCAGCGGACGCACCACCGCCTCCATGAAGGCGACGCCCTTCACGTTCGCCTCGTGCCGGCGTGCGTAGTGAAACCCCAAGGCCGAACCCCAGTCGTGAATGACCAGCGTGAGGCGCTCGAGTTCCAGCGCCTCGATGAACCCGTCGAGATACCGCACGTGGTCGGTCAGTCGATACTCGAGGTCCGGCTTGTCGGACTGCCCCATACCGATCAGGTCGACCGCGATGCACCGGGCGTCCGCCGCCAGATGCGGCATGACGTTGCGCCACAGGTACGACGAGGTTGGGTTCCCGTGTATAAAGAGGACGGGGTCGCCGGTGCCTGCTTCCACGTAGCGCATCCTGGACCCGAGCACCTCGACGAACTGCGAGGGATAGGGCATCTCAGCGGAAATCGGCTCGTCGTGGCTCGTGGCGGTCATCGGTCTCTCCTTGGTCGGATCGTCATCGTATCCTGAGCCGTCCCACACACCGCTATAATCGCCGTTCGAGCACCAGACGTCCGACCCCATTCCCAGGAGCCACTACCGGATGCCGTCCCGTGTCTCACAGGTTCTCGACACTCACGGACCGCTGGTATTCCCCGGCGTCTACGATCCGGTATCCGCCAAGATTGCCGAGCAGGCCGGATTCCCGCTCGCGTTCATCTCCGGCTACGCGGTCGCGGCCACACTGCTCGGCGAGCCGGACCTGGGCCTGCTGACTCAGACCGAGATTGTCGAGCGGGCAAGGCACATCTGCCGCTCCGTCAACATCCCGATTCTGGTAGACGCCGATACCGGCTATGGGAACGCGCTGAACGTCGTGCGCACGGTCACCGAACTGATCGATGCCGGGGCGGCTGGCTGTTTCCTGGAAGACCAGCAGTGGCCCAAACGCTGCGGACACATGCAGGGCAAGCGGGTGGTCGACCGGCAAGAGTATTTCGAGAAAATTGGCGCCGCAGTGGAAGCGCGCGCGAACCGCGACTTCTTCATCGTGGCCCGCACCGACGCCCTCGCGGCGGTCGGCCTGGACGAGGCCCTGGACCGGGTGGAGGCCGCCCGGGCGGCCGGGGCTGATGCGACGTTCGTGGAGGCGCCGGGGTCGCTGGAGGAACTGGCCGAGGTGGGACGCCGGGCGCCAAAACCGACCGTGGCCAATATGGTGGAGCATGGCCGGACGCCGGTGGTGCCGCACGAACAGCTGGCCGAGATGGGATTCAACCTGGTGCTGTATCCAGTGACCGGGCTGTATGCGTCGGCGCACGCCTTGGCGGCTGCCTATGGTCACTTACGCACGCAAGGCACAAGCACCGGCTCAGGCGACCGGCTCATGGCGTTCGACGAGTTCAACGCCCTTGTCGGCGTGGACGAGAAGTACGCTCTCGCAGAGAAGTGGTCCACCCACCGCAAGTGACGCGGCGACCGCCGTGCGTCTGCGGACCCAGGGCACCAACGATATAATTCTAACTCGCGTGCCAAACCTTCCCATTCCCACGTCGATTGACGCGTTGCAAACGCTGCTGCAACAGGAGCAGTACGTCGCAGACCGCGGTCTGGCCACCTCCGTGTATCTGGCCTTGACGCTCCAGCGCCCGTTGTTGCTTGAAGGCGAGGCTGGGGTCGGCAAGACCGAGATCGCCAAGGTGCTGGCATCGGCGCTGGGGACCGAGCTCATCAGGCTGCAGTGCTACGAAGGGCTGGATGTCACCCACGCGGTGTACGAGTGGAACTACGCGCGCCAACTACTCGAGATTCGGATGCGCGAGGCGGGGGATGCCGTCGACCGCGAGACGCTCGCGGCGGATCTGTTCGGGCCGGAATTTCTCATCAAACGGCCACTGCTCCGCGCGCTCGAGGCGCCCGACAACAGGCCCCCCGTTCTGCTGATCGACGAGTTGGACCGCGCCGACGAAGAGTTCGAAGGCTACCTGCTGGAACTGCTCTCCGACTACCAGGTGACCATTCCTGAGTTGGGCACCATTCGGGCCACCACGCGTCCCATGGTGATCATCACCTCGAACCGCACGCGCGAACTGCACGACGCGCTGAAGCGCCGCTGTCTCTACTGGTGGATCGACTATCCAGACTTCGAGAAGGAGTACCGCATCGTCACCGAGAAGGTGCCTGAGGCGCCGGCCCGACTGGCCGAGCAGGTCACGCGGTTCGTACAACAGCTCCGCACCGCTGAGCTCTACAAGGTGACCGGTGTCTCGGAGACGCTCGACTGGATTGCCGCACTCGTCGCCTTGGACCGACAGGAACTGGACCGCGAGACGATTGACCAGACCCTGGGGCTCATTTTGAAGACCCAGGAAGACCTGCAAGCGATCAGAGGCGAACAGGCGCACACCATCTTCCAGCACAGCCTGCTGCCCACCGCCGACCGCTCATAGACGCGCGCATGACCGACACCCAGCCGACCGGACCAGACGGTCGCCTGTTTCACAACTTGCTGCACTTTGGTCGCCTGCTGCGCGATGTGGGCCTCGACGCGCAGGCGGGACGCATGCTGGACGTGGCCGAGGCGCTGGCCCATGTCGACGTGGGGCGCCGCGCCGATTTCTACCACACGCTGCAAACCATGCTGGTACGCCGGGCGCAAGATCTCTCGGTGTTCGACTACGCGTTCCGAGCGTTCTGGCGCCCGCCCCGCGACTCCTCGACAGCCCCGACGAGCCAGGCCGCCGACCAGATGACACAACTGCCTCCCGCGGAGGGGGGCGTCCCACCCAGCAGGCCGGCGAGCGACCCGACCGACGCGCGCGGCGACTCTGCCCTCCGGCTCGAGCAAGTCGCCGCCCTGAGCTACGGCACCGGTCAGGTCTCGCGGAGCAAAGACTTCGCGACGTTCACCGATGACGAGGTGGCGCAAGCGCGGGCCATGCTGACCTCACTGCGGTGGGAACTGGGTATCCGCACTACCCGGCGCTGGCAGGCGGGGCACGGACATGCCATCGACATTCGTCGCGCCGTGCGGCACAACCTCCGGTTCGGCGGCGAGCTTGTGGTCTTGCCCCGCCGCACGCGTCGTACACGAACGCGACCGCTGTTGTTGCTGTGCGACGTCAGCGGGTCGATGGAGCGGTACAGTCGGATGCTGCTGCACTTCGTGCATACGCTGGCCGGCGGGTTCGACCACGTCGAGACGTTCCTGTTTGCCACCACGCTGACTCGGGTCACGACCCGACTGAAACGTCGCGGGGTGGACGACGTGGTGCCGAGCTTGCCGCGCCACATCCCAGACTGGGGCGGCGGCACCCGAATCGGCGACGCGCTGCACCAGTTTCACGTGGACTGGTCGCGCCGGGTGATGAGCCACGCGCCCGTCGTGCTGCTGATTTCAGACGGGTGGGACCGCGGTGAACCAGCGCGGCTCGGCGCCGAGATGGCGCGGTTGCAACGGAGCTGTCACCGACTGGTCTGGCTCAACCCGCTGTTGGGGTCTCCCCACTATCGACCGCTAACCCGGGGCATGCAGGCCGCCATGCCGCATATCGATGACTTCTTGCCCGTACACAACCTGGCCAGTCTCGACGCGCTGGCCGCACATCTGAATCACCTGCCGGCCCATCGGTCGGTCCGGCGACAGCCGTCGTCCACCCGGTCGTAGGGTCGGCGTCCCGTCGCACAATGCTATTGTCGAAGACACCATGAACGTCACAGGCAGTTACACATTCGACGCGCCGGCTCAACAGGTCTGGGATCTGCTGCTCAACACCGAGGCCGTGGCCGCCTGCGTTCCCGGCTGCGAATCCCTCGAGCCGATTGGCGAGAACAAATTTCGGGCCTCATTGACCATGGCCATCTCCGCCGTGACCGGCCGTTACGAAGGCACCGTCGAAATGGCGGACCTGGTACCGCCGTCGTCTTATCGATTGGTGGTGCACGGCAAGGGGAAACCGGGCATCGTCAACGGGGGTACCAACATCACCCTGACAGAGGCCCACGGCATCACGACGGTGGCCATTGATGGCACCGTGCAGGTGGCGGGCACCATTGCCCGGGTGGGACAACGGTTGTTGGGCGGCGTCTCAAAGATGATGATGGACCGGTTCTTCAACTGCCTCAAGGCGCGTCTCGAACACCAAAGGACTGGCACGTGAGCCGCCTGAGCTCGACGCTCGGCAAGGTGCTGGTCGTCCTGCTGGTCGTCATCGTCGGCGCCGTCGTCGTGGCCCGGGTCATCGGGGTGCGGATGGAGCTGGATGGCAGCGGCGCACGGCCATTGCTGTCCCGTTTTGACGAAGACGCGCACTTCGACGCACTCGAAGTGAGTCGGGCCGAACAGAGCCAGCTGGACGCCACTGCGGCAGTGCTGGATGCGCCGGCTGGTCGAACCGTTCCGGCCGTCTCGGCTGACCGGCGCCCTGAGACGTTCTGGCCCGCCTACCGGGGGGCCTCCCGCACCGGTCGCTACGACTTCCCCATCAGCACCAACTGGCCGGACGACGGCTTGCCGCAACTGTGGCAGCAGCCTATCGGCGGCGGCTACGCGTCGTTTGCCGTAGCCGACGGTAGGCTGTTCACCATCGAACAACGGCGCGCGCGCGAAGTGGTGGCCGCCTACGACCCGGACAGCGGGGCCGAACTCTGGACCCACGACTGGGAGGAGCAGTTCGAGGAGACGATGGGCGGCGATGGTCCCCGCGCCACCCCGACCTGGGATGACGGACGGGTGTTTGCGCTGGGCGCGGGCGGTGAACTGCGTGGCCTGGCCGCCGATACCGGACGCCTGCTGTGGCGGACGAACATGCTGGACGATGCGGGGTCTGGCAACCTCACCTGGGCCATGTCCGCGTCACCGCTGGTGGTTGACAACATGGTGGTGGTGTTGCCGGGCGGGCGCGATGGTCACTCCGTGACGGCCTATGACGCCGACACCGGCGACACTGTCTGGACCGCGCTCAGCGACGTGGCCGGCTACACCGCGCCGATGCTCGTGGAGCTGGCCGGCGTGCGCCAGATTCTGGTGGTGACGGCCCAGCGCGCGGCCGGTCTGAGTGTGGAAGACGGGGCCCTGCTGTGGGACTACCCGTGGGTCGTGTCCAACGTGCCAAACATGGCCCAGCCCGTGATGGTGGGCTCGAATCGAATCTTTCTGTCCGCGAGCTACGGGCAGGGCTCGGCCATGATCGAAGTGTCGTCAGCGGGCGACGCGCTGTCGGCCCGCGAGGTGTGGCGCACGAACCGGATGAAGAATAAGTTCAGCAGTTCCGTGCTGCACGACGGTTTCATTTACGGCCTCGACAACAACATTCTGGCCTGTATGGACGCCGCGACCGGCGAGCTCGTCTGGAAGGGCGGGCGCTACGGGTTCGGTCAACTGTTGTTTACCGACGGACATCTGGTCGTGCTCACCGAACGCGGAGAGGTCGTGCTGGTGCGCGCCACCCCGGAGGGGCATGAGGAAGTGAATCGGTTCTCCGCCATCGAAGGGAAGACCTGGAACGTGCCCACCATCGCCGACGGCACGCTGTTCGTGCGCAACGCCACCCAGATGGCGGCGTTCGACATCCGGCCCTAGGCCTGCTTGCGCTTGATCTGGGTGGACTATGCGTCCCGCCACTTCGACGAGCCGGGCGCACGTGACGCGGGGCAGGAGATCCTGGCCTCCCGCCCCGGCTCAGATCCGCAATGGCACTCGAACTGAAATACGCGTCTGACGCGACGGTGCTGCTCGACGACCTGGTTGATTCGCTGGGCAGGCCAAGCAGCCCGGCCGGTGTCGTGGTGCCGGTGCTGATGCCATCGCTGCCGCTCGTAGACCTCACCAAAGCTGAGCTGGCCCGGCGTCACGGCGTCGCCATGGGCGTCACGTTTCTCCTGCCTGGCAGCTTCATCGAACGCATGGCCCAGATGGTCGGTCTCAGTCCGGTCCATCCGTCCTGGCGGTCAGAAGGTCTGGCCTGGCGGCTGCTGCCGCTACTGGCCGCCATGGCCGAAGAGGGCCATACCCCTCGACTGGAGGCGGCGTGCGTAGATGCCCGAGCGCGACAGGCCCTGGCCCGTGAGGTAGCCGACCGCTTCGACCAATACCTGTATTTCAGACCGGGCATGATTGCCGCGTGGGACCGAGGGGAAGCCTGGGAGGGCTTGCCCGAGCAGGCCCAAGGGGACGAGGCCTGGCAACGGGAACTCTGGCGGCGCGTATCGAAGGAGTTGGCGGACCACCACCATCCCGCCGTCCGCCTGCAGGAGCTGGTCGCGCGCATCCAACAGGGCGACGGCGAGCTGCCGGCCTCGCTCGAAGTGCTGGCCACCGGGCCCTTGCCCCCCACCCTCTTACCCCTGCTGCGCGCCCTGGCCAGCAGGACCCGTGTCTGCCTGCGCGCCTTGCTGCCATCCACCGAGTATCTCGGCGACATGCGAGCCGGCCGCGCGCAGATGCGGGCGGGGAAGAAAGTGGACCCTGCGTGGGAAGGGCATCCCCTCTTGTCGCACTTGGGGAAGCAAGCCGTCGACAGTTTTCGCAGTTTCGAGGAGGCGCTGGTCACCGAGGGCCAGGAGTACAACGTCATCGCGCTGCCCGAGCCCCGGTCCGACTCGCTGCTGGCCCGTCTGCAAGCGGACATCCGCGCGGCGCGCCAGCCAGGAGCAGTGGGCACGACCGCCCCGATCGCGGCAGACCGGTCGGTGCGTGTACATCGCTGCCACGGCGCCCGGCGCGAGGTGGAAGTGCTACGAGATGAACTGCTGGACGCCTTCGGCAGCCTGCCCGGTCTAACCGCGAGCGACGTATTGATTCTGGCCCCCGACCTGGACACCTACGGTCCGCTCGCCGAGGCCATCTTGCGGGAAGGCGACCCCGCGTTGCCACTGCGCTTGTCGGAGCGGCGTCTCGATCGCAGCGATCCTCTGGTGCAAGGCCTGCAGACGTTGGTGCGCCTGGCTGCGGGCCGCGCTCCTCTGAGCGAGGGCCTGGCCCTGATGGAGCTGCCCGCGGTCACCGCCTGTGTGGAATCGCTGGGCACAGACCCGGAGAGGCTGGCCGACCGCCTGCGTGCCTCCGGTATCACCTGGGGACTTAACGCGGCCCATCGCCAGTCGATGGACGCCGGCGACCAGGCCACGGGCACCTGGCGGGAAGGCCTGGACCGATTGCTGGCGGGCCTGTGGCTGGGTGATGCGCAAGCATCGTCGGATGCCCACCAAAGCCCGGCCCTGCCGGTGGCCGGTGACCTGGGAGCCGAACCCTCGTCGATGAGCGCCTCGCTGGACTGGCTGGATGACCTGGTGTGCCTGCTGGAAGCGTGGCAATTCGAGGCCAGCCCAGGCCAGTGGGCCGACCGCCTGGACCAGGCGCTGGACCAGGTGCTTGCCGCAGAGGACGGGCGGTTCGAGTCGACGGCGGCCGTGGACCTTATCGGCCAGTTGCGTGCCGCCGAGACCGAACATGCGTGCGCCCTGCCGATGGACGCCGCCGCCGTATCCGACTGGCTCGACCAGGCCGCCCAAGATGAAATCCGTGCCGTGTCAAGGGTGGGCGGAGCCATGGCCATGGGTGGGTTCAAGCCGATGCGCGCCATCCCCTGCCGTGTGCTGGCGGTCATGGGCCTGCAGGACTCCGAATTTCCACGCAGAGCCACGGCGCCCGCCTGGGACCTGTTGGCGGCGGCGCCGCGCCCCTGCGACCGGGACCCCGTGCGCGAAGACCGGCAGCTCTTTCTCGACGCTCTCCTGGCGGCCGACGACCGGGTTATCTTGACGGCCACGGCCCGTAACATCCGCAGCAACAAGGAAGAACCGCTCTCGGCCTGCGTCGATGAATTCTTGAGGGTGGCGGCAGCGACGGTGTCCAGCATGCCCGACACCCGTGAGGCCACCTATCGGGCGCTGATCGAAGACCATCCACTACAGCCGTTCAACCCAGCCTGCTTCACCGGCCCACGAGCCTCGTTCGACACCGGCCATCTCGAGATTGCCCGGGCGTTCGAGCAGCGACAGGATGTGGCCGCGCCATTTCAGGCCGGCGTGTTCGAGCCGTCCGAAAAGGTCCAGTCTGCCGATCTCGAGCTGCACGAGATGATCCGTATGCTGAAAGACCCGTGGTCGACCTGGCTGGGTTCCCTGGGGGTCGTGCTGCCCCAGGCCGGGGATGATCCGTTCGCCATGGACAGGGAACCGGTGGCGGCCCCAACGGGCCTGAACCGGTGGCAGATTCAGACCGAGGTCATCGCCGCCGTGCTAGACGGACGCACCACGTTCCTGGAGAAACGCCTGGCGGCCGACCGCCTGATTCCCTACGGAAACCTGGGCGCCGCAATGGGCCGACAGAGCGTGCACGACGCCGTGTCCCTGGCCCGACTCGCTGTGCGCGAGGCAGGTGGCCGGCTTCAGCCCCAACGGCTGGTGTATCGGGCAGGGAGCCCGCAGGTCGCCGGAAACATTACCGTCAATACCGAGGGCAGTCTGCAGGTGCTGGTCATGCCCACCGAACTGCAGGGACGGCCCCATCACCGTCTCGATGCCTGGGTTCGGGCGACCTTTGCCGCCGCCTGTGGCATGCGCGGCGACACCCTCGTGGTGTCCAAGGATGGGGAGATGGCCAGAGTCGACCGCATGCCGTCCATGGCCCCAGTCCAGGCACAAGCCGCGCTCGACAGCCTGCTCCAGCTGTGCCGGCAGGCGCGACGGCGCCCCTTGCCGTTCGGGCCAAAGACCAGCTTTGCGATCTTCGACGCGGGCCGGCGCGGCGTCGACGAAGCCGACAGAGCCCTGAAGGCGTGGCAACAGCAACCCAAGGGCCCACCCGGTGAGGGCGATAGTGCCTCGGCCCAACTGGCGTGGCGCGATCGGGACCCGTTCGCCGAGATCATCTTCGACGAGTGGCGCCGCCTCGCCGCCGAGGTTTTCGACCCGGTGGAAGTCTGGTTCGCGAACACCGCGTCCACATCGAAAGCGGGGCTGACGGATGGCTAACTTCCATCTCCACCTGACCGATGTGCCCACGGGCCTGTCGGTCATCGAAGCCAGCGCGGGCACCGGGAAAACCTGGACGATCTCCCACCTACTGCCCCGCCTGCTTGTAGACGGGGTCGTCAGCGACATCGGCGAGGTCCTGCTAGTCACCTTTACCGAGGACGCGGCCCGCGAGCTGGGCGAGCGGACCAGACGCCAACTGGCGGCCCTGGTGGCCCATGCCGACGCAGACACCCGGCCCGGGAACGGCGAGGAGGGCATTCGTGTTCTGCTGGACCGCCTCGGCGCCCTTGCCGCTCCGGAACGGGACGCGGCCATGTTACGTCTGCGTCTGGCACTGGCTGAGAGCGACCAGCTTGCGGTGTCGACCATCCATTCTTTCTGCAAGCAGGTGCTGGCGTCCGAAAGTTTTTTGTGCGGCATGCCCGCCGGATTCGACGTGCTGCCGGACGCCGGCGAGCTGAAGTCGGATGCCGTCAAGGACACGTGGCGCACCGACCTCGCCGCCGATTCGTTGCTGGCCGCCGTGGCGGCTCTTGGCAAGTGGTCGGTCGAGGGCGATCTCAAGGCGTGGCGCTCGCTGACCCAGCGGCCGTCGACCCGCATGGCACCGGAGGCTCCGTCGCTGCAGGAAGCGCGCAACCGGGTGGCGCAGACGCTCAAGGCGTTGAAGGATGCCCGCGCCGACATTGGCCGCCTGCGGGAGATTGCCGACCGGGACACGGTGCAGCTGAACAACTCAAAACAGAACCCAGGCGCCGATTCGGTGGCCCAACTCGACGCCTGGCACACCCTGCTCGAGGCCCTGGACCCGCAACAGCCCCCGGTGGAGATCTTTTCTGTCGCCGAACGCTTGGCTGGCGCGGCATCCTGGTTTGGCCGGAAAGGTGCGGTGGGCAAGGCCGCCTCGGATAAGGCTGGCGCGTTGCCACTCGTGGCCACCGCTGAAGCGGTGCAGGCCACCGTCGGCACCACCGGCTGGGCTTGGCTCGCGCACCTCGACCAGGCGGCGGGGCAACGATTCGAGCGAAGCCTGCGACGCGACAACGCCGTCACCTTCGATGGCTTGATTCAGACGCTGCACCGAGCCCTGTGCTTGGGGCCGAACCGCGTCGCTCTCACGCGGCGCCTGTCTGACAAATGGAAAGTGGGCCTGATCGACGAGAGCCAGGACACCGACCAGCAGCAGCTTGAAATCTTCAGGGCCATCTTCGACCGCGGGACCGGACGCGGACGGCTCATCCTGGTCGGTGACCCCAAGCAGGCCATCTACAGCTTTCGCGGTGGAGACCTCGACGCGTATCTGTCGGCCCGGCCAACGGATGAGGCTCGGGTGAGCGACCTGGCCACGACCTACCGGTCGGCCCACGGCCTGGTGGTGGCCCTGAACACCTTCTTCGGACGGCCCCGGGCCTTCGGCAACCCCGCCCTGGTGCATCCAGAGGCGACGGCCGCCCGCCAGGATGCAGACCTGCCCCTGCCCGCCGACGGGCACGGTCGACTCGTGGCATGGGTGGTGCCCGACGCCGACAGCGAGCAGTGGATGCGTGCCCAGCCGCGCCGAGAGCGCGCGGCAGCCTGCACCGCCGCGGCTATCGTGGATCTGCTGGGCCGGACGCTTTCAGCGGCGGGCGCCGCCGCGGAAACGGTCACGCCGGCGCACGTCGCCGTGTTGACCCGCACCAATCGCGAAGCGCAGCTGGTCTACGGGGCGTTGCGCGCGCGGGGCGTACCGACCGTGATTCGCGACGACGGCGACGTCATGCGGAGCGAAACGGCGTCCGACCTCGCGTCCATTCTGAAGGCGGTGCTCTCACCCACCCATCCCGGATGGCGACGGGCCGCCATGGCGACCCGCCTGTTCGGCTACGACTCGGCCATGCTGGCCGACCTCACGAGTGCGGATACGGATCAGCGGCTGGCCAGCTTCTCGGAGTGGGGAGACGTGTGGCGACGTCGAGGCATTGCCGCCCTGATGGCCGGCCTAGAAGCCCAAGCCGAGGCCACGCTTCGGCTCGCCCGTGCGCCCGGTGGCGAGCGACATCTCACCGATTTGCGACATCTCGAGGAACTGCTGCAGGCGCGGGAGGCCGAGGGCCAGCGAACCCCCGAAAAGTTGCTGCAATGGTTCGAGGGCGAGCGAATGTCTGAGGCCCGCCCGGCGGATGAACGCCTGCGCCGCCTGGACGTAGACGGCGACGCCGTGCAAGTGGTCACCGTGCACCGAGCGAAGGGGCTGGAATTTGACTTCGTGTTTTGCCCCTACCTCTGGTCTGTTCTGCCGGACCCCGGTGCCAGTGAACGTCTGCTGGTGCGCCGTGACGACGGCTGGATGCTGGCCGACGGTACACAGCGGGACAACCAGGCAGAGCTTCGCGCCGTGACCGCCGAGCGCCTGCTCGAAGACTTGCGCCTGGCCTACGTGGCCCTGACCCGCGCCCGCCGCCGCGTGACGCTGCTGGCCGGACCCCTGGGGTACACCGCGAAGTCGACTCTGCCCCCGACCTCGCTCGATTGGCTGCTGCGAACAGACGAACTCGTGGACAGCCTGGAAGACTGGTACGCGTCCATCGCCATCCGGAAGCACAGCACCTCTGGATGCGAGCACGGCGACACGCTGCGCCGCCTCCAAGAGACGCAGCCAGACGTCATCACCGTGTCTGTCCCGCCTGCGCCCAGCGAAACGATCTGGACAGGCGGCGGCCATGCCGAAGCCGCCATGCACGCGCGCCGCGCCCCCGCGCTCGACCTGCGGGCCTGGCACCTCACCAGCTTCTCGCGGCTGGCCCATGGCCGGCACGAGGAACGGGAACGCAGTGACGCTGTAGTGGATGCGACGGTGGAAGTGATGACGGAAGCGATGTTGGAGCCAGAAGGCGCCGGCGCCGACGTGCCCCTCGCCGCCTTCGCTCGCGGCACCCACGCCGGCAACTGCCTGCACGAGCTGCTGGAGCAGTGGAATTTCCAGGAGGACACCTCGGCGCTGGTGGACCGTACCCTGCAGCGGCATCGGCTCTATTCCCAAGAAGCCGTGGAGGCGGTGCGGCACACACTCGACGATCTCAAGAGCACCCGCCTCGACAGCCTGGACGTCAGCCTCCAGACGGCCGCCTCGGACACCAGTCTGTCTGAATGGGAGTTCCTCCTACCCCTGGGTCAAGCCGGCATCACCGGCCATGCGCTGTCGAACATCTTTGCCCGTCATGCCAGGAACGACGACGAACGCAACTATGCGCTCGACCTTGCGGGTCTGCCAGGCCAGGCGTTGTCCGGCATGCTGACCGGGTATATCGACCGCCTCGTGCGGGCCGATGACCACTGGGGCGTCGTCGACTGGAAGAGCAACTATCTGGGGCCGCGCTACGCCGACTACAGCCGGCCGGCGATGTGGCGGTGCGCGGCCGGGCAGCACTACCTGCTCCAGATTCATCTATATCTCGTCGCCCTGCGCCGCTACCTGCGTCTCCATAACTCCGGGTTGCAGGCCGTCTCAGGAAGCCTGCTGTTTCTGCGTGGCGTCCTCCCCGAAACCAACCAGGGTGTGCTCGAAATAGCGCCGCCCAAGGCGTTGCTAGACGACCTCGACGGGCTGTTCGGGAGCGCGACCAGCCCAGGCAGGGAGGCCCCAGCATGAGCCGATCCGCCATCCAGATGTTGCAGCGCCGGTGGAACCTTCCCGACGCGGCCGCGCCGGTGCTGGAACGCTTCTTTACCTCGTGGGCCGCCGGTCACACCTCGCTCGAGCTGACCGACGCAGAAGCCGGCATTCTTACCGGCAGCGCCGCCGTCACGAGCGGCAGCCACGGCAGCCGACCCGCGCCACTGGTCCTGCGTGGCACCCGGCTGCAGTCCTGGCGACTGGACCAAGCGGAGGCCCGGGTGGCCGCCAGGTTGCGGGAACTGGCCAGCGAATATGAACAGGTTCCCCCTGGCGACGCTGGCGATCTTGCCCAGCTCTTTCCCAACCCAGAGTCGGCTCAACGGCGCGCGGCAGAGCTAGGTCTACGTCGGTCCCTCGCCCTGGTGACCGGCGGTCCCGGCACCGGCAAGACCACCACAGCCGCGAAACTGCTCGCCCTGCTGGCAAGCCGAGAGCCCGGTATCCGCGTCGCGCTGGCCGCACCCACCGGCAAGGCCGCGGCCCGCCTCGGAGAAGCCATCGCCCAAGCCGCCAGGGAGCTTGACGGACCGCTGGCCAGTGTCCGTCCACGGCTCGAGCGAGCCGCGTTTCAGGCCCGAACCCTGCATCGGCTGCTCCGCTGGCATCCGCGCACAGACCGCTGCCGATTCCACGCCGGCAATCCCCTGCCCTATGACGTCGTGGTCGTCGACGAAGCCTCCATGCTCGACCTCGTCCTCTGGGACCGCCTGCTGTCCGCCCTCGGCCGCGGTACTCGCCTCGTCGTGCTCGGCGACCACAGACAGCTCGAAAGCGTGCAACCCGGCCGGGTGCTGGCCGAGATGATCGCCGCGGCCGCCAGTAGAGGCGATACTGCAGCCTATGGTCCCCTGGCCGACTGCCACGCCGAGCTCGACCGCAACTACCGATTCGAGTCGCACCCAGGTATCAGCCGCCTCGCCGCCGCCATTCGCAATTACGACGGTGAGACCACGCTACAGACCCTGACAAACGAAGACCATCGAGAGGAACTCTTCCATTACTCCTCCGCACAGGTGAACGACGCCCTGGAACAGGTCTGGCCTCAGATCATGGCCGTCGTCCGAGCGTCAACTCCGGACGAGGCCCTCGCCGCGCTGGCCCGCATTCGCATCCTGTGCGCCCTCCGCCGGGGCCCCTACGGCGTCGAAGGCGTCAACGCCCGCGTCGAGTCCAGACTCCGCCGCGAGGGCCTACCCGCAGGCCAATGGGCCCACGGACGCCCCGTGCTGGTCACCGCCAACGATCCCCACAGCGGACTCTTCAACGGCGATGTCGGCGTACTCCTGAACAGACAGGATGGGCGCGGCATCACCGCCTGGTTCCACGGCCTCCAGGAACCGCGCACCGTCCCGCTCGCTGCTCTGCCCAGCCACGACACCGCCTGGGCCATGACCGTGCACCGATCACAAGGCAGCGAATTCGAATCGGTGCTTCTAGTGCTGCCGCCACAAGCGCACGAATTGACCGGACCCGAGCTGCTCTACACCGGAGTGACTCGGGCTCGATCACGGATTCTGATCGTGGCGGACGAGGGGGCCTTGCGGGCTGCCTGCCAGAAGCGTCCATCTCGCCAGACGGGGCTGCTGGAGAAGCTCACGCATCCAGAGGGACATTCAGGCACATGATGGCCAGTCGGATCACATAGTTCCGGGTCGACTCGATGGAGCGCTGTGTAATCGGAAGTCCGCGATACGAATCCCAATCCTCGAATCGGTCGAGCTTTCGTCTATTTTCGTCACGCTTGGTCCGAAACCCGCTGCAAGAGATCTGGCGAGTTATTCCGTGACGAGTTCACCGCCGTCGAGACCTCGTAGGCCGTAAGCCACTCCGACGGGCATGGGCGTAGGAGTGGAAGCATCCGTTCGGGCTCCTGCACCTCTGGGTCGAGCCAATGCTCGACGTCCGGCCCATCAAGGATCACCGGCATCCGGTCATGAATGTCGGCCATAAAGGTGTTGGCCCACGTGGTCACGATGGAGAAGGAATGAACCGCCTCCGCCTCGGCGTCTGGCTGCCAGCGTTCCCACACACCTGCGACGGACATGGTCGGATTGTCGCGCAGGTGGATCGCGAAGGGACGCTTGGTCTTGCTCTCGCGCTTCCATTCGTAGAACCCGGACAGCGGCACGACGCACCGCCGCCGCTGGAAGGCCTCGGCGTAGCTCCGCTTTTCCATGATCTCCTCGCCGCGCGCGTTGATCAGGGAGTATTTCGCCGCCGCCTTCACGCTCTTCGCCCAGACAGGCACCAGGCCCCACCGGAACCGGTCGACCGTGGGCTCGCCGTGCCGCACCACGACGACGGGAGAATGCTGGGTCGGCGTCATGTTGAAGTTCAGGCGCATCCAGTCGAGATTGGGGGGCCTCCCGTTCAGATATTGAATTACCAATTCCTCGTCGGTGTAGGTCTCGTAGGCGCGCCCGCACATCGGCCGATTGTATCTTGACTGGGCAGGCCGGACGGCTCTTGCTACGGCGCGGCTCGGAACGCGGACAGGTCGACAAGGGCGGAGTCAGGCGCGGCCGCTTTGAACAGATCGACGATCCACTGGTGGCAGGTCAGGACGAGCACTTGGTTCGTGCGGGATAGGTCGACGAAGGCGGTGGCCGCGCGGCGGGCGCGCTTGAGGTCGAAGTTCACGAGCACCTCGTCGACGATAACTGGCAGGCGCTCTGTTTCATTGCCCATGCTCTGAATGAGACCAAAGCGGAGGGCGAGGTAGAGCTGCTCGTAGGTCCCTCGGCTGAGCTGTTCGGGCGTCTTCCGCACACCGGTCTCGTCAATCACGGTGATCTCCTGCTCCCCCACCGTGACGTGCAGCTTCGGATATCTGCCACCGGTCAGGCCGTGAAAGAAGGTCTGCGCACGACGCACGACGTCGGGCTGGCGGTGTTCTTCATACCGGTTGCGGGCTCGGACGAGCAGGGATCGCGCCACGACGTGCTTTGACCACTCAGCCGCGAGCACTCTCAGCTTCTCGACGAGCTCCTCGCGACGCCCCCGGAGCCGTGATGAGGCTTCGTCGCTGGAGAGTGCTTGCATCCGCTCCTGCAGGCGCCCGCGCTCTTCGGTCTGGTCGGTCGTGCGTTGCATCAGCTCCTCGAGCGTTGACTCGGCCCCCCGAAGCTCGTCGCCGATCTCTTCCTTCGTCGTCGACGCGAACGCGCTTCGCACGGCGTCGAGATCTCGCTCGCCGCCCCAGCTGGCGCGCAGGCTGGACAGATGCCGCTGGCGTGTCTCGTCGAGGCCCTGGCGTTCGAGCTGCCGCCGTGCACGCAGCCGAAACTCTTCGGGGTCGTCCGTCTCTGCGCGGGAGAGTAACTCGCGGAGGCGGTTGTCCTCGCTCGTCCGCCGGGCCGTGGCCTGCTTCAGGCTGGCGTCGCAATCCCCGGCGGCGTGCTCTGCTGCCGTATGGGCGGCCACTGCCTCACGAATCTGGTCGAATCGCTCAACGAGCCGATCGGCGGCCTGGGCGACCGCCAGTGGGGCGTCATCGCCCGCGAGGTTCACGCCGGCATCACGGTGCGCATCGGCGACGTCCCTGACGTCGGCACCGTAGGTGTCGATGTCGTTCTGAATGGCTGCGATACGATCGCGCTTCTCGCTGACGGCACGGACCACGACGCGCGCGGTCTCGACACGCGAGAAGAGCTCGGGGACCGTGTCTGGGGCAAGCGTCTCCGGAAGACCGTGCTCACGAAGCCAGGTAGACCAGTCAGCTTCGGCCTTCGCGACCAGTTGTTGCTGCTCGTCTCGCTGGCGGACGGCGGCGTCCACACGGTCCCGCAGTCGCACGGCGTCTTGCTCCGCGTCACGCCGCGAAGACTCGAGCCGTGCGCGGTCCCGGTGTCGCTCGGCTTCCTGTGCGAGTTCCGTCTCGACCTCATTCATCTGGTCATGTCCGGGGAGCTGATCGCGGTCCATGTCGAGGCCGAGCGGTCCGAGCGCGGCTACGAACGCCGTCCGTTGCTCGTCGGCACGGCGACGCGCCTCCTTCACTAGCCGGTCCACGGTCCGACCTCCCGTGTGGCCTGCGGTCGATGACGACGTGAGTGCGTACGCCACCACCGCCGCAGCCACGAGCGCGGCGCCGGCCATGAGCGTCGACATCTCGCGGTCCGAGGCGAGCCCAAATGCCAGCAGCAGCACGCCTAGGACGGCCAGCACGCCTGGCACGGCAAGACGCCGCCTGGAAGCGGTCGGCCCGGACCCACCGCCCGTCTGCGCTTCAAGGTCACGGTGTCGCTGAGCAGCCTGGTCATATTCGACGAGACGGCTGCGCGCGGTTGGCAACGCCGAGCGCCGCGCCTTCAACAAATCAGGGGAAAGCTGGCCGGGCGTACCGGAGTCACACTTGGCCAGTCGTTCCCGTGCCTCCTCGACCCGCTGATCCGCGTCGTTGATGCTCTTGCTCGCCTGGTCTGCCTCGCGTGCCCCCTCTCGCAGGCCGTCACGTGGCGAGGCCAGCCTCGACTTCCACTGCGCGACTTCATCGCGGCGAGGAATGGAGGTATCGAACACCGCGAGCCGCGTCTCGTCCCATCCCGAGCCCAGCTCGTTCAGGGCGTGCGTCAGGTCGGTCTCGTCGGTGCGCAGCTCCGATTCACGCTTGGGAAAGTCGCGCACCGACGCGTCGAAGCCGCTACGTCCCCGGCGAATCGCCTCGACCGCCGCGGTGTCACCAAGCAGCGCCTTACCCTCGACCGGACGGTCCGCCAGTTCCCGGGCGCGCGTCAGCTTGTCGCGGGCCGCAGCCACCAGTTCGTCGGCTTCACGCCGCCGCGCCTCCAATTCGTCGAGCCTGACGATCGGGTCGTCGGGGAACCCGGTGCGGTCGGGAATCTCCGACAAACGCGCCTCGACATCGAGCAGCGCCACCCACTCGTCCCACGTCCGCTGCCGCCGCCGACGCTCTTCCACGCGGGCGCGTGCCGCAACCACCTGGCTCTCAAGCTCCGTGGCCTCTTCCACCAGTTCGGCGCTGCGAGACATCGCGTCTCCATATTCCTGCGCCTGAGACTGGGCCTCGCGCAGCTTGCCCTCAACCTCCTGCAGCTCGGTCAGTACTTGGGCAACCGGCTGCTTCGAACCTCGCGGCGCATAGATGTCGTCTGCGCGCTTCTTGAGCTGCCTGAGCGCCCGCGGCAGCCGCGCCGCGCCGGTGCCGGCGCTGTAGATACGGCTGTTAATGCCGTTCTCTTCCTCCGACTCCAGTCGCTGCAAGTCGTCGAGGTCGAAGGCGAACACCGACGTGAAGGTCGACGCCGGGGCGTGCCCCAGCAGACGGGACAGCACGGAGTCGTGAACGGGTGAGCCGTCCGCGCCCGTGACCATCACCGGGCCGCCCTTCTTCCCGCGATGGCGTTCCACGGTAAAACGCTCATCCGCGTCGGTGACCAGCTCGATGCGGCCACCGTGATTGCCGCCGGCACGCGGAGGAAAGTGGTCGGCGGCACCAAGCCGCGGGAATCCGAACAACACCATCCGGATGAAGGCCAGCAGAGTGCTCTTTCCCGCCTCATTCGGACCGTAGAGGATCGTGACTGGCGTCTCGAACCGGGGCAGCGACGTCGCACCGTGGTCACCGAAGCCGTCGATGTGAACGCGATCGATATTCATGGCGTGGGACCGGGTCTAGCTGCCGGCCTCGTCGGCTTCGGCCACGCCTTCGGCGTCGTCTATGAGCAGACCGAGCGCGACTTCCTCGGCGGCCGCCACAAGGTCACGCATGTCGTCGGTCGCCGGCAGGCTGTTGCCGAGAAATTTGCGAGCCCGCGCGTTGTCGTAGAGTGGTGCCAGCTCCTCCTCCAGCTCGGCAACCAGGGCCCCGTCCGCCGACGCTGAATTGCTCAACGCCAGGAAATCGCCGATGAAGTCCTTGCTCTCGGCCAGCGCCGCCCGGTCGAGCCGGGACCTCGTCTCATTCAGGATTCCCCCACAGAATGCAAACGGCTCGCGACTGCCACACACCCCGTTGAGCTGGCTGATGAGGTCCTCGATGCTGCCCGAGCGGGCGAGCGACTCGTGGACCGGCCCGCGACCTTCGAGACGAACGCGATAGATCAGATGCCGGTCGTCCGCCTGGGTCACGAGGTCGTCAACGAGCGCCTCAAGACGACCAAACAGGGCGCCGTCGTCCTCGATGTCGTCAATCTGCAGATCCACCTGTTCCCAGCGCACGCTGTCTGTGGCGACGAACTCCGGTGACATCGTCACCTGGGCCCCTTGGTCATCGACCTCGACGAGGTAGACCCCGCGCGGCCCGCGCTCGTTCGGGTGACGCCCCTGCGTGTTGCCGGGATACGCCACCAGAGGCGACGCATCACGCAAGATGGCGCGGGTGTGCACGTGCCCCAGCGCCCAGTAGTCATAGCCGGTGGCAGCCAGTTCCTCGACGGTGCACGGCGCATAGGCTTCGTGGCCGGTGCTGGCCCCAACGTTGGCGTGGAGCATTCCAATCGTGACCCGACCGGGCTCGCGGACCGGAAATCCGGGTACCAGGCTGCTCCGCATCTCGCGTGTCGGGTAGCTGATGCCGCAGACGACAGGACCGGCGGACGATTGCGGGTCGACCGGCACCGCTTCTGCGTGCTCGCCGAACTGATACACGCTGGGCGGCATTTTCAAGCGCGCCCCCCAGCCGTCGAGCGGGTCGTGGTTACCGTGACAGATGAACGCCCGGATGCCCCCCTCATGCAGCCGTTCGAGCCCCCGCACGAACTGGATTTGTGCCGCCAGGCTACGGTCGGCCCCATCGAAGACATCGCCGGCCACCAGCAGCGCATCCACCCGGCGGTCGACGCAGAGGTCGATCACCCGTTCGTACGCCTTGAACGTGGCGCGCCGCAGGACGTCCGCCACACGCGCCTCCGTCTCGCGGACGCCCTTGAACGGGCTGTCCAGGTGCAGATCAGCGGCGTGCACAAAACGAAACGTCATGTCGCGAGCATACCCTCTCCTCGCGGTCTGGCAACCGTGGTAATGGCAGCGACATGACACCAACCCTCGAGATCGGTGCTCATGGTGGCCGTGAGGGTGTCGCCGAATGTCGTTCAGGAGGTTCGCTAGACCACCACCACGAGGATTTAGACGTGTCGCAATGGTGTCGGGACACACTCATCGCCATGGGCGAGGTCCACGACGATCTCGTCCCGTCCGACTTCACGGTAACCAACATCTTTGACCGGCTGTCCGAGGTGGGTGGCCTGTGGTCCGCCCTGCGAAGAGGTCCAACCGCGGACGTACGCGCGGTCCTGCATTACGCCGAACCGAGGTGAGGACCTGATACCTGCGGAACAACTGATGCGACTCGATGATATGATGCCGAGTCCTTTGGGAAGGACGGAAGTGCGGAGCGCGAACAGCGGTAGCACCGACCCGCCCAATACTGAGGACGAACGTTATAAGTTGTTGCAAACACAATGTGCGCCTGTAGCTCAGCTGGATAGAGCGCCGGGCTTCGAACCCGTAGGTCGGGGGTTCAAATCCCTCCGGGCGCACCATTTTCGCAGGACATTCCGACGGTCGGCGGGCGTGTTCTTGTCACCGTCAGGCGCCCGTAGCTCAGCTGGATAGAGCGTCCGCCTCCGAAGCGGAAGGTCGCAGGTTCGAATCCTGCCGGGCGCACCACCTTTTCCCCTACAAACACGGAGTTCTGGGATCCTTCTGGATACCAGACCTGGATACACCTGGACATTTCGGGAGCGCGTAGGTTGCACGTGCAACTTACGCGCTGAATGCCTGCCCCAGCCGAATACGACACCAAGCCCTGCTCGTCCCGGGCTGTGGTTTGGCAATCCGGGGAACCTCTCAACTACGTGTCCGCAGCAGAGCACCCTTGATGTGATCGCGGCAAGCAAAGCCCAGGGGCGTCGCAGTCCCGCTCGACAATGCGGCTGCGACGCCACCGAAACTCCCGCCGCAATAGAATCACCCCGCTAACCAATAGCGATTATCGTAGGGCCACGGAAGAAACATTTTCAATGAACTCGACAAAGGAAACGGCCGAACTGTTCTTCGACGCCTGCGAGACCGGCAAGGTGTGGGATGGGTGCCAGCAGTGATGTGAGACCGACGCGTCGTTCTCAGCCCAGTCCGGCGCGTGGGCGGACATCGAGACGCTGCAGTCGTACACCTACTGGATGAAGGGTCTGCTCACGCCTGTGCCCGATGGACGATATGAGCTTCAGTCCTTCGCGGTGGACGAGGAGCGTCACAACGTGACGGCGTATGCGGTGTTCCGGGGTACGCACACGACGGAAGGTGGACCGGTGTCGCCGATCGGGAAGCAGGTAGAAGCGGACTACGTGTATGTGATGCAGTTCGAAGGCGACAAGATCCGCCATATGACGAAGATCTGACACGACGGCCAGCCTCCAGCAGCTCGGATGGAAGTGATAGTCACCCGGCGCAGCGGACGCCGTGATCGGGGCGACCACTGGAGACATGTCCTGGGTGGGGCGTGGCGATCGGAATATCGGTTGGCCTCGCCATTGGCGTCTACCTGGGAGCGAGGGTGTACGGTGGTTCACACCGCCTACAAGAAGGTGAGCGCCAACATTGACCTCATACGGACACGCCCGTATGATCATGGCGGCTCGTACGCCGAGGTCCTGACGTCCACGCAGGACCTCCGCACGCTGGGTGCACCATCCCCCCTTGTGGGCCGCTAGCTCAACTGGCAGAGCAGCAGACTCTTAATCTGCGGGTTTGGGGTTCGAGTCCCCGGCGGCTCACCACTTTTTACCAATAGAAACGGGCCTCTCCTCGCATGGCCCGTTTCACCGGGCGGCGTTTGACACCCTAACTGACACCCACAGAATTCAGACTCAGCTCCGGTCGACCTACGAATCCCGTTCGGTCTGGTCACCACCGCGAACTGCTGGGCTGCTGAACTGCACGCGAAATATCTTTGGGGTTAGCGTCCGCAACGGACTAGAGGACGCCCGCGCGGAAGCGTGGCCCTGGACCATTCACTGTTGCGGTGGCTCAGCAGGAGTGCCCGCCATCAGCCCGCGCAGCTTCTCCAGTGCCGTCGAGAATGGGATGAACTCGTCGGCTTCAGGAGAGATCGTGAAACTGTAAGGGGAGATCGTCTTGAAAATTGCCTCAACCAGAGGCACCAGTCGATCCTGCGGAAACCCATCTTCTGACACCTGAACGACGACAGCGAACTTGCGATCCAAGTCGCGAGCGACAATGTCCGCGTTCTCCTCGACGAAGGGCCAGCTCGACTGGAAGTGCTCGCCCGTCGGATTCTGAGAAAATTGGAGTGGCGAGAGTCCTGAGCCAAGTCGCTTGGGATGCCGAATCGGTCAATCAGCACACCGAAGCAAGGTGACCAGAACGTGGATTGGACCGGCGTGCGGATCTCGCCACTCTCGGCGAGAAGGGTGCACACGCGTGGCGACCTGATCCCGTCTAGCGAGACGGCGGCCTGCACCGAGCCATCGGCCTCCTGTAAACTGGGGATCGCTCACCGTACGTCCTACCCCAGTCGGGGAACGCCACGCGAACGGAGCTCCAGGCACCTAGATGACGGACACGACACGCGACGTCCCGCGAATGGACGAGAGTGAGATTCGGGACTGGCTCGAGTCGCTCGATGCGGTCATCGACCAGCATGGCCTGACGGCGACCGGTCGCCTGCTGCAAGAGGTCACCCGCCGCGCGGAGCGGGCGGGGGTCGCCTTACCGTTCACGGCCAACACCCCCTACGTCAACACCATCCCGGCGGACGAAGACCCGACGTATCCAGGGAACCGCGACCTGGAAAATCGCCTCAAGAGCCTGATCCGATGGAACGCGTTGTCGATGGTGGTGCGCGCCAACCGGGAGGCCGACGGCATCGGCGGGCACATTTCGACCTTCGCGTCGGCGGCGACGCTCTACGAGGTGGGCTTCAACCACTTCTTCCGGGCGCCCACCGACAGCCAGCCAGGCGATCTCGTCTACTACCAGGGTCACGCATCACCAGGCCTCTACGCACGCGCCTTTCTGGAGGGTCGGCTCACCCACGAGCATTTGGAGAATTTCCGGCGCGAACTCAAAGGCCCCGGACTCTCGTCGTATCCACATCCGTGGTTGATGCCCGACTTCTGGGAATTCCCGACCGTCTCCATGGGACTCAGTCCCATCATGGCGATCTATCAGGCGCGCTACCAGCGCTACCTGGAGGACCGGGGACTCATTCCGCCCAGCGACGCCAAGGTATGGGCGTTCCTGGGCGACGGCGAAACGGATGAACCGGAGTCACTGGGTGCGATCACCCTCGCCTCACGCGAACGACTCGACAACCTGATCTTCGTCGTCAACTGCAACCTGCAGCGGCTGGACGGCCCGGTGCGGGGCAACGGGCAGATCATTCAGGAGCTCGAAGCCGTCTTCCGCGGCGCGGGCTGGAACGCCATCAAGGTGGTGTGGGGGCGTGACTGGGACCCACTCCTGGCGGCCGACGACGACGGACTGCTGGTGCGTCGGATGAGCGAGACGGTCGACGGGCAGTATCAGAAGTACGCGGTCGATTCGGGCGCCTACGTGCGAGACCACTTCTGGGGCAAACACGACAGTCTCCGCGACCGGGTGAAGCACCTGAGCGACAGCGAGCTGAAGAAGCTGCGACTCGGCGGACACGACCCCGTGAAGGTGTACGCCGCCTTTGCGGCGGCGGCGGCGCATCGGGGTGGTCCGACCGTCATTCTGGCTCGCACCATTAAAGGATATGGGCTGGGAGAAAGCGGCGAAGGGCGCAACATCACCCATCAGCAGAAGAAGCTCAACGAAGACGAGCTGCGCGCGTTTCGCGATCGCTTCAAGATCCCGCTATCAGACGACGAACTCGGGGAACTTCCGTTCTACGTGCCGGACGCCGACAGCCCTGAGATGGTCTATCTCCGGGAGCGTCGCGCGACGCTGGGCGGGTCGGTGCCCCAGCGGGCGCACCGCGCCACCCCGCTGACCTCCGTCCCTGCCAAACCGTTCGCGGACCTGTACGCCGGCAGCGGGGACCGTGAAATGTCCCTCACCATGGCGTTCGCGCGGCTGCTGAGCCGCCTGCTGAAGGACGAAGAGATCGGCAAACTGATTGTGCCGATTGTGCCCGACGAGGCGCGCACGTTCGGTATGGAGGCGCTGTTCCGCCAAGTCGGCATCTACGCACACGCCGGCCAACTCTACGAACCGGTCGACCATGCCAAGCTGCTCTACTACCGTGAAGCGGAGGACGGGCAGGTGCTCGAAGAGGGCATCACCGAGGCCGGCTCGATGGCGTCGTTTATCGCGGCCGGTACCGCCTACGCAACGCGCGGCATCAACACCATCCCGTTCTTCATCTTCTACTCGATGTTCGGGTTCCAACGTGTCGGGGACCTGATCTGGGCGGCCGCCGACTCACGGTGTCGCGGGTTCCTGATTGGCGGCACCGCCGGCCGCACGACCCTGGCGGGTGAAGGGCTGCAACATCAAGACGGACAGAGCCATTTGCTCGCGTATCCGGTGCCCAACATCCAGTCCTACGACCCGGCGTTCGGCTACGAACTGGCGGTCATCATCGAGGACGGCATCCGGCGGATGTATGTCGAGGGCGAAAGTGTCTTCTACTACCTCACGGTCGAAAACGAGCCCTATGCGATGCCACCGATGCCGCAGGGCGATCGTGACGGCATTCTCAAGGGGCTCCACAAAGTCAGTCCTTCGAGCAAATCGCTGAAGCATCAGGCACAACTGCTCGGGAGTGGCGCCATCCTCCGCGAGGCGTTGGCCGCGCAGATACTGCTCGAACGATACGACGTGGCTGCCGACGTCTGGAGCGTGACCAGTTGGGCCCAGCTGTATCGGGACGGACACGCGTGTGATCGGTGGAATATGCTGCACCCCTTGGAGGAGGCCCGGGTGCCGTATGTGACGCAGTGTCTGGGTGAGGCCCCCGGGGCGGTCGTGGCCGCCAGTGACTATCTCAAGGCCCTGCCCGATTCGCTGAGCCAGTGGCTCGACACGCCGCTGGTCTCGCTGGGTACCGACGGATTCGGTCGAAGCGAAACCCGCGAGTCACTTCGCGAATTTTTCGAGGTGGACGCGCGGTTTATCACCGTCGCGACGCTGGGGGCTCTGGCGCGTCAAGGGGCCATCAAGGCGAGTGTCGTGGCACAGGCGATCAGCGACCTGGGCATCGATCCGGACAAGTCCGACCCGGCGATTTCGTAGACGGCGAGTAGAACCACGTATCGCGGCCACGCGTAGGGACTTACCCCGCCCGACGCCGCGCGCCAGGAGAATCGGAGATCAACGTGGCAACCGAGGTCAAGCTTCCAGAGCTAGGTGAAGGCATCGAGCAGGCTGAGGTCGTGCGCGTCCTCGTCACCGTCGGTGACACGGTCGCGGCAGACCAACCGCTGCTCGAAATAGAGACCGACAAGGCGACCGTTGAAGTGCCGGCCCCGGTTGCCGGCACCATCACGTCTATCCCGGTCGCCGCCGGCGGCACCATCGCGGTGGGTGCCACCATTGTGACGCTCGACGCGGGGGCCGCCGTACCCGCTGAGCCCAAACCTGAGCCGGCGCCGACGCCTGCACCGGCCAGGCCGGCCACGCCGACAACGCCAACCCCGGCCAACGCGCCGTCGCCGGTTGTCGTATCACCACCACCGGCATCCGTTCCTCCGCGCATCGAGACCGGAAGCGGCCGCCCGGCGCTGGCCGCACCATCCGTGCGGAAGCTCGCCCGTGAAATCGGCGTCACGATCGACGCGGTCGCGGGCTCTGGCTCCCGCGGGCGTGTGACGATGGCCGACGTCAAGGCCCATGCCCGCCGAGCCTTGACCGTACTCGCCACGGGCGGCACGCCTACGGCGGCTCCCGCCCTACCAGATTTTTTACGCTGGGGGCCGGTCGAACGCGAGACGATGACCGGGGTGCGGCGCACGGTAGCGCGGCGCATGGCTCAGGCGTGGCAAACCGTGGCCCATGTGACCCAACACGATCGGGCCGACGTCAGTGAGTTCGAGGCGGTCCGCAAGACGGTCAAGAAAACCTCTCCCGACCTGCCGCTCACAGTCACCGCCTTTGCGGTGGCGGTTGTGGCGGCCGCCCTCAAGGCGTTCCCCAAGTTCAACGCCTCCCTCGACACGGAGCGGAACGAGATTATCTACAAGCGGTACATCAACATCGGCGTCGCGGTGGACTCGGAACGCGGACTCCTCGTGCCCGTCATCAAGGATGCCGACACGAAAAGCCTCGGCGCGCTGTCGACAGAAATTGCCGCCCTGGCCGACAAGGTCCGAACCAAGAAGGCCGGCCCCCAGGACCTAGAGGGCGGCACCTTCACCATCACAAACCTCGGCGGTCTGGGGGGCACGTCGTTCACCCCGATCGTCAACTACCCGGAAGTCGCCATCCTGGGACTGTCGAGAACCGCTCCCTCGCCGGTGTACGTGCATGATCGGTTCGAGGCCCGACCCATCCTGCCGCTCTCGCTGTCGTACGACCACCGCCTGATCGACGGGGCCGACGGCGTGCGGTTCCTGCGGTGGGTCGCCAACCGCCTCGAACACCCGCTCCTCTTGGAGCTCTAGGCCCAGAGCCCTTTGGCCGACAAGGGGTTGCGTCTCCCGCACGGGTACTTAATACTGGACGCTCCCCTGTACGCGTACGAGGTCCTAGGAGGTTCTTCAGAGACCCGTCGCGGCATGTACCCGCAGGCCGTTGGTCTGACGGTCACATTCGTCAGCTGCGGGGAGCATCCGTATGATGCGTCCGGCTGATACCAAGCTTCACGCCCGTCCTGTCCGGATTCGGACGCAGGCCGGCACGACACACCAGGCGCCTATGCAGAAAGAGTCCACCCACGCCCCGACGACGAACGGCCCCAGACGTGTCAAATACGTGCGGCGGCTGGACCAGATCGAACAACTGACACCAGAGCAGCGAGACCGCCTCGGACCGGTCTCCGCACGCTATGTGTTCCGCGCCAACGACTATTACCTGGGTCTGATCGATTGGGACGACCCGGATGACCCCATCAGACAGCTGATTATTCCGCGCGAGGAAGAGCTGTCCGAATGGGGCACGCTCGACGCCAGCAACGAAGAGTCCGTCACGGTGGCCCATGGAGTGCAGCACAAGTACACCGATACGGTGTTGCTGCTCTGCAACGAGGTGTGCGGGGCGTACTGCCGCTACTGCTTCCGGAAGCGGCTGTTCATGGATGACAACGACGAGGTCACCAACGACGTCAGCGAGGGGCTCCGATACATCGCCGAACACCCGGAAGTGACCAACGTGCTGCTGACCGGTGGCGACCCGCTCTTGATGAGCACCCGCCGGCTGGTAGAGATCTTCGAAGCGCTCCGGGCCATTCCCCACGTCAAGATCATTCGGCTCGGCTCGAAGATGCCGGCGTTCGATCCCTACCGGGTGCTCAACGATCCTGAACTGCAGGACGCGTTTCGCAAGTACTCCACGCCCACGCAGCGTATCTACCTGATGGCCCATTTCGACCATCCGCGTGAGCTGACAGATGTCGCGATTGAGGGCATTGACGCCTGCATTCGCAGCGGCGTGATTTGCGTGAACCAATGCCCGATGATCAAGGGGATCAACGACGACCCGTACGTCCTGGCCGAGATGTACGCCACGTTGTCCTACATCGGCTGTCCCCCGTACTATTTGTTCCAGGGGCGCCCGACGGCCGGCAACGAGCCGTATGAGCTCCCGATGGTCCAGGCATGGCAGACCTTCCAGCGCGCAATGACGCTGGGGTCTGGGCTCGCCCGTCGCGCTCGCCTCTGCATGTCCCATGAGACCGGAAAAATCGAGATCATGGGCGTCGACGACGAGCACATCTACCTGCGCTACCACCAGGCCAAGGACGACGATGACCTGGGGCGGTTCATCGTCTGCGAGCGAGACGACGAGGCCTACTGGTTCGATCAGCTCAAGGTGGTCAGTCGCGTGCCGGCGCACGCCTAGCCTCCCGGCGAACTCGCGGCGCCTCGGGCGCATCCAGACGCCACTCGTCGCATGATCGAACTGCAACACCTGACCAAGCAGTACGGCGACCTGGTCGCGGTACGCGACCTGTCTCTCGAGGTCGGCGACGGGGAGTTGCTCGTCTTGCTCGGCGGATCGGGGTGCGGGAAGACCACGACGCTCAAGATGGTCAACCGGCTGGTCGAACCGTCGGCCGGCGTGGTGCGGGTCGGGGGCGACGATGTCTCGCAACTCGCCCCCCACGACCTACGGCGCCGCGTTGGGTATGCCTTCCAGCAGGTGGGCTTGTTCCCGCATATGACGGTCGGCGACAACATCGGGATTACGCCAACCTTGCTTGGCTGGAGCCCCGACGCGATCCGACGGCGCGTAGACGAGCTGCTGACGCTCGTCGAACTGGATCCAGACACCATCCGTGATCGCGATCCCGCTCAGCTCTCGGGCGGCCAACAACAGCGCGTCGGGGTGGCGCGAGCGCTCGCGGCGAAGCCGCGGGTCATGCTGCTGGACGAGCCGTTCGGCGCGCTCGACCCGTTGACCCGCGGACGCCTCCAGGACTCGTTCATTCGTATTCGTCGAGACCTTGGGGTGACGGCCGTCTTTGTCACGCACGACATGGTAGAAGCGCTCCGCCTGGGTGACCGTATCGCGGTCCTGGACAAGGGACGCCTCGTCCAGATCGGCACGCCACGCACCCTGATGCGCGAGCCGGCGGACGACTCTGTGCGGCAACTCCTCGACACGCCACGGCGGGAGGCGCGTCTGGTCGACGACCTCTTGAGCGATGAGGCGGGAACCTGAGTCGCGATGGCTGAACAACTCGCGCTCCTCCCCGAATATCTGAACGCGCATGTGCAGCTCACGCTGCTGGCGCTGTTGTGTAGCGCGGCGCTGAGCTTGCCGTTGGGCATCGCCGTCACGCGGGTGCGCTGGCTCGAACAACCCGTGTTGGGGTTAGCCGCCGTGATTCAGACCATACCGAGCCTAGCGTTGCTGGCGGTGATGGTTCCGCTGCTCGCGTCGATGCGGCTGCAGAGCATCGGTTTTCTCCCGGCGTTTATCGGGCTGACCCTGTACGGAGTGCTGCCGATTCTCAGAAACACCGTAACCGGGATCGCTGGCGTCGACCCCGCCCTGGTTGAGGCGGCGCGCGGCGTGGGCATGACCTCGCGTCAGCAGCTGTGGCGTGTCGAGTTGCCGCTGGCCCTCCCCGTCATTATCGCCGGCCTCCGGACGGCCACGGTCTGGACCGTCGGCATCGCGACGCTGTCGACCCCGGTCGGCGCGACCAGCCTGGGCAACTACATTTTCAGCGGCCTGCAGACGAGAAACTACGCGGCGGTGCTGGTCGGATGCCTGGCCTCCGCTGGGCTCGCGATGGTGCTTGATGGCCTCGTCCGGACCGTCGAAGTCGGCTTACGTACCCGCCGGCGGCGCCTCGTGGGGGCGGCCGCCACGGTGACCGTGGGACTGTATCTCTATACGGTGGTGACGCTCGCCGCGCCATTGTTCTCCGACGCGGCTCGCCCCGTCATGGTCGGGGCCAAGGGATTCACCGAACAATACATCTTGGCCTCGCTTCTGGACCAGTGGGTTGAGCGCGAAACCGGGCGCCCGGCCGCCCAGATGCAATCACTCGGTTCGACCGTGGCGTTCGACGCGTTGGCGGCGGGAGACATCGACATCTACGTCGACTATTCCGGCACGCTGTGGGCCCATCTCATGGAACGGACCACCGTCGGGGGGGACCGCGCATCGGTGCTCGCTGAGGTTCGCGCCTTTCTCGCCGAGCAGCATGGCATCGAGGTGGTGGCCACACTGGGGTTCGAGAATGCGTACGCGGTGGCGGCTCGGACGGCGGACGCCGAGACGATGGGCTGGACCCGAATCAGCGACCTCGTTCCGCTCGGACCGACGCTGTCGATGGGCGGCGACTTCGAGTTCTTCTCCAGACCGGAGTGGACCTCCATTCGCGACACCTACGGGCTCACCCTCTCGAACCAGCGGACGATGGACGCGGCCCTGATGTATGAAGCCATCGCTGAAGGTGCGGTCGATCTGATCAGCGCCTACACGACGGATGGACGCATTTCGGCCTACGATCTGCGGGTGCTGGAAGACGACCGCGGCGCGATCCCGCCGTATGACGCCGTCGTGCTGGTCGGGGCGCGGCTGGCCCGCGACTGGCCCGACGTGCTGGCAGCGTTGCGCCAACTGGATGGTGCGATCGACGCCGAGACGATGCGCACGATGAATCTGCACGTCGATGTCGAGGGCGCCGACCCGACGACGGTCGCAACCGCCTTCATCGACAATTGGACGGCAACACGATAAGCGGAGGACGACGAACCATGGGCATTCTCGACATGCTGGGTGTAGGCCGGGGGACCCCGTGGCCGGCGGACAGTGGCGCCACCGACACGGTGCAGCGCATTGTGTCCGAGCTTGAAGTCCTTGACGCGACACAGGCCCGGTATCTCGCCGGCTTCGCCTACGTTTTGAGCCGCGTCGCGAACGCCGACTCGACAATCTGCGTCAATGAAACGGATGCCATGCGCGAGATCGTCCAGAAACTCGGGCATCTCTCGGAAGCCCAAACCCTCCTCGTCGTGAAGATTGCGAAGAGTCAGACTCGATTGTGGGGAGGCACCGAAAACTACCTGGTGACGCGTGAATTTCGTGATGTCGCGACAGATGCCCAGCGTCTCGAACTGCTCGATTGTGTCTTCGCGGTCGCTGCCGCCGATGGCACCATCTGCAGCATCGAAGAGTCACAAACGGGCCAAATAGCCAAGGAGCTCGGGTTTACTCAGCCGGAGTACGCGGCGGCGCTGGCCGGTCATGCTGAGCATCGGTCGGTGCTGCGGTTGCTGCCGAATCGGGAGCCGTAGAAGCCACCCGGGCCCGACCCCCCGGATTTGCGTCCAGCATGACGGCCACCCACCGCAGGTCTTCAGTGTTCTCGAGCGCAATCTTGACCACCATGGTCAGCGGCACCGACAGCAGCATCCCCATCGGCCCCCAGACCCAACCCCAGAAGACCAACGACAAGAAGATCACGAGCGTCGACAGGCCGAGGCGCCGCCCCAGGAGCATCGGTTCCACCACGTTGCCAAACCCCACGTTGATCACCGCGTAGCCGATCGCGACCACGATCGCGCGTCCCGGACCGAACTGCACGGTCGCCAGCAGCACCGGGCCGATGGCCGCGAAGATGGATCCCAGATTCGGAATGTAGTTGAACACAAACGCCACGAGTCCCCAGAGCAGCGGAAAGTCCAGCCCGAGCGCCCAGACCCAGGTACCGGCCAGCAGGCCGGTCGACAGACTGACGACCGTCTTGATTGCCAGGTACTTCTGAATCTGCTCAGTCATCTGGCCAAACCGCGCCAAACTCCCTTCCCGCGTGCCAAAGGCGACCTGAAGCTTGTCCCGAAACCCCGCAGCCTCGAACAGGATGAAAATGACCGCCAGCAGCACCAGAAACGCGTTGGACAGCAGCTGCGCCAACGCGCCGAGGGTCCCCCCCAACACATTGAGCAACGCCTCGGCGTTCACGTAGTCGAGCAGCGACGACTGGGCCAACGGCAGACCGAGGCCTTCGGCCCAGCCCATCACGTCAGCGGACATCTCCTGGATCCGGGTCTGGTACTGAGGCGCCACGTTCGCGAACTCATTCACCGACCGGCCCACCACGACCCCGAGCACACTGACCACGGCCGCGGCCAAGGCGACCGTGCTGAAGACCGCCAGGGGGGTGGGCAACTTGCGCCGCTGGAGCCAGCCCATGACCGGGAGGCTGACCACCGCCAGGAACACCGCGGTCAGGAACGGCAGGATGAGTTGGCTGGCGGACCGCAGCCCCGCGACGACGACGATCAGACTGGCCGCCACGACGAGAAAACGGGCGCCCCGCTCCGTTTCACGCTGTTGAGTGGTCATGATTGCCCCCGGCACGCTTACACGGCGTTGAACGTCGTCACCGCGAAGTGCGCGTCCTCGTCTACCCACTGGTCGTGACGCGCCAGTCCCACTTCGGCGCCCAGCGCGGCGAGCGCGACGCTCTCGTACTTATACGAACTCTCGGTCCAGATGGACTCACCGGCGGCGAATGCCACCGCGCAGTCAGCGCCCGGAATGGAGACCATCTGGGCGCACAGGCTCTCCAGGTGCATCTCCACCCGTGATTCGGCGGCGTTCCAGACGGCGCGGTGGGCAAACTGGTCGAGATCGAAGTTGGCGCCAAGCTCCCGGTTCAGACGCACCAGCAAATTCTTGTTGAAGGCGGCGGTCACCCCGAGGACGTCGTCGTAGGCAGCGACCAGCTCGGACTCGGGCTTGACGAGGTCGGTGCCCAGCACCAGTCGGTCACCGGATCGAAACCCTCCACGGACCATGGTCAAGAAGCGGCGGGCGGCCGGCGGGTCGAGGTTCCCGATGTTTGAGCCGAGGAAGGCGACGAGCATGCCGCCGGCACGGCCCTCCGCGTTCCGTTGTTCGCCAATGTGCTGCAGGCCGGCCTCGTAGGTCGTCTGGTGAGGGGTGACCCGGATCGCAGGAAATCTGGCCAACGTTCGAGCGGCCAACTCGAGCGCCGTGGCCGACACGTCGACGAGCTCCACGGTCAGATCCACGCCGGCGTCGACCAACCCCGACAGCAGCACCGCCAGCTTCTCACCGTTGCCACCGCCGAGTTCCACGACGGTGAGCGGCGAGCTCATGCCGGCGCCGATAGCGGCCCCGTGGGTGGTCAGCAGATGTAGCTCAGACCGGGTAATCCGATATTCGGGCAGCTCGCAGATCGCCTCGAAGAGTTGGGACCCAAGCGCATCGTACAGATACCGGGGCTGGAGTCGTTTGGGGGACGCCTGCAGATCGCGCCGGACGTCGTCGGCTAGCCGATGACCACTGGAGAGGGTTGCCTCGCTGCTCGTTCCCATATCTGGTGGACCCTGTGCCGCCCAATCGACGGTGCGGTGGTTCAGCGTCGAGCCGGCTGCTAGCGGCCGACGACTCTCAGGCGGCTCCCGTGACGGCATGCCGCGGACATCCCGCCGGCCACGTCACTGGGTCGATCGCACGCATCGAAACGCCGTATAAACAAACGGATAGTGCGGACGGAACCAGTTGCGAAAGCTCCGCCGGACCAAGCCAGACGCGGTGACGGGCGACGCCCCTTTGATGACATAGTGCTGCCCGTCAAAAAAGTCAGCCGAGTACTCAGGATAGGAGGCCATGGGACCGAAGCCCGGGAATCCCTCGAAGACGGTCGAGGTCCATTCCCACCCGTTCCCGACCAGATCGTGGACGCCCCAGGCACTGACGCCGGCGGGATAGGAGCCGACGGGGACCGGCTCCCAATGCTGGAACCCGAAATTGCCTCGGGTAGCGTCTGGCGGCGCCTCGCCCCAGGGGTGCGACCGCTCGGTCCCCTCCGGGGTCCCGAATGCGGCTCGATGGTATTCGGCTTCCGTGGGCAATCGGAGCCCCTTCCACCTGGCGTACGCGTTCGCCTCCGCCTGCGAGACATAGACCGGCCAGGCGGGTGACAACGGGATCAAGACAAACATGCCGCGCCAGAACCACTCATCTCCCTGGCGCGACCAGAACGGCGGATGGTCGACGCCCGCGCCGGTTCGCCATAACCAATCGCTCTCAGACCACCAGGCCTTATTGCTGTACCCACCCGCCTCGACAAATTCGAGAAATTGCCGGTTGGTGACGTTGTGCACATCGATCGCGAAGGACGGCACGTCCCGCGCGATACGTGGGAACTCGTTGTCCCAGCCAAACGGAATCTCGTCCAGCCTGGCGCCGAGCGTTGTCCGACCGGCCGGAATGACCGCCTGCCGCGGTTCCGGCACCACACCGTCACTCACGGTCAGCGCGTCCGCGGGGCGCTGCTTCCGGGCCAGCGGAAGCCGATGCCACATATACGCCAGCGTCTCCTGATGCAGCTCCTCATGCTCAATGAGCGCGAACACCGCCTGCCCCCGGTGCAGCACTGGGTGACCCGCCTGCTCAATTGGAGCGTGCGCCAGCGCGTCGAGAATCGCCTCGTCCGCCTGGTCCGCATACTGCCTGACGGTGTCTCGACTCGGCCACGACCCGATGGCTGCGCCGTCCGCGGCGGCGGTGTCTTCGGGGTCAATACCCCGCGCGAACAACACCTCCAGGTCGTCGTCCAATCCCGCACGTCCAAGCCCGCGCTTGAGGAGGGTGTTCACACTGAACGCCGGGATGTGGCCCTCGTAGAACACCACGGGATGGCGCAGCGGAATCGGCTGCTCGTAGTAGGCCTCTGGGGTCAACAGACCAAACAAATCCGTCGTCCGCCGACGCGTCTCGCGGAACCAGTTGATACTCGCTGCTCGATCGACAACCTGTAACGGTGTCCCGTTCATCGCTCCGTCCTCCGTCGCGCACCCGCTCTCTGTCGTGCTCCAACACACACTAACATAGGCAGATCTGGGCGGCCTGAGCACGACCAGTGCCCGGTTCGATATGGTAGCCTGAGGCTGTCTGAGAGGTCCCGTATCGGACGTTCAGGCGTGTCCTCGCGAAAGTGGCGGAACTGGCAGACGCGCCGGATTTAGGATCCGGTGGCCGGAAGGCTGTGGGGGTTCAAATCCCCCCTTTCGCACCATGTTCGGGCGGTCGGCCGCGAGCGCGATTCGCCTGACATGCGAGGCGACGCCAGCGAAGCCGACGCACACCACGTCGCCACATTACAACGAGGCTGATTCCTAGTCATGAAAGCGGAGATTACCGAGGTGAGCGAGACGCGCAAGCGTCTCGATGTGGAGATTCCGGTCGAGCAAGTCGACGACGCGCTCAGCCGACTCGCGAAACGATTAAGTCGGCGCGCCAAGGTGCCCGGATTCCGCCCCGGCAAGGTACCCATCAGTATTGTCAGGCAACGTTTTCAACAGGACCTGTTACATGACGTGGCGCACGACCTCGTGCCGAAGGCCGTCGACGAGGCGTTGCGCGACCGAGAGCTGACCCCCATCGACACCCCGGATGTACGCGAGGTGTCGGTCAACGACGGGCAACCGTTGACCTTTCACGCCCTCTTCGAAGTGATGCCCACGATCACCGAGCTGGACTACGACGCCGTCACCCTGAGGCGCACGCCCATCGTCCCCGACGAGGCCGCTACCGACAAGGCGCTCGAAGAGCTCCGTGTGCGCGGCAGTCGCCCTGAGCCGGTTGCTGACCGCACGGTGGTAGAAGGCGGCGACATTGTCACGGTCGACATGGCCCGACGCGGCGTATCGGGACCGGACGGCGCACCGCCGCCAGAGATCCCGGAAGACCGGAACGAGGGGGTAACGGTGGAACTCGGGGCCTCTGCGAACCCGCCCGGGTTCGACGACGAACTGATCGGGTTGCAGATGGACGACGCGAAGGCGTTCGAGCTGACCTATCCGACCGACTTCGAGCAGGCGGACCTCGCCGGCACGACCGTCGCCTACGACGTCACCGTCCGGGCGCTGCACCAACGGCACCTGCCGGACCTCGACGACGCATTTGCCAAGACCCTCGGCAACTTCGACACCCTGGCCGTGCTCCGCGAACAGATCACGACAGATCTGCGTCGCGAAGCAGAGGCGGAGGCGGACCGCGGCGTTCGCCGAGAGCTGTTGTCGCAGCTGACGTCTCGACTCACGGTGGAGATTCCGGACGCGCTGGTGAACCGGGAGATCGCTCGACGCCTCGAGCAGATCGCCCAACGCATGGCGCAGCAACAGATAGACCCCAGAACGGCGAACGTTGACTGGGAGGCGCTCCGCGAAGAACAGCGCGCCCCGGCGACGGATACGGTACGCGGGTCGCTCTTGCTGGATGAGATCGCCCAGCGGGAGACCTTGACCGTGACCGACGACGATGTCGACCAGGAAGTCACGCGGTACGCAGAACGGCTGGGCCAGACGCCGGCGGCTGTGCGCGCGCAGCTCGACAAGGACAATGGATTGGCTGCGCTCGCGGAGGGATTGCGGCGAGAGAAGACGGTCGAGCTGCTGCTCTCGCGTGCTACGATCGTTACTGCGTGAGTGTCGTCCATCCCGGCTACCCCCTCTGCTAACCCCCGTTCGTCTGTGAGTGATTCGAACATGTCTGACGCCCGAAATCAGTTGGTTCCCATGGTCGTCGAGCAGACCAATCGTGGCGAGCGCGCCTACGACATCTACTCGCGACTCTTGAAGGACAGCATCATCTTCATCGGGACACCGATCGAAGACAGCATCGCCAACCTGGTCATCGCCCAGATGTTGTTTCTCGAGGCGGAAGACCCGGACCGCGACATCGTGCTGTATATAAACAGCCCCGGCGGGTCCATTTCGGCGGGCCTGGCGATTTACGACACGATGCAGTTCATCAAGCCTGACGTGCAGACGGTCTGCATCGGTCAGGCGGCCTCAATGGCCGCCGTCCTGCTCGCCGCCGGGACGAAGGGCAAGCGCTACAGCCTCCCGAACTCACGCATCGTCATCCACCAGCCGCTGATGAGTGGTCTCGCCGGGCAGGCCACAGACATCGACATTCATGCGCGCGAAATTCTGCGGATGCGCAGCCGCCTGAACGACATGCTGGTTGCGCACACCGGCCAGGACGTAGCGCGTATCGAAAAAGACACCGAACGCGACCACATCATGGACGCTGAGCAAGGTCTGGAATACGGTATTATTGACGAAGTCATCAGGCAGCGCGCCTAGAGAGAAAGTGCCTGAGCAAACGAGTCCCAGACGAAGCGTCGCGAGGCGTGCCCCCGATGTCGTGTGACCATGGCCAAGAAAAGCGGTGAACCCGAAATCCTGCGTTGCTCCTTCTGCAACAAGGACCAGAACGACGTTCGGAAGCTGATTGCCGGCCCGACCGTGTTCATCTGTGACGAGTGTGTCGAGGTCTGTAACGACATCATCGCCGACGACAACCGTTTCGAGAATCGGAGCACACGGTCCACGCTGCCGGTCCCCCAGGAAATCAAGAAATTCCTGGACGAGTATGTGATCGGGCAGGAGCAGACCAAAAAGAAACTCTCGGTCGCGGTCTACAACCACTACAAACGAGTTGAGATCCAGAAGCAGTCGAAGAACCGGAACGACACGGAACTCGCCAAGTCCAACATCCTGCTGATTGGCCCCACTGGCACTGGCAAGACGCTGATGGCCCAGACGCTGGCCAAAATGCTATCGGTGCCGTTCACGATCGTCGACGCCACCACGCTGACCGAGGCGGGGTATGTCGGCGAGGATGTCGAGAACATCGTCCTCAAGCTGTTGCAAGCGGCCGGTGGCGATATCGAGAAATGCCAGCAGGGCATCATCTACATCGACGAGATCGACAAGATCTGCCGCAAGGACGAGAACCCGTCGATCACGCGGGACGTGTCGGGTGAGGGTGTCCAGCAGGCGTTGCTGAAGATTCTCGAGGGCACTGTCGCCAATGTGCCACCGCAGGGTGGTCGCAAACACCCGCACCAGGAATTTTTCCAGATCGATACCAGCCACGTGTTGTTCATCTGCGGGGGCGCATTCGTCGGGCTGGACGAGACCATCCAGCGACGTGTCGGTCGCAAGATGCTTGGTTTCGGCGCGGAGATCAAGAGCTCGCGTGAACGCGACCTCGGCTCGACCCTGGAAATGGTCGAACCGGAGGACCTCATGCGCTACGGCCTGATCCCGGAGTTCGTCGGACGCCTCCCCGTCATCGGGGCGCTCCACGAGCTGGACAAGCCGGCACTGATACAAATCCTCACGCAGCCGCGTAACGCTATCACCCGCCAGTATGAGCGGCTGTTCGAGTATGAGAACGTCAAGCTCCGATTCACCGACGACGCCTTGGACGCGATCGCGGAATCGGCGCTCGACCGCAAGATCGGGGCGCGCGGGTTGCGCATGATCATCGAGAAACTGATGCTCGACATCATGTACACCCTGCCGGGACAGAAGAAAATCCGCGAATGCGTGATCACACGCGAAGTGGTGCTGTCCCAGGACGACCCGATTACCGTCATGGAGAAAGCCGGCTAACCTCCCTCGTTTGCCGGTCCGCGATACCCCAACTATGGAAGTCTACGAAACGCTCCCGATAGTGCCCCTGCGCGATGTCGTCGTGTTTCCACACATGATGATGCCGTTCGTCATCGGCCGACCATCGTCGACACGCGCGCTCGAACACGCGCTCGTGAAAGACAAGCGGATCTTTCTCGCGGCCCAGCAGGACGCCGCGACGGACGACCCACAGCCGGAAGACATCTACACGATGGGCTGTGTGGCCAACATCGTCCAGAGCCTGAAACTGCCGGACGGCAACATCAAGGTCCTGGTGGAAGGCCTCGAGCGCGCGCGCGCGGTCGAGTGGAAGGAAGACAAGGGCTTCTACCGGGTCGTGGCGAAGCTGCTGCCGAAGCAGGAGGACGCCGGCGACGACGTCGAAGGCACGATGAGTAAGGTCGTCGCGCAGTTTGAGCAATACGTCAAGCTCTCGAACAACCTGCACTACGACGCCATGATTGCGGCCGTGCGGGTAGACGACGCCAGCAAGCTCGCAGATACCATCGCAGCCCATCTGGTCGTTGGGGTGGAGGAGAAGCAGAACCTGCTGGAGATGATCTCGCCACTCGAACGGCTCGTGCGAATTGCGAGCCTGCTCGACGTCGAGGTAGACAAACTGCAGGTCGACCGCCGGATCCAATCTCGCGTGAAGAAGCAGATGGAGAAGGCGCAGAAAGAGTACTACCTCAACGAGAAGATGAAGGCGATCCAGAAAGAACTGGGTCGCAAGGAAGACAAGGGCAACGACCTCGACGACCTCAAGAAGAAGATCGAACAGGCGCGCATGCCGAAGGAGGTCGAGGAGAAGGCGACCCAGGAGCTGAAGCGACTTGAGGGCATGCCCCCGATGTCGGCCGAGGCGACGGTGTCACGCAATTACCTCGACTGGCTCATCGCGGTGCCATGGCACAAGAAATCGCGAGAAAGCCGCGACCTGGAAAAGGCCGAGGCCATCCTCAACAAGGACCACTACGGCTTGGAGAAGATCAAGGACCGCATCCTTGAGTTCCTGGCGGTCCGGACATTGGTGCGCAAGCCGAAGAGCACGATCTTGACCCTGACCGGTCCGCCGGGAGTCGGCAAGACATCGTTGGCGAAGTCGATTGCGAGGGCCACGAACCGCAAGTTCGTCCGGCTATCGGTTGGTGGCGTCAGAGATGAGGCAGAGATTCGCGGTCACCGGCGCACCTACATCGGCGCGTTCCCGGGTCAGATCATCCAGATGATGAAGAAGGCCGGCACGATGAACCCGGTGTTTCTCCTGGATGAAGTCGACAAGATGTCGATGGACTTCCGAGGAGACCCGTCGGCAGCGCTGCTGGAGGTGCTCGACCCGGAACAGAACCACACCTTCCTCGACCACTACCTGGATGTCGAGTACGACCTGTCCAACGTCATGTTCGTGTGCACGGCCAACGTCCTGCACACGGTCCCGCAGGCGCTGCGTGACCGGATGGAAGTGTTGCAACTCGCCGGGTATACCGAGTTGGAGAAGGTCGAAATCGCCAAGACGTTCCTGTCGCCCAAGGCGGTCAAGGGCACGGGGCTGACCAAGAAGCAGATCCAGTTCAAGGGCGAGGCGTTTGAGGCCATCATCCGGCGCTACACGCGTGAAGCCGGGGTCCGCAGCCTGGAACGCGAACTGCACGCCGTATGCCGGAAGGTCGCGCGCAAGGTGGTGCGGGAAGGCAAGCAGTTCTCGGAAGCCATCACGGCCGACAAAATTACCGAATACCTCGGCGTGCCGCGCTATCGACCGCAGATGGCCGAAGAAGCCAACGAGATCGGCATCGCCACCGGACTGGCCTGGACCGAAGCCGGCGGCGAATTGCTGGTGACCGAGTCGACCCTCATGCCGGGCAAGGGTCGGCTAACCCTGACCGGACAATTGGGCGACGTCATGCAGGAGTCGGCGAAGGCGGCGATGAGCTTCGTGCGCTCGAGGGCCGAACAGTACGGTCTGCCAAAAGACTTCCACAGCAATACCGACATTCATCTGCACGTGCCGGAGGGCGCCATCCCGAAAGATGGGCCATCGGCCGGCATCACGCTGGCCACCGCGTTGATTTCAAACCTGGCCCAGATACCGACGCGCCGGGAAGTCGCCATGACCGGTGAGATTACCCTCCGCGGCAAGGTCCTTCCCATCGGCGGTGTGAAAGACAAGGTGCTGGGGGCCCATCGGGCCGGAGTGACGACGATTATCCTGCCGAAGGACAATGAGAAAGATCTCGCGGACATTCCGAAGGCCGTCCTCGACATCCTGGACATGCACCTGGTCGAGTCCATGGACGAAGTGCTGAAGATTGCGCTCGCTGAACCGCTGTCTGGACGCATCGCGGCGGACCAAACCGACGCCCAGGCGGTGCCCCAGGATGAGGGCGTCACACACTAGGGCGGCGCACTAACCACCAGGCTACGAGAGGCGGATGAAGATTCAGGCCGCCGAGTTCGTGACGAGCGTCGGCCTCCAGGGACGGTTGCCGGTATCGCATCTGCCGCAAGTGGTTCTGGTTGGTCGCTCGAACGTCGGCAAATCAACCCTCATCAACGCGCTGGCGCGCCGGAAAATTGCGCGTGCCGGCGGCGCCCCCGGTACGACACGTCTGCTCAACGTGTATCGGCTGTCGCTCGCCAAAGCTCACGGCGAGTTGCTGTTGATGGACCTGCCGGGCTATGGCTATGCGCGGGGCGGGTCATCCAACAGCGGGTTCGATCGGCTGACGGCGCGGTACTTTGAGCCCGATCCAGGCGAGACGCCTGACCGCCCCGGAAACGTCGGGCCGAGCGGAGCCGTCCTATTGGTAGATGCGCGCCATCCGGGGTTGGCGAACGATCGCGAGGCGTTCACCTGGTTGCAGGAGATGGAGTTGCCACTGATCGTGGCGGCAACCAAGATAGATCGGCTGACGCGCAACGCCCGGACGAAGAACCTGCGAGCGCACCAGACGGCACTGGGCCACACTGTGTTGCCCGTATCGGCGAAGCTGGGCGACGGCCTTCCCACGTTCTGGGCCGCCCTGCTGGCGATGGCTGAGGGGTCGTTGTCTGCTACAATGGGAAGTTCGGTAAGGTGACGAGGAGTAGACAGTGAGAAAAGGTATCCACCCGGAATATCACGAGGTCGAGGTCCACTGTGCCTGCGGCACCACGTGGAAGAGCCGGTCGACCAAGAAAGAAGTGCGGCTCGAAATCTGTTCGAATTGCCATCCCTTCTTTACAGGTAAACAGAAGCTGATCGACACCGAGGGACGCGTCGAGCGGTTCACGAAGAAGTACGGTGCGCAAACGGTGGCGGGGCTCAAAGAGCGGCAAGAGCGGCTCGAAAAGCAGCGAAAATCGCCAGGCGCAGCGGATTCGACAGAGGCCAGCTAGTCAAGCGAATACTGTGGCGCGAGCGGCCTCCCGGGGCTGCTCGCCGCCTTTGCCGCCTGGTTCGCCAACCGCCGTTCCAACCGCGTCAACCGTCGCTCAACGTCCCGACGACGTCCCGCCGTATATTCCACTGCGTAGGCGCGACGCGCGAAATCCAGCGCCCCATCCGTATCCTTCAATCGATGCTCGTGGTGCACCGCCAGTGCCCGAAGCGCCTCGCGTTCGAACACTCCACCGGGACGTCGCCCGAGATCGATCAACGCCTGCCAGTATCGCGCAGCGTCGCCATGGCGATGCTGCCGGCGGCACGCCAGTGCAAGTCGATAGAGCGACTCGGCGCGAACGGCCAACGCGCCAAACTCCATCGTCCCATCCGCACCCATCCCGCGCGCACCCGAGGTCAGCGCGACTGCGCGCTCGTAGCATCCCGGCGCATCCGCCTCACGTCCGCCGCGCTCATAGAGCCGGCCCAGACCGAGACTTTGACGGCCACTGCCGGCGGCCTGAGCCCCCCGGTCCACGACGTCGCAGGCCATCCCCGTCAAGACACCGAGCGACACCAAGTCCAGTTGATTGTGGGCGAGGACCCCACGCAACGGACGCGCATCGCCCGATCGCAGGTACTCGAAGTAGCGAGCCGGAATCTCGAAGCCGGGTACGTCATCATCTCGGCGAAAACCCAACACGCGGTCTTCAAGCCCGCCCAAGCCGCCAGTCTCTGGCCCCCACAATCTCCGGGCTGGGTGCAACAGGTCCAGATGCCGCAGTGCCGGCAGCGGCGTTTCGAGCCGCTGATAGAGCCAGCGCATCTCCATGAAGGGCACGTCGAACGACTTGCCATTGAAGGTCACCAGCGTATGCGCGCGTGCCACGGCGGCCGTGACCGCCGCCAGCAGGCGTCGCTCGCTGGCAAAGCTGGGCAGGACGAACTGCCAGACGTGGAAGCGAGCGCCGACGAAGCAGCCGAACCCCACGACGAACGCCACCGTGCCTGACCCGCCGCTGAGTCCGGTGGTCTCCAGATCGAAGAACACGAGACCGTCCCTCTGGTCTGGACCTGACCAGGACGGCTCGCCCCCCGGCCCACGACCGCACAGCGCACGAAGGCCCTCGGTGCTGACGGCGCTCGAAGCGGTGGCCAGCTGGCCACCATACGGCGCGTCGCCATCCGGACCGCCGCACCACCACCGCACCACCGGACACGGCCCGGACGGGCCCTCTTCCAGCGTGCCGCCGAGCGCGGCGGCGAACGCCTCCAGGTCCACCGACGGCCTCGGTGTGGCAGGCGTCGGTGTGCCGCCCGCACCCTTGGCCCCTCGGAGCAGATCCCGCAAACGGCTCAGGTCGGTCATGTGGCGATCACAGGAGGCCTGCCAGCAACGCCAGCGCCACTGGCTTCGCCCGCGGTCCGGTCTGGCCGACCGGCCCAACGCACGAGGGACAGCCTGTCTCGCACGGACATCGTTCGATTAGCCCCCGCGTATCCGTCAGCAACCGGTCGTGGAGGGCAAAGAGCGGCTCACTGAACCCGATACCGCCTGGATAGTTGTCGTACACAAAGATCGTCGGCTCCTCTTCTTCGGTGGTCAGCGCCGCGGCGCTCGTCGGTGTCGGCGTGCTCGCAGGGGTCGACGCGGGACGGAGATCCTCCCCATGAATCGCGAGGCCGATGTCATGCCGGTCGCACATCAGCAGCAGTTGCGCGACCTGACGCAGGGCAAATCCCAAGCCGACGATCCCGTCGCGGCGGTCGTCTCCCGCAAACGGCAGACTGTCGACAAAGGCCCGGGACAACTGCAACCAGTAGGCAGTCGTGTGCATCTCCTGCTCGGGGAGATCGAGCTCCCCGGAGCCAACATTCTCGCCGGTGTAGAACTTGATCTTCTTGAACCCAACCACTCGCGACACGACATGCACCTCGCCGTGGCAACCCGCCGCAGCGGCGTCCTCGGTCCGGTCGAGGCGCTCTGCCCCGTCGTGCCGTTGGAGCGTGCGGTCGAACTCTTCGAGCACCGTGACCTTCGTGTACGTGATCGCGTCGGTGTAGTAGTCGCTGTCGACCGGCCGGACGTACGCCTTGCGGCGGTCGAATTCCAGACGATCCACCTGATACTGCTTGCCCTCAACAAGATAGATGGCCTGCTCGTATAGCGTCGAGGTCGCGGCACTGAAGGCCACCTCCGCGATGAGCGTGGTCTCGTCAGACACATCAACGACCACGAAATTATCCGATGAGACGGAGCGAAGACTGACCGCGTCGGCGGGATACGACTCGTGCAGCCAATGCCAGGACTCGTCGACGAGATCGACGAACCCCTCTTCGCGCAGCAGTCCCAGCACAGCCTGCAGATCTTCCTGGCCGAACTGTTCGCCCGGCGCAAACGGCAGCTCGAACGCCGCGCACTTGATATGGTCGAGCAGGATCTGCAAATTGTCGGGGTTAATGAGGGCGTGCTCAGGCGACCCCTCGAAAAAGTAGTCCGGGTGCTGAACGATGAACTGGTCGATGGGCCCGCTGCTGGCCACCATGATCGCCACCGAGCGCGTACTGCGACGCCCTGCCCGACCGGCCCGCTGCCACGTCGCAGCGATCGTGCCTGGGTACCCGGCCATCACGCACACGTCCAATGCCCCGATGTCGATACCGAGCTCGAGCGCGCTGGTCGACACGACGCCAGACACGGTGCCAGCGCGCAGCCCGCGCTCGATGTCTCGCCGTCGAATCGGGAGATAGCCTCCTCGATAGCCCCGAATCGCCTCGGCGCCCCCGGGAAGGCCCCGGCAGGCTGCCTTGAGGTAGGTCGTCAGTATCTCGGTCACCAGCCGACTTTGCGCAAACACGATCACCTGGAGGCGGCGCTTGAGGAACATCGTCGCCAGCCGGCGTGTTTCGGCCACGTACGACCGCCGAATACCGAGCTGCGGATTGACCACTGGTGGATTGACCAGCGCGAAGATTTTCTCGCCGCGAGGCGCCCCATTGCGCTCCACGAGTTCGACCGTCTCGCCCGTGAGTCCCTCCGCCAACTCCTGAGGGTTGGCGATGGTCGCCGACGAACAGATGAAGACCGGCGCCGATCCGTAGTGCGCGCACACACGCCGGAGCCGCCGAAGGATGTTGGCGAGATGGCTGCCAAAGACACCACGGTAGGCGTGGAGCTCGTCGATCACGACATACCGCAGATTCTCGAACAGCTTCGCCCACCGTGGGTGGTGCGGCAAGATGCCGGAGTGCAGCATGTCCGGGTTGCTCAACACCAGGTGCGCGCGCCCTCGCACCGCGCGTCGCGCGTCCTGCGGCGTGTCGCCGTCGTACGTGTGGGCGCCAATCGAGACGTGCTCCTCGAGCCGGGCGGTTAGCGTGAGCAACTCAGCCAGTTGGTCCTGCGCGAGTGCCTTGGTCGGGAATAGATAGAGCGCACGCGTGGAGTGGTCCCGAAGAATCCCGCTGAGGACGGGCGCGTTGTAACACAACGTCTTGCCTGACGCCGTGGGGGTAATGGTGACGACGTGCCGTCCGGCCAACACGTGTGCCATCGCGTCCGCCTGATGGGTATAGGGGCGGCTGATGCCACCCGCGGCTAACGCGGCTCGTAGCCGCGTGTCGATGCCATCCGGAAAGTCGGCAAACTGCGCCGCCTCCGCTGGAAGACGGCGCCACGCGGTGACGATGTCAGCCTCGGCTGGTACCAGGGCGGTGTCGGACAAGAGATCAGCGCGGCTGCCCGGAGCCAGGTCCTCAAGGACCGCTTGCAGCGCCGCATCGCGCTGTCCCTGGGACAGCAGTGGCGCCGTTCGTGATCCGGCCAGCTCAGGTGATGACGCTCCACGCATGGGCGTCCATGCTAGCAGGCGAAGTAAAGACGATCAAGAAGCGAAACAAGGGCGAAAATAAGACGTCGTGCTAAATGAGGGACTTCGACTGGCAGCCATCGACCGTGATGCAGGCGCCGCTGACCCAACTGGCGCGGGAGGACGCGAGGAACGCCACGAGGTCCCCGACTTCCTCGGCTCGTCCGAACCGGCCGAATGGCAGCTCGCGCGCGATGAACGCGGCCATCCCGTCCGGGTCTTCAGCCTGACGCGTCGCCCAGGAACCGCCGGGAAATGAAATGGACCCGGGGGCCACACTGTTCACGCGGATGTTGTCGCCCGCGAGCTGACCGGCCAGCGCCTTCGCCAGACTGATCTCCGCCGCTTTCACGGCGTTGTAGGCCATGCGACCACCCGACTCCCGGCCCCAGATCGACGCGATCATGATGATCACGCCGCCGCCGCGTCGCCGCAGGAGCGGCACGGCCAGCCGAGATGCCCGTATGGCTGGATACAGGGTCTGTTCGAGCGCGGCCTGCCACTCAGCGTCGGCGGTGTCGACGATGTCGGTCCCACCGGCCTTGCCAACGTTGTTGACCAGGACGTCGAGCCCGCCAAAGGCATCGACCGTACGGTCGATGACGGACGCGACCCCATCGGCCGTGCTGAGGTCGGCTTCGACCCCGACCACGGAGTCGTCCGCGCCGGCCACGGCTCGCAGCTCGGCGACAGCCTCACCGAGACGCGCGCGACCGCGGGCGCTGACGCAGACTCGCGCGCCTTCACTGACAAGCGCTTTGGCGCTCGCCAAGCCCAGGCCGCGACTCGACCCGGTGACCACCGCAACTTTGCCAGCGAGTCCTAAATCCACAATCTACGGCCTCCCGCCGGTCAAATCATTCAGTCGCCAGTCGAACTCGTGATACGCGAGCCGGAAGGTATTCTCCGCCAGGAAGGCACGCTCGGAGGGGAACAACGCCGGGCCGATCAGCGACACGACGCCGCGTTCGAGCGCGGTGCGCCCGGTCCCACTATCCGCGCCAGCGAGGCCGGCGAATCGCTCCGCTTGCCACCCCAGCAACGCATTGACCAACACCTGTTCGGCGGGACGGTCCACCGTGACATGTCGGGGGGTCGTCGCAAAGTCGGCGACCGCCGCTTGCAGTTGCGCTTCGAGTTCGTGCTCGCGAAACGGCTCGCTGCGTAGGCGCGGACTCCCCACCGCCCCGCGGCCAAGCGCGAGATGGGCCCGTGGATCGTCGAACGGTGCGATCCGCTCTTCCTCAATCGCCTGGAGGGTCAGCTGCTCCCCGGCGATCCCGTGTGTACGCCCGGTGAACATGCCAGGAATCTGCATGACGCTCTTGGGCGGAAACTCAGCCGATGTCCCACGAATCGGATAGGCGTCAATCACCGAACGCAAGACAAGCGCGTTGTACCCATTAATCCAATACGCCAGCCGGCGGGGCTCGGACCACGCGTCGAAGGCTGGCGGTTTTGCGGCCAACGATGCGATCACCTCGTCGATGGCCCGGCGCTCTATCTTCAACGCTGCGTAGTACACGAATCCGTCTCGCACATACTGGTCGAGAATGCGATCGAATCCGGCCGTCGGCGCCCCTTGCCTGCCGGCGGCGCCAACACGGCCCTCCGACACCAACCAGACCCCCACGAGCACCAGCAGGCTGACCCCGAACCAACCGAATCGTCGTCTGGGGGTGGTGCAACGTGTGGCCGTGCAATCGGCAGCTAGGCGCTCAGACACAAGGCACGCATAATACCTCACCATCACCATGTTGACCGCCGCCACACTCGGGATGACTGGTTACGGCCTCTACTCACTTGGAGCCGCGTTCGCGGATCTCCTCGGTCCGTCGCAGCTGGCGTGGATCGCCAACCTGATCGCGATCGTGCTGGGCGCGATGTTGATAGCCGCAGCGGTGCTTGTCCGGGTGGGGCTCCCAGGCGGTCTCGCGCTCGCCCTCACGGCGTTTTTCGGTCTGCAGTCGTTGTCACTGCACAGCGCCGCGCGCCTCTACGGGCAGGTGGCCCCAGAACCGCAAATCGCCCGAGCGCTGTTCGGCGCTTTGCTGGTGGGGCTGGCCTACTTCGGCACGGTGGAGCGCGAGGTTGAGAGCGAAGGTCAGGACGACACGGCGGACGCCCGCTGAACCGGGAGCGGTGGCGACCAGACGCGCTCGTCGCGTCACCGCTCGGCGGTCTAGTCCGTGGTGAATGTCCGGCGCCGCACCGCTACGCGCACCCGCTGGTGGCGCCGCAGTTGACGCACTTATAGCAACTGCCGTTCCGGATCATGATGGAGCCGCAGGTTGAGCAGGGCGGCGCGTCCTGATCGTTCTGGATGGCGAACGGAGCCCCTCGGGCTGCCGAATTCCCATCGTCGACCGTAGTAGCGCCGACGCCAGACTCGCCCCCCACATGCTCCGCACGCCTCTGGTCGACCTCTTGTGGGCTCGCCACCGTCGTGTTCTCCTGCGGCACGTTGACCCCAGCGTGGAACTGCGCTTCTGCCGACAGAAACTTCGTCGCCATCCACCGGAACACATAGTCGACGATCGACTTGGCCACGCGGACACCGGGATTCTTTGTGATGCCGGACGGCTCGAACCGCACGTGAGAGAACTTGTCGACCAACACCTGGAGCGGCACGCCATACTGCAGGGCGTAGGAGACTGCTTGCGCGAACGCATCCGCAAATCCTGAAATCGTCGAGCCTTCCTTGGCCATCACCAGAAAAATCTCTCCCGGCGTTCCGTCCTCGAACAAGCCGACGGTGATGTAGCCTTCGTGCCCGGCAATGTCGAACTTGTGGGTTATGGCCTGTCGTTCGTCCGGTAGCCGACGTCGAGCCGGTGGTGGCGTCGCGGCCTCGACCTCCGTCTTTTTCGCTTTGCCATCGCGGGAGGTATTGAGCGGCTGCATGCGCTTACTGCCGTCACGATAGATCGACACCGCTTTGGTGCCGAGGCGCCACGCGTCGACATACGCCTGCTCGACGTCCTCGACGGTCGCATCGTTCGGCACGTTGATCGTCTTTGAGATGGCACCGGAGATAAACGGCTGGGTCGCCCCGATCATCTTGACGTGTCCCATGTAATGGATTGAACGGGACCCGTTCGCCGGCTTGAACGCGCAATCGAATACATCCAGGTGGGCCGGGTCAAGATGGGGCGCACCCTCGATGGTCTCGTGCTCGTCGACGTAGGCGACGATGGCATCGACTTCATTCTGGGCGTATCCCAAGCGGGCGAGCGCCATCGGCACGGTGTGGTTCACAATCTTCATGAGCCCACCGCCGACCAGCTTCTTATACTTGACCAGCGCGATGTCCGGCTCGACGCCGGTCGTATCGCAGTCCATCATGAAGCCGATGGTACCGGTGGGCGCGAGGACCGTGGCCTGCGCGTTTCGATAGCCGAACTCTTCGCCCAAGTCCAGCGCGTCGCGCCAGGACTGGCCAGCGGCCGCAAGCACGTCTGCTTGGACATGGTCCGCGTTGATCCCCTTCAGCGCCTCACGATGCTTTCGCATGACGCGCAAGAACGGTTCTCGATTGGCCGGGAAGCCGGTAAACGGTCCCCCTTGATCGCGGGCAATTCGAGCTGACTGCGCGTAGGCCTCGCCCGTCATCAGCGCGGTCAGCGTGCCGGCCCAATCACGGCCTTTGTCACTGTCGTACGGGAGCCCGCGGGACATCAACAGCGCGCCGAGGTTCGCATACCCGAGACCCAATGGCCGGTAGGCGTGACTGTTCTTCCCAATCGCTTCGGTCGGATAGCCCGCGCAGTCGACGATGATCTCCTGGGCCGTAATGAGGGTCCGCACCGCGGCCGCGAATGCGGGCGCGTCGAACGCCCCGGTATCGTCGCCCACGAACTTCATCAAATTGAGCGACGCGAGGTTGCATGCCGAGTCATCGAGGAACATGTACTCGGAACACGGGTTCGACGCGCGTATCCGATCGGTGTTGGGGCAGGTGTGCCAGTCGTTGATGGTCGTATCGAACTGCATCCCCGGATCGCCGCACACGTGCGTGCCTTCCGCGATCAGATGCATCACCTCGCGCGCCTTGTAGGTGTCCATGACCCGACCGTCGGTCACCGCCCGCGTATTCCACTCACCGTCGTCGAGCACGCCGCGCATGAAGTCGTCCGACACCCGAACGCTGTTGTTGGAATTCTGGAAGAAGACCGAGGAGTACGCCGTGCCCGTGAACGATCCGTCGTAGCCCGCATCGATCAGCGCCCAGGCTTTGCGTTCCTCATCGACCTTGCAGTTGATGAAGTCGACGACGTCCGGATGGTCGACATCAAGCACAACCATCTTCGCGGCCCGACGGGTCTTACCGCCCGACTTGATCACTCCCGCGAACGCGTCGTAGCCCTTCATGAACGAGACGGGGCCGGAAGCAGTGCCGCCGCCACCCAACAGTTCACGCGACGAGCGAATCGACGACAAGTTAGTCCCTGTGCCGGAACCAAACTTGAACAGCATCCCTTCCGTCCGAGCCAGCGTGAGAATCGACTCCATGGTGTCTTCCACGGAGTTGATAAAGCAGGCGGAACATTGGGGGGCTTCTTCGAAGCCGCAATTGAACCAGACCGGGCTGTTGAACGCGGCCTTCTGATAGACCAGTAGATGTTTCAGGTCGTCGCTGAATGCCTGGAGGTCGTCTTCACTCGCGAAATACTTCTTCGTCCGACCCCATTCGGTAATGGTATCGACGACGCGTCCGATGAGCTGCTTCACACTACGCTCACGCGTAGGCGACCCCATCGGTCCACGAAAGTACTTTGAGACGACGATGTTCGTGGCCTGCTGCGACCAGAACGCGGGAATCTCGACGTCGCGCTGCTCAAACACGACCTCGCCTTGCTCGCTGCCAATGAGCGCGACCCGGGACTCCCACTCGATCTCGTCGAATGGGTCGGTGCCTTCATCAGAAAAAAATCGCGGGAATTCCAAACCCGGCTGGGTCGGAATATCGGTGTTCACGTTAACTGGTGGGTCGACAGCTTCGGTTTCGCGGGCAGCGCCTCTCGGCATGTAGCAACTCCTTTCGACGCGTGACATCTGAGTGGTGTCACGGAGTCTCTTGGGGACAACCATGCGGGTGTCACAACGAGTCGAACACCAATGACCTCCCTCGTGAATTCGGGATGCCGCCGGCCAGATCGTCCAGCGCGAGTCGACGCCTCAGCCCCATGCAATAGGCCAACGTCGCGGCCGGTCAGATCGAGCCGTCACACAGTGTAATTACGGCGAAAATGACCCCAAATTCATGAGACAGGCCACTCGGAAATTTCGAAAACGCTGCACCCGCTCAAGTTCGCCTACTATGTGCCCAGATATCGCGATTGTCAAGAAATACCCACAAGATGTTGTGCTTTCCTTTTAGGTCAATCGCAAGATATAGCTGTTTCAACATATCCAAGTGGCGATCAGTTCCTATGATACAGTCCGCGAATGCCGATCGGGGACGTACCGAACCTGCCAGATCGGGCCCTCGCGAGCAGTTCTGACGCACTTCCGACACCATCGGCCCCGCCGTCAAGTCTCGAGCGGCTTATCGCGCTGCTTGAGGTTCTCCTCTGTTCCGGATTTCCGACGCAACTGGCGCTCATTCTGTTGCTCACGGTGAGCGGAAACGTGCCTCCGGACGGCGCGTTGTCACTATCCTATGTGGTGCGACTATCGCTGCTTGACGCGGCGTTGGTGCTCGGACTGATCTGGGTCTTTCTCCGACTACGACGGGAGTCCCCTCGCGCGGTGTTCTTTGGCCGGCGCCCCCTCGGACGAGAAGCCACCCTGGGTCTCTTGCTCGTGCCGGTCGCGTTGATCCTGCTGGCCGTGACCTCCACCATCGTGTTCAAGGTCGCACCCTGGCTGCACAACGTGACAGAGAACCCATTGGAGGCGCTGATCGACTCCCCAGCCGCCGCCGCCGCGTTCGCGCTCGTCGCCGTCGTCGCCGGAGGCATTCGCGAAGAAGTACAGCGCGCTTTTGTCCTAAGACGCTTCGAAACGCACCTGGGCGGACCGGTCCTCGGGTTGGTCGTCTTCAGTATCGCGTTCGGCCTCGGCCATCTCGTGCAGGGGCGTGACGCCGCACTGATCACCGGCTTGCTTGGCGCGTTCTGGGGCGTGCTCTATCTGAAACGGCGGAGCATCGTCGCTCCGGTCATCTGCCACTCGGGCTTCAATCTGGTGGAAATTCTCATCGCCTACAACATGGCGAGTGCCCTGGCACCGTGACCGGATGGCACAGCCGAGGCGTCCAGTGACCGTTCAGCCACGACGTTGGGCTGGTTTGGGGGGGGATCTACGGGACGCGGTAGGCATCGCCGCGATCGACGAGGGTCGCGACCCACGCATCGATCGACGCCTGTCGCAGTGCCTGAGTTAGTTGACGGCGCGCCTCATCACGGGCAGCCTCGATCGACGGCGTCGGGCTCGTGGACTGCGGGTCGGCATGCTCCCGCATCCAGACGTCGAGTTCCTCTTGCGTCGGCTGTCGCGCCCCGGGGAACCGACGCGCCAGATAGCGCTCAACTCGGAGGTCCTCGCGCAGCACCTGGCTCAGGTCGTCCCGCGTGAAGCCGACGGTGGGGAGCAGACTAGCCAGTACCTCGTCCCCGCCAAGTCGCTCCGCGACCACGGCCATGCTGCGATCGACCTCCGCACGCGACGGCTCGGCGATCAGGTTGGCAGGAATCTCGGCCAGCACGAGCCGACGTTCGATCAGCGTGGTCGAAATGGAGGGAATCGGATCCGAGACGCCGGCCGTATCGACGAGCCTGAGCGCCAAGAACGCTCGCGCATCGGACAACATGATGACGTGGTTCGAGGCGACCGCCACTACTCTGTCAACGAGATCCATCGACGCCGGGGCCGGGGCTTGCCCCGCGCCGATGACCGCGCTGCTGGCCACACACACGGTGAGGAGCCGGACGGCATGTCGCATTAGAAGGCCTGCCCGATACTGAAATGCAACGCGGTCAGCGGCTCCCGCTCGCCGGCAAATTCCCGACGGTCCAGCTTGAATCCCAGGTCGACGCGAATTGGTCCCACGGGCGACCGATAGCGGACCCCGAATCCCGCACTCCCGCGAATCTCACCCAATTGGAAGTGTCCGATGCGGTCAAAGACGTTGCCGACATCGAAGAACCCGACCATCTGAATGGCGGCCGTAACCGGCACGCGCAGTTCGGTATTCACCACGAGCATCGCATTCCCCCCGGTGGGAAACCCATTCGGACCAATCGTCGGGGCCTCACCCGGCTGGTCCACAGTCGGCCCGGTGCCGAGGCGGTCCAGCGCAAACCCTCGCACCGTGGTGTCCCCTCCGGCGAAGAACCGTTCGCTCGCCGGCAGATCCGAAATCTGCACCGACCTCACCTCGCCCGTGTCGACGAAGACCAGCACGCCGTCCTCGCGCTCGACCAAGACCGGGGGAGCGCTGAGGCTCACCGCGCGGTCGAAGCCGCGCGCCAGGCCGAGACGGCCGCCGGCAGCGAACACCAGATCGCGGGGCAGCCGCCGAAACACGGCCCCTTGGAATGAGGTCTTCACAAACCCCACCTCGGATCCGATGCCCCGAAACGCAGCGTCGGACTCGACGCCGAAAAACGCCCCTCGCGTCGGCTCGAGCGGATCGTCGCGCGTGTCCCTCACCAGCCCGGCGGAAAACGTCGACAGCGTCACGGTTGGGAACAGCCGGTCGACGAGCGGTGCCTCCTCTTCAAGAAACTGGGCATTCGTCAGCCGGTTCTGACCGTAGCGATAGCCGACGCTGCCGGTCATCGTGAAACCGATGGCCCGTCTCAGTCCGACATTCACGCCGCGCCCGAACAGATCAAAACTGGGCCGAATCGTCTGCTCGATGAATCCAGAGATGAGCAGGTCACCCGCGCGTCCGAAGGCCCGCGGCTCGCGGTAGTTCAGCAGCATCCGGTACTCGTTGAACCCAATGTTCGAGGTCGGCGTCGGCGCATCCAGATCGTCCTTGCGACGCACGCTGACCCTGGTGAACAAGTCCACCGCGCGATTCTTGCCCCACAAGTTACGTCGACCGATCTCGAAGAACCCGCGCGGCGCCAGCTCCAAACGCTCGGCCGCAGCGCCCCCCTCGCTGGCCCGGAGCCGCTGGGTGACCTCAACGCCCCCGCCGTACCCCACACTCGTGGCCGGCGCCTCCTCGACGACCACGACCACGTCGCGTCGGTCGCCGCTTCCGTGACTCAACGTCACAATATCGACCCGACGAAACAGTCCCAACCCGTTCAACCGGCGGCGCGTCTCGATCTCGTCGTCGACTCCCAGCGGTTCGCCGGGGCGCAGGGTCACTTCGGAGCGAACGGTGGCCGGCGCGATCTGCCTCGTCCCCACGACAAGCACGTGGTCCACGAAGACCTGGACACCCTCCGCCACCTCAAAGGCCACGTCCACGTTCGCGTCACCGTCGCCGAATCTGGCGCGGGCGTCGACACGGACCGTCTCGTAGCCCTCGTTGAGGTAGTGGGCTCGGATACGCCGTCGATCTGCCTCGAGGCGCGGCGCGTAGTAGGCCACCCCAGGCATCGTCTCAAGCAGCGCCCCCAGCGGGCCAGCCGCAAGCGCGTCGTTCCCGCTGAACGTCACGGTACCGACCGTCGTGCGAGTCCCCTCGATGATCTGGACCGCGCAGTCCAGATGGATGTCCCCATCCGGGTCCACCCCGTCGGGGCCGTCAGCCAGCGATGGGTCCACCTCGCTGAGGACCGGGACGACCTGGGTATCGCTGTAGCCGAGCCGGGCGTAGAACGTCCTGACAGCGGCCACACCCTGCTCGATGTCCGACATCACCAGCGGGAGACCAGGGGCCAGCCCGAACAACGCCGCGAGCTCCACGTCCGACACGGCCTGGTGCCCGTCGAATCGCACGGTGCCGACGCGATGGACACGACCACGCTCCACGGAAAAGACGACCGATAACTCTCCCAACTCGACCGACCGACGGTGCGTGACGCGTGCCTCTCGATACCCGAGTCCGCGCAAGTGCGTCTCCAGCCGCAAGCTCGAATCCTCGAGCAGGTCTTCGTCGATGGACCCCTCGCGCGCGATAGGCACCAGTTCTTCCAGGCGCGCCTCGGGGACGTCGTCACCGTCGAAGACCACCGCCACCGGCGAGCCGGTCTGCAGGTCGAGTACTAGATCCACCGCGCGCCCGTCCGGACTGGGCGACACATCATGACCAAAACGTGCTTCGTAGTACCGCCGGCTGCGCACATCCGCCTCGTACTCCTCGAGCCGCGTCTCCAGCCGGACAGGGTCGTACGCCGCGCCGTCCTCGAGCCCAAGTCTCCTCAAAACGCCCGGGCGGTCCTCTTCTGACACACCACGCACGTCGATATGCTCGACAAGGGCCGCCGGACCTTGATCGATGTCCAACACCAGATGACCGTCGACCGTGTCTGCATTGACGCGTACCGCGAACCGTCCAGCCTCGCGATAGATCTCCTCGATCATCGCGACCACGGCCGGGATCTGGTCCACGCGGACCGCACGCCCGAAACGACGGGTAATCGGATCGAGGATGGCCTCAGAGGGAAGACCGAGATTGCCGCGAATCTCCACCGGTCCCGTCGTGCGGACCGGGATCAGGTCGTAGCGCACGACCACGCCGCGAGCATCCGACGTCGCGCTCACCTGGACATCGGCGAAGTCGCCAAGGGTAAAAAGATGGACCACGCTCTCTCGCACCTGTCGAAGGGAGAATGGCTCGGCGGCGCGAGTCTCGATCAACTCCAGAATCGCACGGTCCTGGGTGGCCACGCCGTCGCGCACCACGCGCACCTCGGCCACCGGTTGCCCGACGAGGTCCGAGAATGATGCGGCTCGGCTCGAGGCTGGCACGCCGACCAACACCGCGGCCAGCAGCCATACTGACCCTCGGCTCAAAAGGCGTGCCTCACACGAAAATCGAGCGCATAGGTGCGGTCTTCATTCTGGGACACGATCCACGACAGCCGATCCCCCTGGTCGTACTCGAGCACCACGATGAGGTCGCGATTGGCGCCGCTGATCGCGCGCGACAACATCAAGTGCGCGCGGTCAGAAAGCCGCTGACCGATCAGCACGCGCGCGGTCGGATTGAGCTGTGCTGACTGTTGCGATGAGGGGTCACCCAGCGACGGTGTGATCTGAAAGGAGTCGACACCAATCGACTTTTCGACCACACGGCCCACGCCAGCCGACAGGGAACTCGTCAGCAAACGCGCGGCACTGGCCTGAATGCGCTGCTGCTGCGCCAGTTGAGGCGACCTGGCTGCGCGCAGGTCGGCGCTCTGAGGATTGCGAATGTCGCCCAGCAGCAGGCCGATGACATCGACCTCTGGCAGCGGAGGATCCGAGGAGAACGTCAGCGCGAACTGGTCATCCGTGCTTCCGGTGGCCTGCACCGTGACGCGATAGGTCTGACCCGGCACACGGACGCTGGTCTCAACTTCGACGTTGACGAATGGCTCGATCTTGTTCGGATTGGCGAGACTGATCGTGCCGTAGTTCAACCGATACCGCAGGCCCTCGAAGAATGCCTCTCCGCTCTCCATGTCGGCGGAGCCGAACAACTGCGGCGCGTCATAGGTCCCCTGGACCGTCAGGTCGGCGCTGGCGACGACGCGCACCGCATTGCTCGTCATTCGCAAACTGGATGGCGCCACGACGCGAATATCCAGGGCAAGCGGAAGCACCGACGCGTCGGCCCCCGGATCCTCGATGTCGAGCTCGTCTTCACCGCCGCTGAACAAGCCGGTGCCAAGGTCGAGTCCGTCCAGCAAGTTAGCGTCTCGCACGTCGATGGTACCGGCCAGCACCGGGCTGGCGGCGGTCCCGCGCAGCACCAAGTTGGCGTCAACGAGCGAACGAAACCCGACGGGATAGCGCCACTGCATCTCGCGACCGGTCAGCGTGATGGCCAGCTCCTGCAGGTCGACACCGTCCAACCCGACACGACCGCCGATCGTGACCGCGCCCCCACCCATGACCGCCGGGACATCGTCGAAACGCAGGCCGCCTTGCTCGAACAGCACCCGTCCGTTGATCGCTTCCAACCCGTGGGGCAGACCGATGTGCCGTATACGCCCGTTGAGTAACGCGGCCTGTCCAGCCAGCTCTGGCAGGGCAAACGTTCCTCCCACCTGGGTGCGCACCTGAGCCACTCCGGACCCGCGGAGGTCCGGCACGAGACCCCTCAGGATGCCGAGATTGGCGTCCCCATCGATGGCCAAGGCGAGCGCGTCGGTGGCCAAATCGACCGAGCCGGACAGATCGAGCGCCGTCCCCTCGCCGACGAGCCGGAGCCGATCGATGCCGATGGCTTGGCCATCGAGCTGCAGTTCGATCGGACCGTCGTTGCGCAGGTCGTATTCAAGCAAGGTCAGGTCGGCCTGTTCAATGGTGGCGTCGATCCGTACGCGGTCCGCCTGCAGCTGGCCTTGAATGTGCGCGGACCCGCTCACCACGGCGGACGTGTATGGTGACAACCTCGGGTCGAACATCCGGACATAGGGTGCGAGGGACGCGTTGGTCACCCGGACCCGCAAATCGGCCAGCATGTCAGTCATCTCCACCTGACCGGCTGCCGACACCGCCAGTGTTGACGACGCCCCCTCGAGATTGACCGTCAGCAGGTCGTCGCGAACGCTCAGACGCGCCGTGACCTGCCCGATCTCCTCGTCCCCCACGAACAGATCGACGACGGTACCGCGAACGTCATAGCGCGGATCGTCGAACGTCCCGACTCCCGCGATGTTGAAATTGACGACGCCAGACAGCGGCTCCGGTGGCGCCGGCATGCTGGTCACCGTGTTGATCTCGAGATCGCGCACGTCCCAGTTGAAGACATACGACGCGTCCCAGCCGATGAAGGCGGCACCGGTCACGGTCCCGGCCCCCTTGCGCATCTCGAACCCGTCGAGACGGACACCGTTTCCCTCGAACCGCAGCCCGGACGAGGCCGAATCGATCGGTTCGCCGTAGGCGGTCGGCTGCTCCAGCACGACCTGTCCGTACCCGAACATCGCGCGGAACGGACCATAGAGGCGCACCTCGCCGGTGGCCGGCCCGTCGATGGTGTAGCCGTCTTCCAGTCCGAATGCCGACCGGATGCTCGACGTCGGAAACGACACCATGGTGATGACCGCATTGATGTCTTCGCCGCCGTCAAGGTCGGACCCACCAATCGAGAACGTGCCGTCCGCGCCGAATGCGGCCCCGTCGTTCCGGAACAGCCCGTTCCTCACCTCCAGATAGCCGTTGTCCACAACAATCCCGCCGCCCCCGACCCCCCAATCGACGTTCCAGGCGTGTAGCGCCTCGCCGGCGAACGTGGCTTCCACGCGGGGTTGCGTCAGGTCGCCCAGCATGACCCCCTCGAACGTGCCCGCCCCGTCCACCTCGAATGGGTCGGTCGGCGACCCGACCGCGGTCATCACCGCTGTCATGAGTCGGTAGCCCTCCTGCCAGTCGGAGCTCGTCGCTTTGAACGGGATACGCGTCTGGACGTCACCCCCGGTTCGTCCGTCGAACGTCACATGGGTTGACGGTGTGGCGATGTAACCCGAGGTCAGCTCGATCGCGTCCCCCTCGAGCACATAGTCCAGTGCGCCTCCCACCTGGAACTCGGTGGTCGTCAGGTCTGGCTGCTGCCCAGCTCGGGACGCCACGCGCTGAGCGGCGCCGGGTGGCAGCTCTGCCGTGGCCAGCGTCACACCCTCCAGCGGATGCACCTGCATGGACCCGGTATGACGGGATCCCCCAGCCGGAGCGGTTGGCCACTCCATCTGGTTGTGACCGGACGCCCGGGCGATTGGCTGGACACCCCCGAGCTCGAAGAACCGCGTCAACTCGACGACATCGGCGTCCTCGTAGTAGGCGTCGAAGGTCCCCTGCCACGGGTCCTTGGTGCCGAAGGTCTTGAGTTCGGCCCGCACATCGCCGCCAAAGAGCGTGGACGTCACGTCCCACATGTCGAAGCGATCGCGCTGCCAGACCAGCTGGCCCTCGAGGCTGGGGAACCGGAATGGCCCCGCGTCGGTGTCGAGGCCGAAGAGCGGGCTGGTGATCGCTCCACTCAGGTCGTACCCGTCTTCGAACTTGTGAAACGTTCCAGTAAAGTGGGCCTCGCCGGAAGTGGTGAAGCCGTCGTCGGCAAAAAATATTTCGCGCAAACGCGGCAGGTCGAGGTCCGACTCCAACTCGTAGGTCATCTCCGACAAATTGCGCATGTCTACATCGCCCGCAAGCCTCGTACTGGCGCCGTCGGTCTCCACGTCGATCCGGCTCAGAGACACCTGGCTCCCGTCGAGCAGGAAGTTCGTCGCCATGTCCATCCACATCGGCTCAAAATCGCTGACACGGATGCTGCCACCGGTACACGATGCGTCGCCCCGGTAGTCGAAGATCTTGGTGATGGTGACGGTGAGGTTCGCGCAGACCACGCCAAAGTTCGAGCCGTAGTCCTCCAGCACAAACTCACCCTGGGTCGCACCCAGATGGCGCAGCGTGGCGACCCATCGGTCGTCGTCCTCGTCGTCCTTGTCGGGCGCCGAAGGGTCGGGCTCGACCGTCTCCTGCTCGTCCGAGCTCCGGTTCGGCACAAACGCCGGAAAGCTCTGCGTGCCGTCGGCGTATGACTCGGCGCGCATCCGCCAGTTCGTCATCTCGGCATCGACCAGGAATTCTCGATGCAGCAGGGCCAGCCAATCCACGGAGATCGCGATCCGTTCCGCCGTCATGAACGGTTCATCGTCTGGCGTGAGGCCAGCGATGAACAGGTCCTCAACGAGGAACTTTCCGGGCATGAGATACATCCCGATGCGACCGATGCTGACCTCGCGATCCAGCTGGTTGGACGCGGCGTCCTCGGCGCGGCCACGAACCAGCGGACCGAGGTCGATCGTGACCGTGGCGACGATCGCCACCGCGACTGTCACCGCGAGCGCGCCAGCGCCCCAGCGAACGAGCCGCCCTGGCCAACCGCGAGACCAGCTCCGCAGACGCGCCCGAAGGGCGGGCCGTGGCGCCACGGACGGCTCCGGCACCGTGGCCGGCTCCGGCGCAGAGGGCGGCACCGGCGTCTCCTCGGCTTCGGGGGTCCCGGA